>JAGQOY010000431.1 GCA_020427005.1 Planctomycetales bacterium
TGGACATGCCTAAAGGCGTGACCCCAAAGCGACTTTTTTTATTTCACAAAGACGCGAATAACGCATTTACTTCTTTAGCGTCAATTCAATTTTGATTTGCTCGGTGCCATCCTCAGGAATAGTGACTTCGATTCCCGAAGTGGTGAAGTTGGCGTATTTGGGGGGCAGGTCATTGACCCAAGATACATTGGCGTCTTCGCCGCCAGTGGCAGCATGCTCAGCATCCTCGGCCATTGACTTCAACTGTTTCTGGTTGACGGAGTTCTCGACGGTGACCGTTTTGGATACCGTCACTTTGTACGAGCCGGGAACGGCACCTCGCTTGGATTCAAAAGCGTCAAGCGAGAAACGACCGCTGTCATCGCTGAAGCCACGGGCATAGTACTCGCCGGCAGTTTCCGCGAACACGATTGACGCGCCGTCGATCGGACTGCCGTCCAATAATACAATCCCCTCAGCTTTGACCGTTCTGGGCAGGTTATCTGTCTCCCCGCAACCACACAGCGAGACTAAACAACCGAACCACAAAGCGCAAACACGAATCTTCATGATCAATCTTTAGATAGGATAAATCGTCGAACTGCGAATAGCAGTCAATAATGAAATACTACGTTCAGCCGCAAGTCGGATGAACTTAACCGGAGGCCGAAGAGCCGAACTTAGTCACCTAAGCTCGGCTCTCGTTCAGAATGTTCGCTGTTATTCGCCCAGCCGAATGTGCGGCTATTACGCACAACAATGCGAGGCGATTGAGCAAAAACGCGAGCTTGAGATTATTGGGGAACCTGCGAAACTTCTCCGCCCGATTTCGAACCCAACGCCCCCCAAACACCGAAAGGACTTGGACCGCCAGCGGTGGCCGCTGGAGCAACAACCGTCAGATTTCCAGTATCGATGTTGTCGCTGATGAAGTGTACACTTCCATCTGCAAAGCCAACGGTTACACCACCGGTGTGCTGACTGGTAGGCGTCCATATACCAGGTGCATAGTGGCCACCGCCGGATTGCCAAGCTGGGTCTCCGAGCAAGCAGACTGCAGTGTTGGGAGGCAGAATGGTCGTAAAGCCATTGAAGAAAGCACAGCCGTCACCCCATCGGTAACCTGGCGACGTGTCCTGGGTGAAGGGGGAAGACGCTGCCACGTATGTGCTTCCTGACCAGAAGGTTCGGCAGCTGAGCGGTACGTAGGTCGTCAAGTCAGTGCCTGAAGCGTCGACGACCGCCATTCCTCGGTCCCGCAGATTTGTTGGAACAGAGCGTTCGGCGATAAGAGCTGTGTTGCTCGTGCCGTCGGTAAGCGCACCTATCTTGACAAAGTCATATCGACCAAAAACGCCTCGATTCGGAATCGGCCGAGCCTGAAAAGACAAACTGGCGGTGGTCCGTTCCGAAGCATTCACTACCGAGCTAACGTAGCTGTCACCGCAGTTCAACGCATAGCTGATCTTGCCGTTAGGCGCGTTGTTACCCCGCGCGTCAGTCGTCGCGTTCTGAGCGTCGCTGGGGCAATTCAACGTTGCCAAGGTGACGCGCCATTGTGGATCTGTTGTCGCGTTGTTTGTCCATGGATTGGTATTGCGAGTCTGAATCTGATTCCAAAGTGCGGTCTGCTCGTAAAAGGGAGTTAACAAGCAAAACCCGCTCAGTCGGAGCCGTTGTCCAGCTGTGTGAATGTATCCCGTACCGGCTTGCCTGGCAGGAAATCGCTGGTACGTCGATTCGTAGTTGTGACATGCCAAACTCAGTTGCTTGACATTGTTACTGCACTGCATGCGGCGAGCTGCCTCGCGGGCGGCCTGCACCGCCGGTAGCAATAACCCCACCAAAATTCCGATGATCGCTATCACGACCAAAAGCTCAACCAATGTAAACGCAGAACGTCTGTTCATTGAAATTCACCTCACTAAGGGAAGAATAGAAATGATTACGGCACTTCAATGTCCGCCGAATCAACTCTTAAATTACCACTTAGCAAGAGATTGTCTACGGATTTCAATGGACTTTGTTAGGCTAAAATAATTTGACATTAACGGAATGTAAGATATGGCTGTCGCTGGCTGTTGAGGTTACTGAAAGTTAATGTATTTCGGTGTCTTGGTTAGCGAAACGTAATGACTTGTGTAGCTGGTGAGGCAACAAATCATTGCTTGAAT
>JAGQOY010000432.1 GCA_020427005.1 Planctomycetales bacterium
GACCTATTCAAGCAGCCCGAATGTAGAAACTACATCAAACACTGTGGTTATCGCTACACTTAGATGAAGACTGTTCTAGTCAATTCGGGAGTTTGGCGAGAATGGTCAAGCTTGTGCCAAGTTCAGGCCAGATCGGAATCGAAAACGCGAACTTGCCGCCAGTTGCCTTTATTCTTCTCGATGAATTCCAAGTGGCGGGGCGCAGATTGATAAGCGTCGTGTGCTGCGCGGTTGGAAAACACCGTATGCAAAGCAACGTCAAATCCACGATCATTCACTGGCCTAGCCAAATCTGGGTTGAGGGTTCCTACTGCAAAGAATTCTAGTCCAGGGTGACTATCCAAGTAGGTTTTGCATGAATCCAACAACTCTTGAATCTTTGTGGCAGAGTTATCAGACAATGAAAAGTAAACTATGTGTGCTAAACGAGAGGATTCACTCATTACTTGCTCTGTTTTTCTAGGATCACTCGTTGACCCGAAGCGTTAGTACTTAAGCTGGAAATACTATGACAAAATTTCCCTAGGCCGACGCCAATTTTCAATTCGAAATGTTTGCCGCTCTCCATTGAGTTTGCGGCGCACCTTTGGTCACCGGTAGTGTAGATTCTAAGTCATTCTTTACAATGCTCTCAAGCCAAGAACAAATTTCTGCAACTTTACTGCTCTGGAATGGAACAAAGGATGGCCATCGCATATCTGGACACGCAAAGCGGTATTGCCGGCGATATGTTGCTGGCGGCCTTAGTGGATGCGGGCGCCGACGCAGATTACATCAAGTCTCAACTAAAAACCATTGGGCTACCGGGCGAAGTTGAACTGGAATTCTCCCACACTCACCGCCATGACTTTCGCGCTCTGAGACTGGATGTGCGTTTTCCTATGGAGCATGCTCATCGCCACCTGCAAGATATCGAAGGCATGATAGTCCGTAGCAAGCTTACAGGTCGCGAACGAGAGCTATCACTTAGAATTTTCGGGCGCCTTGCTGAGGCCGAAGCAAAGGTGCACGGTACGACGGTTGATAAAGTCCATTTTCACGAAGTCGGTGCGGTCGATTCCATCGTTGATATTGTAGGAGTCGCAATTGCAATTTCACAGCTGAATATCCAACGCATCATTGCTTCGCCGACACCCATGGGGTGTGGTTCCATAATGATTGCTCATGGACGCGTTAGTGTCCCTGCACCGGCCACAGCCGAACTGATGTTGGGGTTGCCAATTCGGGAAAGTCGAATTGAGGCAGAATTAACGACGCCTACTGGAGCAGCCGTATTAGCTACGCTGGTCGACGAATTCGGCCCACTTCCAGCCATGCGGATTGGCAGCATCGGCTATGGAGCCGGACATAGAGATCTAAAAGAGCAGGCCAATGTTCTGCGAGTAATCCTAGGAGATTCCGATGGCCAAAACAGGGAACAAGTGTTTCTCATTGAGTGCAATCTGGATGATATTACTGGAGAACAGTTAGGCTTTGCTCAAGAAATGCTATGGGACGCGGGAGCCCTGGACGTTTTTACAACGCCCATTCAAATGAAAAAAGGGCGTCCGGCAATTAAGCTGTCGGTGCTTTGCAACTCTCAGAAACGGCACGAATTGCAGAATGTGATGTTCACTCATACTGGCAGTCTGGGGCTGCGTTTGCAAATTCTGGATCGAGTCGTTTTGAACCGTCAATCGCAAGTCGTTGAGACGCCCTTGGGGCAGGTTCGCGTAAAATACTCTTGGACTCCATCCGCACAGATGATGGCAAAACCGGAATTTGAGGACTGCAAGCGTTTGGCTTTGCAGCATCGCGTTTCGTTGGCAGAAATTTACGAATTGGTTAAAGAGCACGCGAGACGCGTCGCTCCTCCCCCGCCGAGTCCTAGGCCAAACGAAATACGCGATCACGATCATCATCACGATCATCATCACGATCATCATCACGATCATCATCACGATCATCGATCGCGGGATTGACCGTCTTCAAGTCACAGGACTAGCTATTCCTGCGGGTTTGTTCAATGTCCTAGTTTCCTCGCGGCTGCTTAGTAAGAGATCGCAAATTCGTTTCCCATAAATCGCTCAAACTGAAGCAATTCGCCAGTCCTAGAGAACAACTGCTACATCCCGAAAGAAGCTTAGCTTCATGGGGA
>JAGQOY010000433.1 GCA_020427005.1 Planctomycetales bacterium
TGTGCAGGTCGCCCCGAGTCTATGGTCGCAAATGCAGAACGCGTGGGAAAGCGATTTCATCGCGGACAACGTCAACTGAAAGATTTTTTTGGAACCTGAAAAGTTAATACAGGTGCCCTCAAACATGGCCTAATGATTTGCAGCTACCGAGAAAGTTACTTGAGCCTTGGTCCAATCGAATGTATGCAGTGGTTTTCCTTCGGCCGCCCGAATGAGGCTGTCTCCTAACCACCCTCGATGTTTGGTTGCCTGCGAAAGTCCGATCACCGACGTAGTAAGCCGCGGATTTACCTCCATCACCCAACAGGTTCCGTCACTTGACTGAACGATATCGATTCCGACCCAACCTAGCGCCCGAGGCCCCAGGGCAGCCATAAGCTTCTCAAGGTGGCCGTGAAGAGCTTGCGGCAAAGCGCCGATTACGCGACCGCCAAGATATTGGAGATTTCCTTGCTCGGGCCAATTATCAGTTGAATCGGGCTTGCTACATAATTCTTGTGTTACCAGAGGTCCCCAATGCGATACACCATGGCGGTCCACAATACAACTGCAGCTCATTGCCTGCCCTTCGATCCAGGGCTGCACAATCCAATTCGCCAAGTTGTCGGGCAAGCGATTGGAACGGCATAAACTGTCGATCATTTCAGTATTCGCAATCAGGCTTCCATCGCAACCGGCGCCGTTTCGAGGTTTGACAATGCAATTTCGAGTTTGAAAATTTTTGGCGAAGAGGGATGCACTGAATGAGTCCCCAAGATCACTCAGCAAATAGGTTGGCGGGTGAGAAATTTGGTGCTTTTCTAGCCGCCGCGCAAAATCGAATTTGTCGCTTGCCAAGTGAAGAAAATCACCGCAGCAATTGAGCAACGAAATACCTGCCGCCGATAGCGACTCAATTGCGAACGTTAATGCCCCGTCGATTTCTGGTGCGACAACAATCGCCAATTCTGAATGTACCGCAACCTGGACCCATGAGTTGAGTACTTCTTCAACTGTATCGCATCGGTCATTGAGCCAATGTAGCTGCAGACGATCCCTAGTTGCGACGCCGGTCTCCAAATGAGTAGACATTAATCGTCCATCCAGGATAAGCGTCACATCATGACTGGCAGCTAGCAGTTCGTGAACTAGACAGTCAACCATAAGCCAACCTTCGGCACGCAACGATTCCGAAATTTGTTGGACTGGAGTGGAAATTAATCCACCACCACAGATCCACTCTAGAACAGTAACCTTCACTTAACATCCCTTTCAGCGACAAGTCCAAAGGAGTAAACCAAACTGTCAGCAAGCTTAGATTCTGGATCTCGATTCATCACCAACGGTGTTCATGGTCATCCCCCATGAATTTGAGTGTAACGATAACTGCTTACTAAATAGCCGTGCGCAATTATGATCTGTGAACCGAAGGCCGTAAGGCGCAGTAAGGTTTCGGCTATTACTCGAGACCCAGCCGCCCACCCGCCACGGTCACATCCAGTGACAAATCCGAGTTCATAATCGCCAGGATCCTTTGGTAGAGGTACCCCCTTGCATTTTCTCGTAGGCCGCCCGACGAGGCTATAATACTGTTCGCGAATGGGACAATCCATTGAATTAGCCATCATCTGTCCTACCATTGGCTTGTTTCCTAATTGATACTATCGCGATATAGGGTTTAGCTGGGAATAATTCAGAGCGCAACTTCAATAAGCTGGGATAACAAGGGACGTCTTTGAGATGAATAACCAACAGCGAGTCCAGACTGGAGAAAGGTTTTTGGCTCGCAGAGATCTCTTAAAGGGGATGGCTGCGGCACAATTAGCGGCCTGGTCCGCTGGAGCTCCAGTAAGTCTGCAGGCAGCAGACAGGGACCTGCTCAGGCCCACTGCGGACGCATGCATACTACTATGGATGGCCGGCGGAATGGCATCGCCTGATACATTCGATCCAAAACGGTTTGTACCATTTGAACCTGGATTGGAAGTGGCGAAGATGTTGAGCACTTTTCCAGCCATCAATACGACAGTGGATGGAATCAGGTTTTGTGAAGGCTTGGAGAATATAGCTTCGGTTATGGATCGCGGCACCCTAATTCGCTCTGCGGTACAGCCCGATTTAGGTAGCATATTGCATTCTCG
>JAGQOY010000434.1 GCA_020427005.1 Planctomycetales bacterium
CTTCGCGTTCTTCGAACCCTTGTGTATTCTCGTCGCTCAAAAAGCTCGCGTGCCGCTCAGCCAACTGAGTCGTTGCAAAAACGGCTTGGATACGGTAGTAGTCGCGAGTTGGAATGGGATCGAACTTGTGATCGTGGCAACGACAACATTGTAGTGACTGACCCAAAAAAGTCTCTCCGACGCTATTGGTCACATCATCTAGGAAACGCATTCGAGCCACCTTGGCGACTTCCATGCCGGTCAACTCCCAGGGGCCCATCCGCAGAAATCCGGTGGCGATGATGCCTTCGGAAGAGTTTGGCATGATTTCATCTCCAGCAATCTGCTCGCGGATGAATTGATCAAAGGGCTTGTCGTCGTTAAACGATCGAATAACGTAGTCGCGAAATCGCCACGCATTGCCCCGCTCATAGTCGTTGGCAAATCCCGATGAATCTGCGTAGCGTGTCACGTCCAACCAGTGCTGGGCCATTCGCTCGCCGTAGTGTGGTGACTCGAGCAAGCGATCGACGAGCGATGCAAAGGCCGCACTGTCGCCAGCGGGGTCGTTTAAGAAAGTGGTCACGTCTTCGGGGGTGGGGGGCAGGCCAGTCAAATCAAACGAGGCCCGGCGAATCAGTGTTCTCCGATCGGCACGCGGAGCGGCAACTAGACCAGCGGGCATGGAAACAGCAATCATATGATCGACGGCCGAATTTGCATCACCAGGGATCGCTACGTGTCGAAGCGGTTGGTAGGCCCACAAGCTCGACGGCTCATAGCGCCGGTTGGTCCACTCATTGCTTAGACCACCAGACGACTTTACTGAGACACCATCTTCGAGCGACCACTCTTCAGCCAGTTCCGATTCGATCGCTTCGATGCGACTCTCTGATGGCCACTTGGCTCCCGTCTCGATCCAGCGCCGCAGCCAGTCGAGCTGCTTCGCATTCAGTGCTTCGCTTTCCTTGGGAGGCATCGCCGAGTAGGTTTCTTCGCCGCGCAGCACGGCTAAGTAGATCGAGCTTTCGTCGGCTCTACCTGGAACGATGCCCGGTTCCCGGCTATCGCCGCCCCTCATGGACGACTCGATACTGCGCAAGTCGATGCCCCCTTCGATTTTTTCTGGATCTTGTCCGTGGCAGCCGACGCACTTCTCACGCAACAGCGGTGCGATGCGCCGTGCGAACAAGATTTCACTCGTGTCGTAGTTCGTCGGCTCGTCGGCCGAAGTGACGGTCGTAGCCAGCAGTATCAGCATGGCGACTATCGTCTTACCGGCTCCCCAGGAACGCAGATCGCGCTGGATGATCGGAAACAATACTACAACTCCCATTTTTCTACCAATTGTCGTCATCCTATGTGATCCAAAGCGTTAGCCAGCCACGGCGACGGACCTGCTCTTTGCAGTTCTCGACCGAGGTAGTGAGGTTGGAACTACCATGGCGCGAGCGATCAGGCAGTTGCCTTGGTGGGCGGGCGCGATCGGCGGTATTTCGGTCCCAGACGCGGTAGTGATTATCTGCGACTTCAAAACTCCGCTGAGCCGATTCAGCCTATGACAGTGGGTTCGATACTACGTTGATTTTATACCGCATGCTGCACGAACTTTGTAATAATTCCTATCGAGCAACACAAATACGGAGTCTTGACAACATGCAAGCCTTAATCTCTATTGCTACTTCTTGTGGGCCTGGCCGCACTCGCGGAAAGGTGGTTTGGGAGTTAACTCAAGGGGTGGTTGCAATGAGGCGATTTATTTGTTCAGCAGTGGTAATGTGGGCTGTCAGCGCGATTGCTGGCTCGGCTAGTGCACAGCACTTTCACCAGCATGGCAATCACTTTGACATGCATCAAAACGTCGAGCACGGACATGACGCGGCTGGTCATTTAACCGATGGATTTGGACATCATATTGATGGTCATGGAAATCATACTGGATCGACCGGTGTCTTCGAGGATGGATCGTTCGATCAGGGCTGGAATAACTATCCGTCCTTTAATAACTACCCCTCCTTCCAGCCAGGGTTTGTCACGCCCTCGTATCCTTCATTTCAGAACGGCTACGTAACACCTAACTATCTGACGCCTAACGTTCTTCCAGGCAACACCGTGGTGAACAAGATTCCGGTTCCCA
>JAGQOY010000435.1 GCA_020427005.1 Planctomycetales bacterium
AGTCAGGTGAATGGCTGTTGACAGCGAATCGAGATCCCCCTCGGAAAAGCGTTGACAGAAGTCTCCCGCCGTGACAGATGGCGTGACTGCGTTCGGAAAGTTCATAGCGAATGGCATTCGATCCGATCACCGGCGTCGGGTCCATCCCCCTGAGAAATCGCCGGTCTCGAGCGGTCTGTAGCTTTTTTAAGATCCGACGCTTGCGACGAGCCACTTTCTTCGCGACATTCCGTTTCACCTGAGATCCTCCTTGTCGTTGACGCCCATGGTTTCGTGGTTGATCCCAATGGTACGTTTTTCACAGGGAAATCTCAGGCTTTTCTCCAAAATTCAGTAGTTCCAATTTTCATCGATTTTCAGTGAGTTCGGTAGAAGAACGCAAGGCGTCTGTCCAGAATGACTTGTGACAGCAGGTCCTTCAGGGAGGAGATCGCCATGCGTTCAGGGAGTGAGTTTATGCTATCGGCCGCCGGTGTGAAAACGGTGGCGATGAGTTGGATTCAGGAGCATCTTCAGTTCGAGGATTACAAACGAAAATGTTCAGCGGGAATGATTCTTTCCGTGCTCTTGTTCGCCGCGGTGCGGGTGCGTTCGATTTCCGATGCGTGCGCCCGGCTGACTCGAGCCCCTTCGGACGAGACGTTTCGCAAAGCATTGGCGGCTTCGCTTCCGGAACAGCATCAACTCGAATCTCGTCTGAACAAGGCCCTCTCGGATCGCCTGCCGAAGAATTTCTTCAAGAGCAAACGCGGAAAGCGAGTTGCCATCGACTTGACCTTGATTCCTGACCATGGCGAGCCAGCACGGGAAGAACGGGAGATCCGACGCAGCCAGCCGAAGCAGGGAACCACGCACTTTCATGCTTACGCCACTGCGTACATCGTTCACAGTGGCGAGCGGTTCACGATCGCCATGACAGCTGTGCTCGGGGACGAAAGCGTGAAAGACGTCCTTCAGCGGCTGCTCTGGGAGATCCGCCGAATCGGGATCAAAGTCCGTGTTTTGTTGGTCGACAAGGAGTTTTTCAATGTCGACGTCGTGCGTTACTTGCAAGCAGCGAAGTGTCCATTTGTCGTGCCGGCCTTTGCTCGAGGTCGCAAGCCCAAGGTCCTGCGAGCGGGAAGTCTGCACGCTTACGCTGCCAGCAAACGGAGTGGCTGGGGGGCTTACTCATGGAAAAACAAAGACGGCAAACGGGCGAGCGTGAAGATCGCGATCGTCTGCCGAAACTATCGAGGACAACGGGAACGACACGGTCGACGCACACAACTTTATGCGTATTGGGGCGTCAGTCCGGGCACGGTCCGCTGGGTCTGGAAAACCTACAGACTGCGGTTCGGGATCGAATCCAGTTATCGTCAACTCAACGAATGCCGCATCCGCACATCGACTCGCGAACCGGTGCTCCGACTGCTGTACGTCGGGATCGCAATCCTGCTACGAAACATCTGGGTGTGGTGTCATCTGAACTGGTTGGCCATGAGACATGGCCGAGCCATCGCCTTGCAACTGAACGTCATGCGACTGCGAGAAATGACTCTCTGGATCGAACAACTGATCATTGAAGAATTCGGCCTCGTGACCCAGAAAACCGTCTCCACAAAACCAAAACCCGCCACAACAACCGGCCCACCGATCTAGATAAATATTGGAACTACTGAAATTCAAACCTCAACCCAGACGAGTTTGCTTGGTTGAGGACTAGTTTGTCATCAACCCACGCTCGCAGCACGCCGTCATTCTTTCCCGGTGTGTTCAATCTGACGTGCTGCTCGACGCTGTACCAGCGGTTGTTCTCCAGACCGGTGAAGCCATTATCTTCCCAAACCCAGTTGTCTCCATATTTGCCCCGCATGTCAGCGTGGTAGCAATAGAAGCCGATGGGAGTGCGACCATTCTTCTGCCCCTTGAACAGTCCACGGGCTGACCAACCATCTGTGCCGTCAACTTTGCGACCACCCCAACCGGCTCGACGAGATATTCTCAAAAGTTGTGTTCTGTTGAAATGGAAAGAGGTGGCGTATCCTGCTGAATCTATCACCTTTCAGCCGCCCGAAGT
>JAGQOY010000436.1 GCA_020427005.1 Planctomycetales bacterium
GCGAAGACTAGGTAGTCAGTCGCATCCTGAAAGGAATAACCTTCACAGGTATAAGTGTTATAGGTGGTAACAAGCGTTTGCGGCGACTTTGCTGGCCCCTTCCAATGTTGATAAGTCTCAAAGGTGACGCGAATCTTCGGTTCGCTTACCTGTTCACGATCCTCCAGGAATACGACTGATGATTTACCGGCGAAGACCACAGTGCTAGTGTTCACAAGATCACGTACTGTGCTAGATTGGCAAGCACACGACCCTCCACGAACAGTGAGTGATCCCATCAATGGTAGTAAGAAGATTGATATAGCAATCACGATTATGGTACGAATTCGTCTACGGCCCATGATTTGTCGATTCATTTGTTGTTCCCTGCATAGCAGAAGTAATTTGTTGGATTCCCTGCTGATTGTTAACCAGTTGAGCGTAATCCAGGGCAGTGCGCCCTTCACGATCAACGATTTCCAGATTGATTTGCTGTTGCAATAAAAAGCGTAGCGCCTCGTGCTTTGACCACCAAGCAGCCCACATCAGCGCCGTCCGGCCATGGGCAGTTTGCTGATTCGGATTTGCACCAGCCTGTAATAGATGTTCAATCAGCGCAGGATCATCATGCCAGACAGCAACGTTTAGCGGTGTCAATCCCTGCGCAATGGATTCATTTGGGTCTTCGCCAAGTTCGAGCAACAGATCAATGACTTCGGTCTGTTGGCGGACAGCAGTATCGTAAAGCAACCTTCCTTCATATTCTGGCCAGAGCCTTATGCCTGATTGGTAGAGAATCCTTATTGCCTCCAGATTGCCCTTTTGTATGGCAGCGTAGAGCCCTAATGAATCGCGTGTCAAACCTAGACGGCGAAGCAACCGGTTCTCGATATATTGTTCGGTAACTGCAAATCCGAGTTCATAGAATCGTTCAGCACCTTCATTATTGCCGTTTGCCAGCGCAGCTTCTAACGCGGCGATGCCCTGCTCATGGTTAGGGTCTACGATTGCACCGGCATCGATTAGCAGATCCACAACAGCACGTTGGCCACTCCATGCCGCAGTATACAACACGCGATTGCCAGCGCGATCCTCTTCATTCGGATCAGCCCCATGTTCCAGATAAATGCGTACGACATCGGCATAGCCCGATTGGGCTGCCATCAGAAACGGTGTTCGGGAATTCGTATCAGCAATTGTGGTATCAGCACCCACGTCTAACAATATCTGTGTCACCTCATCATTTCCACTCAATGCGGCAAGCATAAGCGGTGTTTGCCACGTACCGCCATGTGCATCATAATCCACGCCTAACGCAAGCAATTTCTTAACAAGCGGTATGTTGTTGGCGTTAACGGCTTGCATTAACGGCGTTTGGCTCGAAGGTCCCAATGCGTTCAAATCGGCACCGTGTAGCGCCAGGAAATCGACGACGGCAGGATCATTGACCAGATTGATTGCCGTCGCTCGTATCGTTGGCCGCACCCAATTAATGTCAGCACCGGCCTCGACCAAGAGATGCACCATATCCATACGATTGTTGGAAGCCGCAATCAGCAATGCATTGTCGCCGGAGTAGGGGTTAGCTTGATCGACTTGCACATCGGCCTCAAGCACTAATTTCGCAATGGCGCTATCCGCAAGTTGAACAGCTAAGATGAGAGGAGTATCACCAGTCTGCATATTGGTATAGTTTACATCTGCGCCAGCATGTATGAGACTTTCTACCAGTGTACTGTCGTTTTGACGGACAGCAAAGAGCAGGGGCGTATCGCGATTCGTATTGATAGGGTCGATACTGATCAAATAGGGGAGTGATGCCAATATCTGATAATTCCGCTGGTAGGTTGCCTGCCACAGCAGTTGTGAACCTCTCTGCCGCCACAGGAAATAGCCAGCCGACACAAGTGTGATAATTGCCAACGTTACAAAGAGTGTATATCGCCAACCTTTTGACATAGAGATAATTAACCTTGTAATCGGGCTTATTGACATTTGTGGCATACAGCGGTGATAGTCTCGTGTCCAATATCGACGCAATGGGGTCAAGCTATCGATCTGTGTAGCGATGCAACTGC
>JAGQOY010000437.1 GCA_020427005.1 Planctomycetales bacterium
ATCATGAATCGTTTTGGGATTCGGCATGGCCGTGACTTTGGAACCTTCGGTAAACCAATGCGCCGAGATGCACAAGATTGCTTTAGGTTTGGGGATACTCGCCGCCATTTCGCGAAAACCACGAACGAACTGATTCTCCTCGACCGCAATCATTGGACTGCCATGTCCAACAAACAACGCTGGCATCGTCTCGGTGTGGGGCAATGTTTCCGCAATCGCTTGCAGCGTTGATAATCCTCCGATAGCAAAAGATCCTGTAGCCATTTGTAGCAATGCTTTTCTTCTGTTGGTTGTGTCTCTCTTCATATCACAATCCGTCACGATGGTATTCCTTGCAATTTGTCAAGTGTTGGTTATTACTGAGTTTGCGAATTCGCAGTTAGGACTGCATCCACATCTTGCCGCGGCGATGCGCCGTATTGGCGACGGTATTCGCGACTGAACTGGGATGGGCTTTCGTAGCCGACTCGATAGGCAGCAGTGGCTGCGTCCAGTTTTTCACCAATCATCAAGCCGCGAGCTTCTTGCAGACGCATGCGTTTTTGGTATTGAAGCGGTGTCATCGTCGTCACGTTCTTAAAGTGCAAATGAAACGTCGATGTACTCAGCCCAACTTTGCCTGCCAGAGTTTCAATGCGCAGCGGCTCTGCAAAGTGGACCCTTAGCCAGCGTATAGCCTCAGCGATTCGCGATGCGGGCGCTCCTGCAAGTGCAATTTGACGCAGTCGTATCCCTTGTGAACTAGTCAATACACGATGGGTGATCTCACGCTGAATGAGAGGTGCCAACGGTCCGATATCTTGCGGCTCATCAAGCAAACCTACTAAACGCGATACGGCTTCCAGCAATTGCGGATGAGCGGCGGTAACAGCTAAACCTCTCGCCGATGGACTTGCAGCACCAACCGATGAACCATCCGCCAACAACTCGGCAACTACTCTTGGATCGATCGATATCTTCAAGCCCAAATAGGGGGCACGCGATGTGGCTGAAACCACGCGTGCATCTACTGGTAGGTCAACCGACACAAGCAAGAAGTCACCCGCAGCCATGTGATAAGGTTGACCGGAAAGGACGACTTCTTTCGCACCTTGCATAACGATGCAGATGCACGGGTCATAAACCAACGCCGTCAACTCGGTTGGCGATGAAAACTGCGAAAGCTGCAATGCTGGGATCGACGTGTTGATTGAATCGTCGGCAGTAGTGTGCCGCAATGAAGCGAAAGCTAGCTTTCTTAATTCTGTGTGGCTCATGTTGTCGTCCAGGATGTTCGAACGTGGCCAGTATTACCGAGCCCCGCGAAATGAGAGCAATGTTGATTCGTAATCTCGCAGAGGATCCGGCAATGCCTTTGTAGGATTGTGCTGTTCAGTAGAGCACGTGACTCCGAAAATTAAAAGACATTTTGTGTGGCGTTCTGACAGCGAGCTTCAATTGCCGGAGAATCAGGCAAGGTCGCAGGAGGATCGTGCTACCTTTAGTTCTCGCACGCTCGTAACATTGCGGTAGACGAAGCCGATCAATGACGCGCGAGGAAGCTCAGATGGCAATTAGACGCTTGAATAGCTCAATAGATACTCGATGGCATCGACTGCCGGTACAGGGACTGCATGACCGGCGACAGTTCGTGCAAAGGGTAATTGGTAGTGCCATCTGGCTATCCGCAATTGGCGAAGCGTTCGCACAGCAATCATTTACCAAAGTAAAGGAGGGAGAAATGAAAATCACTCGAAACGGCTCACAGCCATCAAATGAAGGTCCTGCCGAATGGTTCACCGGCAAGACAAGGGTCGACCCGCTATTTAATGCACCTGACCCGGCACGTGTCGCCGGAGCGAGCGTGACATTCGAGCCCGGTGCACGCACGGCGTGGCACACGCATCCCCTTGGACAAACGCTTATCGTGACTTCTGGACTCGGTCGCGTTCAAGTCGAAGGCGGTCCTATCGAAGAAATCCGTCCCGGCGATGTTGTTTGGTTTCCACCTGGCATCAAGAAAGAATGCCATGACCCATATCGCCATTCAAGAAGCGCTCGATGGCAAAGTTG
>JAGQOY010000438.1 GCA_020427005.1 Planctomycetales bacterium
AGTTTGATTAACAGCGACGATTGTGCTATCTTCAGGAGTAGATGACTTACTAACGACAACTGCCTCAGACTCATACGCTAAGTTTACCACAAAGGCAGGGAAGAGAGCTTCACTTATCATTCCTGCTCGTTCAATAACCAGCGTAAATTGCTTGGCAAAATCGATCGGGGCTGGGAATTCTACCCAGTAGGCAATGTGTACTGAACTTGGTAAGGGCACTTTTGCAACGCCGGTGGCAGATGTGCCAAGGGAATCTTTGAGCACGTTATATTTATTGCCACGTTCATCAGTTAAATAACTGTGACTCTGCGGAATGTAACCATTGTAACTATCATCGGAATCATTCACAAATAGCAGATGCCAACGCATCTCGCCACTTGGTGCAAAGGTCACTTCAGTCACAGTGACTGACACGTTTCGTGCATTGCTACTTTCTGCCGTTACTTCTGTAATAAGACCATTTGATACCTCTTGAGCATCTAGGGTTCCTGTTGGTGTAGGCAGCGGTGTAGGCATATCTACCAGTGAAACAACAGTCCCTGTCACCGGCCACTCACCAGTAAGCAATTCCACACCGGCGACTTGCCCGTCGCGACCAAGGCTTGTCACTTGCATCTGTACGGGTGGCTCCATCGGTAGCGCATCAACAATCGCCCCTCCGATCCGTTCTACGCTAGTGCCTGCAACTGTGCCCCAACGGCCAATCCATGATCGGGTCGCAAACGAATTCGTGTCGGGCGCAAGAGATAGCCATCAACATACTCAAAGACCGGAATCAATTGACTTTCGGAGAGGTGGCCAAGGTTGTTGTCAACGCGCATCCGTGTCCGAATTTCGTATCGTGGATCAACGAGAATTGCTTGGGCCGTCAGTGTAGTGGAACTCTTACCAACGACCTTCAGCAGGGCAATGGCAATTTCAAGATCAGGATTAGGTTCAGCATAGACAATCAGGTCATCACCTATTGTAAAGGGGGCAGTATTGTTTCCTTCAATATAGTAGGTATGTTGGTCTGCCAACCCCTCATCGACCACGCGCAAGTCGACCGCCGCTTCTACTGTGGAGGAAACAGGTGCTGTCAGCGTAGTAGTTAGTTGTTCCGGTGTGCTGTATGAAAATATATAACCAGAATCGCTGTCACCTATTTCTCTAAGCCGCCTCCGCTCACTCCATGATACTTCCTGCGAAACACCGGCGACAATCGTACTGAGATCAAGCTCATCCCATGGGATGGCCCAGCCCATTTCGATCCGTCCTGCATCTAAACCGCCATTCCCAATCGCAACTACCTGATTCGCCTGATTTAAGAGAGGAGCACCAGAATGACCAGGAATCAGATGAGTCTGGATACTTAGAACTTTGGCGTCAAGCGCAGGGCTCATGCGCTCTTCCAGAACAAGGATTGCATCATTCGTCAGAAGATTGCCCAGTTCTGTCCGCTCAAGAATTTTTACGTCAACCGTTGGCTTTTGTCGAAAAACATTTAATGGATAGCCAATGACTTGATACGATGCTTTTTGATCAATCTGCAGCGTTTCTGTTATTACCACAAGCCCTTCTAATGGTTCATCAGCTAAGCCACGTGACCACAACACAGCAACATCATGGTCAATATCGACTTTGCCGATGCTCAAGTCATGGAAGGTTTGTCCATCACCACCGGGCTCTGCAATGACAGTCTTGCAACCGAGTACTCCATGCAAGGCTGTAAAGATGCCGACTTGACCTGTGACGCGAAACCCACTTTGCACACGTTGTTCCGGGGCAGACGTACAGCCGGCAGCCTTCACTCTGTAAATGTGCGGTGATGGTTCAAAGCTATCGTCTTGTGCCAACAGGGTGATACCAATCGATAAAAGAGCCACCACAAGCAGACCACTAATTAACCATTGGCGCATAGCACTTCCTCCACAATCATCTGCAGTGCTTCGGAATCAGCAACAAGATCGGGCAACGTATGGAATTGGGTAATCGTCGAATTGCGCAGCGCGTTGATTAATTCTTCGCCATCGCCCATTGCGCTTGCCATTTTCGCTGCTGCCA
>JAGQOY010000043.1 GCA_020427005.1 Planctomycetales bacterium
GAAGCGTAAGCGAGGGACCGAACAAGAATCCCTCACTTACGTTTCGGGTTGGGACGTTTATTCCTGCCGCTCGCCTACGCAGTAAGAATGCCGGCTAAACAGGACTGCTGACATGTCGGCTAAACCACTTGGCTCCCACCACTTTATTGGCTACCCGATCGTCGACATTGGGGCGAAAAATGGTTAGTAGAACGAACGGCAAGAACCAGGCCATGAACAGTCCCCCGCCATAACCGTGCCAGAATTGTGCTGCGAGCATGATTGCCGCTGTACCGCACATCAGGGTGCCTAAGTTCTTTCTTATAGGCCAAAAGCAAAAGGACAGACTCAATAGGATAAAGCCAACTAGCACAGGCAATCTAAACACAGCCTGGAGTCCATCTTCGCCCCAAATGCCACTCAGGCCTTCCATCATGGGTAACCAAAGTCCAAACATCCAGCGAAGATGATCGGTGAAGGCGCTCATGCCGTGTATCAAAAGCAGGCAAACGAGCACCAGCAAACTGATGGAAACACCCATCAGAAACGGACGTATTCCCTTATGCCAATAAAAGCTGAACCATAATGGCAGCAAGAATAGAGGATAATAAACCAAACCCGCGGCCGCACCTAAAAACAATCCCGAAAACATCGGTTGGCGGTATGTCATCAATGCTAGGGTCAACAATGCTGCTGGCGTGGTGTGTTCCAGATTCCCATTCATTTGCGCTGTATAGGGCAGCATCAAATACATGGTCGCGCAGCCGATACCGGTTTTGATATTATCAAAATGCCAATAGCCGACTCCGATGATACCGATCACAATTGCCAAGTTCGAAACGATTGCAAGGATACGGGCTACGTTTGGCAGCCACTGAGCTCCGTTCGTTGGGCGACCAGGCCATTCAGCTGAGGAAGCGTGGTCTGGAATGGTGGGCAAAGAAGGCAACATGTTAAGAAGTGCGTAACCTGGGCCCAGGCGGGGGCTTGATTCCTGTTGCTCTCGAGGAGAGCTGGTGACGATATTGGCCATCAAGAATAGGAATAATGAAATGCCTATGAAACTCAATCCACCGATATTCAAATTCGGCTCTAACAAGGGGCGCCGAACCAGAGCCTGATCAACTAGCATCCGAATCATTAGTAGGCCGCATGCGATGAGCAGCGACAGAAAGCCGTAGAACTGCACGGTCGAGGCTTGCCATTCGTTTGAGTCCGTGGCATAACTGCTCGGGGGGCTAGAAGGCAATGAGTTGGATTGCAGGTTGAGCGACACATAATGTGTGGTTTGAGGGGGCCATCGATGGCCTACCGGATGTCCGCCGACGGCCAACGAGTCGCTCGTGGCGACACTGCTTTGTTCGGAAAGCCGCATCTTGCGCCCTTCGTAAACCATCATGAGTCCGGGTGCAAGCAAAATGAGGAGTAGAATGTCTAAGTTGCGGATGCAGAAAAACCGGTGAAACACAAAAAAAATGCCAATGAGCAAGAACGACGACAGGAATACCCATGTCGCCGGCTCGGGTCGCTGATAATAAAGCAACAACTCACTCATGACGCAAAACGGTTGCAGAGTTTGGTGGGGAAAAATGCATCCAAGGCCTTTAGAATATGCGTCTCAATTCCAAATGCAAGGACTTTGAGTGCTCGCTAGCGTTGATTGGCTCTGGAAAACAACTTGGACTCCGCAAATTTGGCAAAGTCTAAGAAAACCGGATTGCCAGGCATGTATTTGCTTGGGGTTGCCGCGTTAATTGTCAATTCAGAACTCAAATGCCGGTAGTTCTCGCCAGAATGTCGCACCACTTTGGCGATGTTTGTCATCTTGGAATTTTGGCGGTTTGGACGGAAAATAGACTCGCCGGCCTGCGCAAAAGAAATAGCATACCTGCCAAGTGATGGGTGCACCCAGCAACTGAGTATTCCCTGGAACTGGTTGTCCCCTGGAACTGAGTATCATGGTTGTTCATCGCATGTTACAGGATCTTACAGACCTGTGCGCATACCGGAGAAATACGGTACGTGAAACCCGAAATAATGTTACTTTCTCGAATGGAGAATCATACGTCCATGCTAACACGATCCGTTTTTATTGGCTTCGTAATCTGTTTTGCGTTATTTGTTTTCGTAACCAGTGGAATAGTATGTGGTGCGGATAGGGACGCACCTCGGAAAGTCGATGATGGTTTTCAGGTATTGCCGCAGGATTGGCCCTGGTGGCGAGGCCCGTTACGCAATGGGACCGCGACCGCAGACCAAGATCCGCCACTTACTTGGAGTGAAACCGAGAACGTTGTATGGAAAGTTCCAGTTGCAGGACGCGGGTATAGTTCGCCAATTGTTGTAGGGCAAAAGGTGTTCTTGGCGTCGGCAGATGAAAGCACGGGGGCTCAGTATGTGCTGGCATTTGACCGAGAGACTGGCAATCCATTATGGCGAACCGTTGTTCATGAATCGGGTGGGATGCGCAAGAACAATAAGTCGACCATGGCCTCCAGTACATTGGCCTGCGATGGACAACGACTATTCATAAACTTCCCCAACAGCGATGCTTTGTTTACGACGGCTCTTGACCTGGACGGAAACAAAGAATGGGAGACCCGATTGTCAAGTTATGTTGTGCATCAAGGTTATGGGGCTTCGCCTACGCTTTATCAAAATCTGGTTATTGTTTCTTCGGACAACAAGGGAGGGGGCGTTCTAGCTGGCTTGGAAGCTGCAACTGGAAAACTCGTTTGGGAGCAAAAGCGTCGAGCTACTCCCAATTATCCTTCTCCCACTTTAGTACAGGTTGGAGGAAGAGATCAGGTAATCATGGTTGGGTGCGATCAAGTTGTCAGTTATGCGCCCTTGACGGGTGAAAAGCTATGGGAGATCGAAGGAGCGACTACCGAGTGCGTGACTTCCACGCTTACGGATGGAAACTTGATTTATACCAGTGGAGGCTACCCTCGAAATCATATGTCTGCGATCCGAGCTGACGGAAATCCCGAGGTGGTTTGGGAGAATGCGACCCGACTCTATGTTCCGTCAATGGTAATACGAGACGGTTACTTGTATGGGGTACTGGATGCGGGGATAGCTACATGTTGGGAGGCGGCCACCGGCAATGAAATGTGGAAGGCGCGTCTGGGCGGAACATTTAGCTCCTCGGCCGTATTAGTTGGCGAACGCATTTATGCTACCAACGAAGCCGGTGAGACGTTTGTCTTTAAGGCCCAACCCACGAGCTACGAGCTACTCAGCAAAACAGAATTGGGAACGGAGGTTTTGGCGACCCCAACCATCGTGGGAGGTCGCATTTACCACCGGGTAGCCCACTTGTCTCCGACTGGTGATCGACAAGAGATGCTTTATTGCATCGGAAAGTAGGACCCGCTGCATGCATTACCAAGGAATCTGCTTACTGTGGGCGTTGATGTTCTGCTGGAATACCATCACCTCAGCCGACGATTTAGAACCACCTCCGACGTATAAGTGTTATCGAGACCAAGTTTTTTACGAGGTCGACGGTGTTCAACTCAAAGCTGATGTTTATGAACCGTTGGTTAAAGGCGTGGGCCCATCGAAGGATCAACGCAGGGTAAGTCGGCCTTTGGTAGTCATGATTCATGGTGGTTTTTGGACGGTTGGTGACAAATGGGACCTGGCAGACCATGGCCGAGAATTGGCCCAAGCTGGGTGTGTGGCTGTGGCCATCAACTATCGATTGGCGCCGCAAGCAAAAATCCTTCAACAGATTGATGATTGTCGGCAAGCAGTTAAGTGGGCGCAAGAAAATGCGAGTAGTTGGCAAGCCGATCCTCAGCAGACTGCCCTTTGGGGCTATTCGGCGGGGGGGCATTTGGCGTTGGTGCTTGCCTGTGAGCAACGATTGGAACGGCGGACGGCGATTCGCTGCGTCGTCGCAGGCGGAGCACCGTGTGAATTCAGTTTCATGCGTGATGACAATCGATTACTTACTCATGTATTTGGTGGTACCAAACGTCAGGTGCCAGAGATATTCAATGCGGTTTCGCCCCTCAAGTTGGTTGAAGAACACGCTTGTCCTACGTTCTTTTTTCACGGTACCGATGATCGATTGGTTCCTATGTCCAGTAGCTTGGCCATGTATGATCGCTTGCGGGAATTAGGGGTCGTGACAGAATATTTTCAGGTGCAACGCAAAGGGCACTTGTTGGCATTCCTGGACGCTGATGCACGGCGTGCAGCAATCGAATTCCTAATATCAAAGGTGGAAGAATAAGAATGTTGGAGCGCCAAGAGTACGTCGAGCAAGCCTACTTTTTTCGTACTCTCGTGGATCGCTTGGGACAAAATATTCCTCTTCAAGACCTTTTGGCACAAACCAAGTTTGAATTGTTATCCACCACGAAATTGCCCATGGCTATTGATCTGCTACTGGGTGAGCTCAAGCACCGTGGACGGATGAGTGCAGGAATGAAATTACTGGGGCATTACTTCACGCCGTTTCAGACTTTCCTTATATCGGAAGCAGAGGCGGACTACGGAAGGTTTGACTACCGGACTGCCTTGCGGATTATGGCTGCCGAGTGCGAATACCGGAGTAAATCCCCCAGTGCTCAAGGGTTGTTTTTTTTCCAGTTTGAAGCTACTTCGCGCAATCGATTAAACTATGATCGTGGACTTACAGCGATGAGTCGCGATCCATTTTACGACGAGGATTGGCAAGCCTGGCTGCTGATTGTACGCAGGCAGTTGGGGTTAGTGGATTTGGCAGATATGATCTTTGTAAGGAGTGAAACCTACCAACAGCAGCGCTGTCGATTCGGTGACATGCCGCCAGAGGCCCCACTGTTGTTCGGGGGGGCAGAGGGCAAAATTGCGGCAGCCAATCGACGTAAAGATCCATTGTTTTTGTTCGCTGCCATGCAGCGACATTTGGATTACCCAGTGGTTCCCAGGTTAGAGCCGATCGATCCCCTGCCGACATTAATTCCGCAAATGCAACGCAGGCTCGAACGCATGGAGGCTCGACTCAAATTCTTAGAAGAGGAACAACGGGGCGGAATTGACCTCACCAAATTCTATAATCGAGCCGTTACCCCGCCACCAGACGAATTATTAGAATAAGCGGTTTATAGGTTCAACGAGCTGGCCTTTGAATCCGGGTTTGCTGAACGATAATGATGTCTATACTTTAGAGCACAGTGGGGTAGAGTGCGTTGCCCGACAGGATATTAGAGGCCTAAAATAGGGGCTGGTCAGGTAAGCAATTGAGCGGAGTTTTAGAAAAAGCAGTTTGCTATGTTGCAGGATCGAAAAGCCCGAAAACTTCTGCTTGGGCATGAAGAGCGAGAAAAAATGCGAGCTGCAGGTTCATTCAACTCCCAGTTGATGGACTTCGTACGTGAGCACATTGCGGCTGGAATTACCACCGAGGCCATCGATAAATTGGTGCATGTTTATACTTTGGACCATGGGCATATTCCTGCTACATTGGGGTATTTGAATTATCCGAAAAGCTGTTGCATCAGCATTAATGAGGTAATTTGCCACGGGATACCCGATCGTACTGTACTCAGGGATGGGGACATAGTTAACGTGGACTTGACCTCCATCGTGAACGGCTGGCATGGAGACCAATCGGAGACGTTTATCATTGGCCGAGCTACAAACGAGGCAGTGGCAGTTGTACAAGCAGCTTTTGATTGTATGCACATGGCCATTGATGCCATCTCTCCTGGATGTACGGTAAGCGTAATAGGAGAGACGATCGTGGCAGAGGCTCAGCGGCGAGGGTTTTCAGTGGTCCGCGAGTATGTGGGGCACGGACTGGGAGAGGTATTTCATCAACCTCCCAATATCCCG
This sequence comes from Planctomycetales bacterium, assembly GCA_020427005.1. GTDB lineage: Bacteria > Planctomycetota > Planctomycetia > Pirellulales > Pirellulaceae > Aureliella. The sequence continues at coordinate 5,812 of JAGQOY010000043.1, forward strand.
CATTTTCCGGATCGAAGATCAAAGCAGCAGCGTTTGTTACCGGGAATGTGTTTTACAATTGAGCCCATGATAAATAGCGGAACACGCTTCACTCAGCCCGACAAACGCGATGGATGGACTGTTAGAACTCGAGACGGAAATCTATCGGCTCAATTCGAGCATACGATTCTGATGACTGAGGAAGGTCCCGAGATTCTTACTCTGACTTCCAAGGGGCCACAAAAAGGGCATCAGTTCCAGCAATCCAACTAACAAGTCCACAATCAACGAGTGGGACCTGTAGAGCGTTCAATATGGGATTGGTCTGACTGCACAAGAGTTGTGTTGATTTACGTTCCTCGGCGGCTTCCGAACCAATGGATATGGGCCCGCTCGCAGAAGCGAAGGTTGTGTTCTCGACACCAAGGAATAAGCCACTCGGCCTGTTGTTGCAGTTGTTCTACTGCAGTGCCTTGAGGCATTAGCAGGACACGGTCGCCATCATGTGGACCGAGTTTTTCTAAATATTCCAGGACTTCGAGTGCATCTCCCAAGTTGTCAACGACAAACTTCAATTGATAGGGATGACTCGCGATAAGTTTTCCTACGACATCAATACGCTCGCGTCGTTGATGGTGATTGCGATGCCAGGAGACTTGAGCTGGTGGGGGAGCCGAGCTAGAGAGTTTGGGACTGATCGAAATGAGGTCGCAGAAAACTGGGAGAAAGATTGTGCCGGCAGTTTCGATTGTCAAGTGATAACCGAGTTGGTGTAAGCGCTCGCACAATTCCGCCAAGCCTAGGTGGATGAATGGCTCGCCACCAGTGATTACGACGTGATTTAGCTGGTGGCTGACTACCTGCAATACAATTTCATCCAGAGTGAGGTAGTCTCCTTCTGGGGACCAGGAAGCAAAGGGGGTGTCGCAAAACCAACACCGCAAATTGCAACCGCTCATTCTCAGAAATACGCTTGGAGTCCCAGTCAGGAGGCCTTCACCCTGCACGCTGGCATAGATCTCGCAGATCCTGAGCGTAGCCCCCTTCCGGGATGTGGTTGAAGGTTTCATACTGCTATAGCAATTTTCATGCTGGAAATGGCCGAAGAAACTTTTAGGGGAATTGCGGTCTTCGAGTCTATCTGTAGATTCGGACTCGCCAGACCTGCTTTGCAGAACTGATCGACCTTTTTGGCTATCTAACGGCCAGATAACTTGTCCTAGATCCAAGTGGAGAATTCTCGCCGGTGAGCACGCCCTTTCAAGAGCAACTAGAGGTTTTTGAGAATAGTTTCCCTCAACGAGACTACGAAATCGAAATAACCTGTCCGGAATTTACATCGATGTGTCCTAAGACTGGTCAGCCAGATTTTGGAATATTGGTCTTTCGTTACGTTCCGGACCACCTGTGTGTTGAGTTAAAGAGCCTGAAACTTTATCTGCAGAAGTTTCGTAATGAAGGCATTTTCTACGAGAACGTTACGAATCGAATCCTTGATGATTTTGTTCAAGTGTGCCAACCTCGGCGAGCCGCCTTGGAAAGTCACTGGGGAGCAAGAGGAGGAATCACTTCGGTTATTAAAGTGAATTACGTGAAGCAAGAGTAGAACCGATTGGTCCGCATGTTGGTTCGAGTTGAATAAGAGGTCTTGCTAACTGAAAAACACTTCATAGAAGGAGATGAAATTGATGGCCGCATCAAAACCAAATGTGATCCTTAGTAGTTTTGGAGATGAGGCAGCAAACGAAAAACTGGCAGTTCAACAATTTGCAGCCATGGCGGCCGCAGGTCTCCAGTATTATTCCATCCGCTTTGTCGACGTCGGGGATGGCATAAAGAATGTAATGGCACTTTCCAAGACCGAATTGAAAACCGTTGTCAAACAGCAAAGAGACTACGGATTGAATGTGGCCACGGTAGGTTCTCCAATTGGAAAAGTAAAACTGCTGGACATTGAGGATGGTACTCACAATCGCTTTGTACCGTTCAAGCAGTACTTGTCCAAGGATGTTCAGCACGCTTGCGACGTGGCTAATACACTAGGTACGAAATTGCTGAGAGGTTTTTCGTTCTACCATCCAGTGGGTACCGAACCACAGGATCATTTGACTCAAGTGGTTGATCAGTTGTCGCAGATTGCCGAGCTTTGTGCAACGGAAGGAGTGGTATTTGGATTGGAAGTGGAGGCCAATCTCATCGGGCAAACAGGTAAACTACTGGCGGAAATTCATCGTCGCGTAAAGAACCCAGCTCTGGTGTTAATCTTTGATGGAGCCAACTTAGTTTGCCAGGGCATGACTCCAGACGAAGTGTTTGCTGAGTACTTGGCAATGAAACCGGGGCTTGGTTGGCTGCATATCAAAGATTACCGGCACAATTCGAGTGCCGCTAGACTTCAGCATATTGATGAGGCAAGCTTAAAGAATTTTGTTCCAGCCGACATCGGAGATTCTGGACATGAAGCTATTCTGCGCGATTTAGCCAGTGAATTGCCTAGAATTGAGAAGCGAATAAAGAAACTGGGGGCTCCGGGTGTCTTTTTGGATCTTGAACCTCACGTGAAAGGAGGAGGGCAGTTCGGAGGTTTTAGTGGCCCCGATGGATTTGGTGTGGCGCTGCGCGGGTTATGCAAAGTTTTGGATTATGTTGGCATTGATTACCACCTAACGGACTTCGATGACATCCTCGCCCGACGCGGATTTTGATTCGGGGCTTTCCGCTGAACAATTGTGGAAGCTCAAATGCCGTATTGAACGTGTGGTACCCATTGAACTAACCCGCGTTCAACTCGGCGACTGCTGGTTGCCATGGTATCGTGTTAGTGACCCCGATCGATTGTTAACCGCTGCAGTCGAAGCGCGCTCGCAAAAGTGCGATGTTAGTGAGGCGGGTGGGATCGAATCGTTGGATTTGGACCCTTTCTGGTCTGTGGCGTGGCGTGCGGCTCAAGGCTTGGAGCAGTTTCTTGGAACGCTGGATCGAGATTGGAGCGGGTGCCCTGTTTTGGAGCTGGGATGCGGTTCGGGGCAAGCTGGAATTGGCATGGCACTAAGGGGTGCGCGGGTCATGATGACAGACGCAGTTGGTCTTGCCCTGTTGATGGCTAGATTGAACGGTTCTGCAGTAGCGTCGCGTCTAGCGGTGCGGCGTTTGAAATGGGGATCGGAACGAATTGAGAATGTCAAGTTCCCAACCATAATCGGATCGGATCTAGTCTATGATCCACGGCTATTCACTTTATTAGACGTGTGTGCTCGGGAACATCTAGAACCCGGAGGACGTTTATTCCTGAGCGAACCCCATCGACATACGGGAGACAAGTTCTCAACTTGGATTCGGGAGCGAGGCTGGCATGTAGAGGAGCATGACTACGATATGCAGGATAAACGCGTTGCAATTCGCGTTTTCGAATGCTGGCTTCCCGGCGGATAAAGGAGCATACATCAGGCTGCAGTAACGAGTTTTCGCCCGTTTGACTAGCAGGGTGATGAAAAAGTCGATTCGCAAAGTCTTGCGGACGATTAGTAACCCGTAGCATCAGCGAGGGGCTGAGCACCTCGCTGATGCTCTGACGCTTCGGGTTACTTGTTCAACAGCCTGCTAGGTTCCCGACAAGGGGCTCTGGTTGCTCGCTGACGCTTCGGGTCACTTTTTCAGCGACTGCTAGGTTCCAGGCATGGGGCTCTGGTTGCATGGGATGTCTTGCGTATGTGACGTAGCCGATGTCAGAAGGTTGACACTGATCGGTGAGTGATAAGCTTCTAACAGGGTATGAGCTGGCGTCCAATCAATGTCGATTCTAGTGCGGAGTCGTTCCGCGAGCTGAAACGTGGAATTATTAGGTCGCCATAGGGTACTAATTATCTGGGGCAGATTAAGCTGGTTGGCATCGCAGAGTAAATAGAATCCGTTACCTAAACAGGGCAACACGGTAGTGTTTTCGAGCTGTTGAGATTCTTCGAGAGCTTGTTGCACATTGGAGATCTGGTCGGGTGTGGAGAACACGAACCGATAAAACTCACCACCGCTGGCAATTAGTCCAGGCAGGAAATCACCGATGTCACTTAGCGTGAGTTTTTTTTGTGACGCTTGATCGACGTCCTCAGGCTGAGTATCTATTCCTAGTTCTTTGACGGTATCCTGTATGCACTGCTGGGCTGCATCGAGCAATGTCTCAAGCGTAAATGCCTCGCCAACTGGCCTCGAGTTATCGTCGAGCAGGCAACTTGCAGCCTGCTGTGCCTGTACGTGCAGATAGGCTTCCAATCGGGAGTCGACTCTTCCGACCAATATTTGAATCTGTGGATCGAGTATGGCTGTTCGGAACTTGTGCGAATCGATTTCATAGCATGCATTGGACCGCAATTCTTTGGAGACCTCTGCAAAACTTGCCGCCAAGGCTTGGCCACTGCGCTGGAATTTTCGAAGCACATCCGCACACGCAGATACAAAATGGGTCAGGTACTCGCGGACAGACTCTCTCATCATGTCCGGTGGAGCTAGCAGTTTTGTAAAGGGAGCAAATTGCTCTACTAGTTCCTCAGCTTCGTCTTGGCTGAAGGCTACAATGTATTCGATGGCATTGAGCTGAATTTGCTCGATCTGTTTCCACGTATAGACGCGGCTAGTTACCCAGCGTTGTACCGCTTGACACCAAATGCGTAGGTCGTCTGCTAGCTGTTCCGCTCTCAGGCTCTCTGAGTCCGATAATCGGCGGACCCAACGACTGAGCGTCTCTTCATCATGATTATCCGTACCTAGGTTTGAAAAGAGAGACTTGTAAGTTACGAAACCTAGTTCTTCCAAGAGCCGAGTGGCATATTCGTTGCAAGTTTGTTCGGGAAGTGGGGCAACCATGGACCCGCGAGAATCATGTGAAGTATCCTTGCTGCCGTTACTTTCCATGGATCGTGATTTTACAGTGCGCAAATAGGCTCCAGCGGAGTATAGGGCGTAGTCGCAACAACATTGAGCGATGGTCTTGTGGTCAGCGCATTCAGTGGGGCCCAACTGGCAGCTACTAGCGGTACGTAGCCAGTCTCCGTTTTCGGACTCTAGCCGGGAGTCTACCAACACATTACTGAGCATAGTGCGCGAATCTAACCACGCGGTCTGAGCCATTTGTAATGCACACTGATGAGCGTCTTCGGCAATTCCATACATGCCTCCGTCGACCAATGTGACCCAGTCGAATGGGCGGGCAGCAACTGACTTAGTGGGGTCTCCGGCCAGCAGAATCTCGTGATTCCCTTGCATCAACTGAGTTAGCTCGGACAGTCCGGCAATTCCGGCTGCGGCTGGTAAGATTCCTGAGGAGCCCGTGACCATGGAGGCGCAAAGCGTTGCCGTTAATCGATAATTTCGATAGCCAAGGTCGGACATGATGTCACGCACAAGCAATCCCAGCTCGGAAAATAATCCACCTCCCGTTCCACCGTGAAGCGAGGCAAAGATATATATGCGTACGGGCTCCGTGCAGGCAGAGTCGTTATCGCAGGCTTCACACAATCGACGCAACTCGTGTGTTAGGCGATTGCGAATGACATGGTAATATTCCAGATAAGCCAGAACAGCGAGTGGGCGTACTCCCTCAGTTTGTAAAGTTCTAGGGATGTTGTACAACCATCTCCGAGAAATTGCTTGAAAGCGGGATGTCTGAGAACTATCGCGATACTTGCTTGGCTTGTGCAATGGAATCTGCACGGCAAATGAGCTAGGAAGGCAAGCGTGATCGCCGAAAGTAATATCGGTAAGTTCATCCATGTTTGTATCGATGGCTAACCATGCATGATCATCCACGTTTAGCCGTTCTTCAGCTGCATTGGCAGACATTTCGAACAGTTTGCATAGCGCCTGGTTGCCTTGTTTGCCCGCACCGATGAACAGACAGTACGGAGATCCCCATGATTCGGGCAGACTTGTCGGATCTATAGCGGGGCGGATCTTGGTCCGAGCCGAAATTTCGCAAGTATTGGGGCCCTGAGTAGGGGTGGCATTGCGGTGACTATCCGATGTAACAGCGGTTGGCGTCTTCGATTTTGGCGTGCGTTCGCTAAGCTGTGGCAATGCAGCAGCTCGGGTCTTTAGCAACTGATCAATGAAAGCTCGGCAAGTGGGATATCGATCTAATGGATTCTTGGAAAGGGCGCGAGCAACGAATGGACGATCTGCCGGCGGAAGCGCTTCCAGATCGGGAGGCATGGATATATGTTGTCGAGCCAATTCACCAGTTGTTCGGCCTGTGAAGGGCAGTTCACCGGTGAGCATCTCCATGTATACGATGGCAAGCGAATATTGGTCGCTGCGGAAGTCTGGTCGGCCATCGAATACTTCTGGTGCTGAATAGGTCGGAGTCAAACCGCTAACTAGTGACTGGGATTTGTCCTGGAGGTCTTTGATCAGGCCAAAATCTGCTACTTTTATTCGATCAGCTATTAGAAGTAAATTACCTGGCTTTACGTCCAGATGCTGAAGTCCATGTTTTTGCGCCAAGAAGTCCAACGCGTCTGACGTATCGCGCAGGTATTCAAGTAACGTTGCTCTGGCCACTCCAGGTGCACCGCGATGCTTATGCTTCATAAAGCAATCGAGTAGACTGCTTTCCGCCAACTCCGTAACGATAATCACTTGACTATCGACAATTTCGATTCGTTCGAGCGATAAAATAAACGGATGATGTACCTGACGGATTCGCTGTAGACTTCGTAACTCGCCCGCGGCCTGGGATTGATCAGCGCTACCAAATATAAATTTGATGGCTTTTTGCAAGCCTCCAGGTGCATCTGCGAGCCACACTTCACCATAGCCACCTGCGCCCAGTCTACGACGGAGCGTATACCCAGCGATGGGTTGGAATCCGGCTCGTATGTTTGGATTCAAACGTGGCATTGTTTATTCAAGTCCTCGCGGTTTCGATGACATTACGGGTCGCGTTGCCTAAGCGGGTGAGGTCGCGCTACTCGATGGTAATTGTTCCGTTTGATTTGCTGGTACCGATACAGGTGCCGGCCGACTTGCGTTCGGTAGAGGAGTTCGAAGCTCGGTTGGCATGGGACGCACGGCCCGAGAAACCGGTCCAGGACGTGCACCAGGAGGTGTTAGTGTTTTTTGGGGGGCACCTGAAATTGTGCCTGCCCTGTCAATATTTAGATTGCCAAAGTAATTGCGACACGCGTGTTGTAAGTAGTCCAGTCGTAAATCGAGGGGCTCGCCACGATAAGTACAGTAGGCCTTAACTTGGTTCAATAGGTCACGAGCAAAACATCGCCTTAGAGGTCGGTGGTTAGGTCGAAAATAGCCATCCACTAGCTGTCGAATAACCTCGGGGCGCCAAGGAAATCCCAACTGCTCGCAAGATTTTTCAAAAATGCGTACAAACTCCTCTAGGCTCGGATCACGTATTTCGATCTTGAAAGGTACTCGGCGCAAGAACGCTTCGTCAACCAAGTCATGAGGTTGTAGGTTCGTGCTGAATAGCACAATTTGTTCGAATGGGACGCAGATCTTTTTGCCTGTCGGCAACGTCAAATAGTCCACTTTATTCTCTAGGGGAACGATCCATCTGTTTAGCAATTCCTCAGGTGCAACGCGTTGTCTGCCAAAATCGTCGACGAGCAAGCTACCGCAATTGCTTTTTAACTGAAGTGGAGCTTCACAAGTATTGGATCGTGGGTCGTGACGAATTTCCAAGTTGTCCAGCGTCAGTTCACCGCCAGCGATGACCGTAGGGCGTCGAATGCGAACCCATCTTTTGTCAAAATTCTGCAGGTTGACGATTGAGTTTTCCTGGTTTGCCTCCAAAGGAATATGGTACGCAGAGTCAAATACCTTTATTATCATTCCATCGTCGATAATCGCATGTGGAATCCAAATGCTCTCACCTCGAAGCACAGTTAAGCATTTGGCTAGAGTTGTTTTTCCATTACCTGGGGGACCATAAAGGAAGATGCCCCCGTTGCTGTTTACAGCTGGTCCAAGGAAATCCAGCCAAGTTGGTTCGAAAGAAATGCTTTCTAGGGCTGCCACCAGTTGCCCCTGCTCTACCGGCGTGTACTGGTTAGCCTGTGCCTCGACGCTAATTAAATACTCGCTAAGTGGAACCGGCGCGGGACCGGTGTACGAGAAAACCTTTTGATGGGCTAAAGAACGCTTTTGGCCACTCTCGGTCAAGCTGTAATAGAAGTCATTCAGCGGCGCGGAACGAGCATGAGCAATTATCTGCCTGTTCCGCATCGTGCTAAGATGATGATCGACGATGCCGAATGGCAGCCCCAATCGTTCCGCCACTTTACGTCCACTCAATGTTCCATTAGCCAAAAAAGTTTGGCAAATGAGAGATTCCAGTAGGGATTCAGAGATCCCAGCATCCTCAAGGGACGTGGGCTCTGCAGGCCAATAACAGTCGTCATGCAATACCGAAGGCAGTTCTACCATTTGGATGGAAGCTGTGTCACGATATTGGCTTTGAGGGGATCGCATCTGAGACATGAAAACACTTTCGAGTTGTCGCGGAAATTTTTCCGTCCAACCCTACGTTACTGCAACGAGAGAGTACGTTCGGATTAATAGTGAAAGAAAAACCAGGCGTTTCCATGGGGAGAAACTTTGGATTTAACCGGTTGTAACGCTAATTCCAATGTTGAGCTTGCTTGTTTGGATTATCGCAAGAGCTTGGTGACTGGGTGAAAGTCAGTTTCGCAATGGTTTTGAGCTATTTTTTTCTGACTAACTCTAACTGTAACCTAGGTTTCAGGGTGCGTAGAAATGCAAATCATTTTTTGCAAGCAATGGCAACCAATTCTGTTGGCTGGAAACCTACAATGATGGAGTCGCTCAACAGCTTATCCTCTGACATGGCATCGCCTCCGACCGATTCCCATGCAACTGCGTGGATTCTCGTGCGGGGTGGCGGAGACAGTGAAGATACTGTTTTGGTCGACCCAACGCCGTTTACTGTTGGGCGCAGGCCTGGGTGTTCATTGCAGCTGAATTACAAAACAGTCTCGGGGGCTCATGCAGAGCTGTGGGTCGAGAACGAGCAGCTGTGGGTCGAGGATAGTCGCAGTACCAACGGAACTTACGTCAATGGTCGTCGCATTGCCGAAAGGTCTCCATTGCGAGAGGAAGATCTACTGCAGTTTGCAGATATTGCTTTTCGCGTACGAACCGAGCGTCGCTTTACCACATGTCATACAATTCAAGAAGACGTCTGCGATCAAGCATTGTCACTGGTGCAATTTGATCGACTCATGGAAAACAGACTAGTCACTCCTTATTATCAACCGATCCTGGATCTCAAGAGTGGCAGTAATCTCGGATTTGAAGTTCTAGCACGAAGCAGACTGTTCGGTTTGGAGTCATGCGCTGCCATGTTCAATGCAGCTGCAAGGTTGAACATGGAAGTTGAACTAAGTAGGATGTTACGCTGGGAAGGTGTACGTGTTGGCCTAGAGATTCAGCCACGAACTTGTTTGTTCGTAAATACCCATCCGCTCGAAGTCAGGCGTGAAGGTCTAGTGGACTCGATGGCTTCAGTTCGGCAATTATCGGCTGATGTGCCCATCATCTTGGAAGTCCACGAAGCGGCAATCACCGATCCCAAAGATATGCGTCTACTACGTCAGCAGCTTCGCGAATTGAATGTAGGACTGGCCTATGACGACTTTGGAGCAGGACAAACACGACTAGCCGAACTAGTCGAAGCACCACCCGACTATTTGAAGTTCGACATTTCTTTGGTACGAGGGATTTCTCAAGCACCTGTCGAAAGGCAAAGAATGCTGGGTTCTCTTGTTCAAATGGTAAAGGATCTCGGTATCAACGCATTGGCCGAAGGAATCGAGACTGCCGAAGACGCTGATGTTTGTCGAAGTCTGGGATTTGATTCGGCTCAAGGATTCCACTTCGGCTGTCCCGCGCCGGTTCGTCAATTCGTCTAGGAAAAAATCTACTGGAGCTCAGCAGAGCACATAATGGATCATCGCCTGCTCCAATTGCAGTCTACATACTCTTGCGCTCGCACAAATGGACCTGCGAATTCTGATTCACGCAAGTAAGTAACTAAAACAAACGTCACGCAAGAGTAGCGAGTCTTCACCCGTGTTATCAACGAGTTTTTTGAAAACACACGCTATTCATCGGTCCGACTCACACTAGCAGGGCGAGGAAAAAGTCGATTTGCAAAATCTTGTGGACGCTTCGGGTTACTTTTTCAGCAGCCTGCTAGCTTCCATGCTTGGGGGAGTTGACTCAATTGGATGCCCATTTGAATCTTGAATTGGATGCGTTGTATAGTCGCCGATCGGTTCGGCAAGCGGATAGTGTGTCCGTCGCGTGCACCAATAGTTAGTTTTCGATTTGTGCGACGATCGTTGCAATCTCCTGAGGTTGAATTTCTGCGGCGTCGCGGTAGGTACAACCTACCAACTGCCAAGTTTCGGTGAAACTGGCGATTTGTTTTGGTTCTAATCTTTCCCGAGGTCCGATTGGTTCCAATTCCACCATGTCGTTATCGGGATACCAAATGGAAATGGTGAGACCTGCCAGTTCGTTATAAACCCGATCCGGATAGGTCGGAAAGCGTTTTACAAACAGCAGATCTTGCTTAGAGAGATAGGCAAACCAGCCTACCGTAGAATCAAATCCCAACTTCGGATTCTCAGGGTGATCGCTGATAACTAGAAAAGTCTCCATGCGCTCAACATGAGGATCGGTTGGCATGACGTTGATTAGTTTGCCTGGAGGATCGTAGCGTACGTAATGCTGTGGCATACGACTAGAATCCGAGAGCGGAACAATGCAAATTCCTTTGCCAACCGCAAATGTCCGGCTCCAATGGCAGTACTCAACAGTCCGATCGGATTCATTCAGAATGGTCTGAGTACATTGAAGTGTACTATCGTTGGGGTTAAGGAAAAACTTGCGTTTTAGTCGTACGCCCGTCCCTGGGTCGTATTGGCTAGTCATCTCAACTTCGCGATCTCCGGTGATTTCTCCAGTCCATTTTCCCTGCCAAAGGATTTGACGGCGGGGAACGACCAGCTCGGGTCCAATGTCAAATCTACCCGCATGCATGGGGCCGGATCCATTTTGGCCGTCCCATATCCAGCCTTCATTACCACTAGGCAGATAAAGGACATTTTTCCCATCCAGTGCATACACGAGCACGCGACCACCTGCAGCCGGACACAGAACAACTCGTGTAGATGAATTGGCTATTTCAAGACAATCCTGGTAACCGTAAAAATGGACTACACGAACGCCATCGAACGCCATTAGCGGACAGGTCATCGTTGCCGAAATTATCAAATGCCATAGAAATCTGATGTGGCTCATGTCTGCCTTTCACCTCGATGTATACGCACTGAGTTCCAGAATTGCACAGAGCTAAATTCGAGTGCTTTGAGTAATCACGCCAGTCTGTGTAGGCGTCGAATGAGCCATTCCAAAGTCAGGCAGGTAGCGATCCACCCCATAAGCCATGCCAACCACCGTAATTGGAATACTGGATCAGGGGCACCCGGCAAAAACGCGACGTGATCTTGTGGTTGAATTGCGGATACGATCTCTGCCTGACCGCTTTGGCTAGCTTGACTAGCCGATTCGACTCCGGCCCAGTACTGTCCGCCGGAATCGACAGCCAACTGTGATAGCATTCCATCGTTCCGTTCGGCTCGTTGCATTTCCACCGTCGGGACTTTAGCATGTACGCCGGTGGTCAATATTTCATTGGATGCGATGCCTCCCAGTTGTAACTGTATGTTATAGTCACCTGCAATTAGCACTGGAAACTGACCGGTGTAGACACCCGGCTGTGACCCATCCATCATTGGTCGCAATACAAATGGTTGGTTGCGATTGGCTGGATCAATCAATCTCGCTACGACCTCCGTTTGCACCAATGGTTCATATCGCTCATTCTTCAGCACCGCCCGTACGACGACCTGATCACCCAGCAGGGCTTGTTCTCGATCAACCAGCAGAATACCGCGGTCCGAATCCAATAGCAGCCGGCCTTGCGAAATCCAGCGAACTAATTTTGTATACAGTCGATCAAAGAACTGATCTCCCTGACGACGCAATCTCCAAAACTCACTTCCGCCAAAATAGACCACACGCCCGGCACCGTAGAACTGGCTGGCACAGTAGATGGGTAGTTGTCCATCTACTGCCGTAGTAGGGTCTGAGAAAAGCGCTAAAGCCTTTGCACCGGGTTTAAGTTCATAGGCGGAATAGAATCCGTGGACTCCTTCGAAACTCTGCCAAATTTCTTGGCTTGTCTGCGCGTCTTCGGCCAACCAAAGGAAGTCGGTTTGTTGGCCATCGGGCGTGAAGACGAGGGGCCAAGGCGTATCCCCTTCAACTCTGCCTGCTGCCAGTAAACTGCTTCCTCGCTGTTCAAGCACAACGGGGCAAAGGGATCGCAGAGCCTGTGAACGGGGACCATCGGCACTTCTTGACATCCATTTGGGCATTTCCACTGAGCCAGCCACGATCAGCAGTCCGCCTGCCTGCTCCGCGACCCATTGTTCTAGAGCAATGACGGAAGAATCGGGAATCTTTGTCCAATCGGCATCGAAGGAAAGAATTGCATCGTATTTGGACAAACTGGAACGGTCTGCAGGGAATTCGGTGAGTAGCTGTTGTGATTCCTGTGAAGTCAATTCGCTACTTGTTTGAAGTAGTACGTGCGATTCAACATCACGGTCCCGAAACATTAGATTGCGAACAAACTGGTAGTCTCTCATGGGACCTCCAGCGATGATCAGAACTCGATTCTTTCGTTCAATCACTTCCGCGTTGGCAATTGAAACATTGTCTTGGGAATCGGCGTCTTCGCTGAGTGGGATCAGTTTCACTGCGTATTGCCATTGACCAATCGCCTTGGGTTGAAGCTGAAACTCCGCCTTAGTGAGTGTACCATCGGACTCGATTTGTACTTGTTGTTCAGCTTCAATTGCTAGTTCGTCAATGCCCTTATCCTTACTCCCAGACAACACCTGTATGGTGATCGATTGCCCTTCGAATCCGCTGCTGGCGATCAAGGCCGAAAGGGAAAAACGGTCCCCTGGATAAAGCCGCTTGGGTAGGTCGAGTTCTGCGATACCGATGTTTCTAGGATTGCGATCTGAACCGAGACCGACAACGAAAAGCGGTACTCGGGCATTTTGAGCAGCAGGTAGGACAGCCACAGGTTCGATTCCAGCGTTGTTTCTTCCATCTGTCAGAATCACAATTCCTGCTAGAGGATTGCCAAGTTCTCTGTCAAGAACGGACTTGATCGCATCTCCCAACCGGGTCTCAACTCCCGATGGCTGGATGGCTTCCATCCAATCGGTGGGCAGTTGTGCGTTTCCAAGGACTTGTTTCGTCTCTTCAGATGCCGCCATTTCGTCGGGTGAAATCATCATCTCGCCGGAACCGGTTATCAGACCTCGAACGGTGAATTGGGAGAATGGCAAGATGGCGTATGCCAAGGCCCCAACACCTACGAGAGTGGCAGTTGCGCCTGAGAACAAAAGCCAGCTTCCTGGCGCCCAACTAGCGAGTCCAAGAGCCTGAGCGGCTAAGGCAATCAGCATCAAGGCAATTCCCAGTACCAAGAAAATCACGGCCAATAGAAATCGCTGATGTGCTTGTTGAAATGTAGCTTCGTCCGGCGGGTTAGTTGATTCACTCTGGCGTTGTACTGACTGAGGAAGTGCGGCTAGCTGGACTGGACGGGCGGTCTGATCAAACCGATAAATGGCTATTTCATGATCCCGATTAAGCTCGGTTAAGAACGGCGACTCGCCTAACAATCGAGCTGCCTCACTCGATCGAGACCATTGGCTGGGAATTCCACTTGCCGTGGGCGTACCAGGTAAAGTCATGCTTAGCGATGTATCCACCAGGACGCTCACGCGAGAACTGCGGGTTAGCCTTTGTTCGGATCGCTTGTCCAGTTGCCCAAAATACATTAACAGCCCGCCAAATGCGGATAATCGCAAAAGAATAAGCGTCCACGCAACAGGCCGACGTAATTCTTGGCAATCGCGTTTGTACCACAGGCTAACGAACAGACTGATGCAAAAGCACGTCGCAGCTAGCAGCAACCAGTGCCACCATTGATCCAATTGCTCAATTCGCTCCCACTGATAACTAATTCGGCTCTGAGCAAAGAAGCCGTATTGATTTGCAAGTCCGTATCTTATGCTGATCATCAACGCATGCCTCCCGATCCCAGGACGCTACTACGATGTCTTTGCGTTACGGGCGTATGTGGATGGAAGCTCGCCGAATAGGCCAAAATTTGCTCGGCAAGTAGCAACATAATTAATAGGGCCATTACCACCGTGCTATGAGAGGCGTTTTGCGCATTCAACCCGGAATTACGTAACGCATCAGCGGAGCGTATTTGGATTGGCACGGGCTGCAATGATTGCACAAGCTCGTTGAGCGGGACACGCTCAAGATTTCCTTCCACAGCCGCGACGTTGTGCGCAAAATTATGCACAAACTGTTTGGCTCTACCATCCACCAACCAGACCTCAAATAATCCCGGGCGAAAGAATCCTTCGATGGAATCCCGATCCATCTCGGCAAGATCCAATCGCCAATTGAGCCTTGCCACCTGAGGGTCGGATAGATCAACGTTTTGGAGCAAGCGGATTCGATTTGACTCAAGCTTTGCCGGTAAAATAATTTCCGCTTCGGGAAGAATGGTCGAATCAGTCTCGACAACCTCAATGCTAGTTCCGACGGTATCACTCGTCGTAGCATGTCGAAAACTGCTCAAGTATCCTAGAGATCGTAATATTAGAACGACGAAAGTTGGGTCTTGTGCCCAATTACTCCATTCACTACGTAGGCCGGTTAGCAATGTCAAAACTCGTCCGTCACCCATGGGGTGGTCAACAAGGATTGGGCGATTGGAAATACCGGTAGCCACTATTTGCAGGCCTGGCCGCTCCAGACTAGCGGGCTCAACGGAAAGAATCTTCCTAATATTTATCAGGGAGAATGGAGACGATGAAAGTTGTTTCAGTGGTGCTAGAATCGGATGCTCGGTAGCAATCACATGAGGTTGTCCAATACCTGACACAGATATAAGGTCGTCAACAGCCTGGATCTGAAGGGGGAAAATTCCTTGCCCTTCACGATAAAGCTGGTCGTTAACAAAGTCTGTATTGGTATTGGGGCCCGTTGTAATGAAGATCCCACCGCCGGCCCGGCAATACTCCTCCAGTTTGGCAATTGCCGTTGGTTCCAATCGAGGCACATCCAGCAGGACGATGACATTGTATTTCGCAAGTTCTCGTGCGGATGCGTCGCGGAGGAATACGGCATCCGCGTTTTCCAGTACTAGTCCCGTCCGCAATCGTGCATCGGGATTGGTTACCGTTTCAAAATAGAAGGCGTTACTCTGATCAAGTTCTCCGTCGACGACCAAAACCGACTGAGCCGGTTTGATGTCGATCACACACCATCGCTTATTGTCCGTGTTAACCGAATCATCGGGTAACGCAACTTCCACTACGTGCCTCCCTGGAACTCCAAAGACGACCTGTGTTTGCCGAGTTACCGTTTCACCGGGAGCAATTTGTTCAATCACAATGGGTGGCAATTCGAGGATGTCGCCCGAATAGTCGCGATCGATCTGTGGCGAAACGCTGCCATCCGCATACGTAATGGCTTTCAACTTGACGACTAGATTGCGCAGCACTTGCGCGGAATGATTGCGAACTTGAAAACGTACCATGAGCGGAACGCCAGCAGCCCAAATCTCCTTCTCAGGTTCAACACTTGCCAGAGTGAGATTTCCACTAGAGTCTTTTCCGCAATCGATCAATTGAATTTCGAGGCCACTATTTTTAGTCAGATTCAAAAGATTGTTTCGCAGAGTCTGTGGGTCACCAAACTCATTGCGTCTTAGGTCGGTAACTAGATAGACAATCGATTGTTCATCGGAGCTATCGGCGATCAGGGGAGATACCAATTCGATGGCGGCCCCAGGCGACAACGACAGGGGTGTTGGAGAAGTAACACGAACTCGGTCGAGCAACCTTGCAGGGTCCTGCGGGATTGAAACAGCAATCATATCGGCCGCTGCATCCAAGGGAGCATTTTCGGCGGACGATTGAGAAACCAAACTTGCACGGCTCCACCTTAAAAAAGTGAAATAGTGCTGGCCTGGCGTTCCAGCTATGGATCTAAGAAGTCCCGATACTGCCTGCAAAGCGCGGTCGTAGGCAATTTCACCCCCTTCGGTATCGCCCATCGAGTAACTATCGTCCAGCAAGATGTAATGATGTGTTGACTGGCCCCCAAACCAGCCCAGCCACTTGGCTGCGCTGACCCATTTGGCAAGCATGGTTACCAAAAGCGCCATGGCAAGCATACGTGCAAAAAGCAGCAACCATTGCTTAAGCAATACCCAACGCCGATTACGACGATAACTTTCAAGCAGAAAGTCCATGGCTGCCCATCGCTGTCGACGGTGGCGCAGCATATTGATAAGGTGTATCAGGATGGGTACACCTACCAACAGGAAACCCCAAGTCAGCGGCTGGAAAAGGAATTGCATAGTTTCAATCAGAAGTCAAACGTTGATAGGTCAGGTAGCGCTATCGGCGAGTGGTGTGGTCTCGGCTAGCAACTAGGCTTGACAGGACAGCGTCGGGTGCGTCACTTGTACGTACTAACAAGTAGTCGCATTTGGAGGCGGCACAAGTCCGTCGGATTCGTATCAATGACCGATTTAGGGCTTCCAGGTATCCCTCCCTCAGGGCCCGAGGATTACACGTCAAATGATCCAAAGATTCAAGCCCTTCAAATCGAGTTGGATCCGAGAAGGGAAAATCCAGTTCATCATCATGTAGAACGTGGATTACCATCACATCATTTCCAGCCTTGCGTAAAGTGCTGATGCCCCTGAGAGCGCTTTCCTCAGCGCCCAGTAGATCACTGAAAAGGACCATCAACCCTCGACGCGACGAAGATTGCACTATGTCCTTGAAAATGGAGTCGAGGTTGGTTTTCTCAGCTGGGCGTGCATTCTCAAAGGAAGCAATGATATCAGCCAAATGTCGCTGGCTGGTACGCATAGGCACTCGTGAGCGAATCTTGTTGTCAAACAAGATGCTGGCAACAGCATCCTGCTGTTTTAGTATCAATAGGGCCATGCATGCTGCCAGCGTGGCAGCATAATCAAACTTCGAATTCTGTTCCGCACCGTAATTCATACTGGCGGAACTATCGACTAACAAGGTGCAACGTAGGTTTGTATCCTCTTCGTACTGCTTGATTACCAATCGATCTTGGCGAGCCCATACTTTCCAATCGACGTGCCGCACATCGTCCCCTGGAACATACTGCCGATGTTGTACAAATTCAACCGATTGACCGAAATAAGGGCTACGGTGAGAGCCGGAAAGAAAGCCCTCGACAATTTGCCTAGCCTTCAGTTCCAATCGTTGAGCACGGCTAACCGCCTCAGGAGGCAAATATCTTTTGGAAGCGGCCATCGCGTGTCAGTTCGTCTTCAGTGGTGGGAGTTTCTTCAATGAGGCGATCAATGACTTTATCCGTTGTAATACCATCGCTTTCAGCTGCGAAAGTGACAACCATGCGATGGCGTAGCACGGGTGGGCAGAGGGCTTGAACATCCTCAACCGTGACGTGTGTACGTCCATTCAATAATGCGCGAGCTTTCGCACCGAGCACCAGGAATTGCACTGCACGCGGGCCAGCTCCCCAGCCAATTTGTTCATTGATAAACTCGGGCACTCCAATCGATCCCACGCGAGTCTGACGAACGATCGACAATGCGTATCGAATCACGTGGTCAGACACCGGCACGCTTCGCACTAGATCCTGCAGTCCGAGGATCTCATCTCCGCCCAATACAGGTTGTACATCGGATATCAACTTTGCAGTAGTCCGACGGGCAACCTCAAACTCGTCTTCGAATGAGGGGTAGTTCACCAAGACCTTGAACATAAAGCGATCTTGTTGAGCTTCAGGTAACGGGTACGTGCCTTCCTGTTCAATCGGATTTTGCGTTGCCAAAACGAAAAAAGGGTCGCTAAGAGGGTGCCGGATTCGACCCACAGTAACCTGTCGTTCCTGCATGGCTTCCAGCAGGGCAGCCTGAGTCTTGGGTGGCGTTCGGTTAATTTCGTCAGCCAATATCACATTGGCAAATAAAGGCCCTTCCATAAACCTGCGCTGCAGAGACCCACCCACCTGCTCTTCGATAACTTCGGTACCAGTAATGTCCGCAGGCATCAAGTCAGGCGTGAACTGAATTCGGCTAAAAGACAGGCTCAGCGTCTTTGCCAAAGTACTAATCAGCAACGTTTTAGCCAGTCCCGGGACACCCTCAAGTAAGCAGTGACCGCGACTAAAGATCCCAATTAGCAATTGATCGATGACCTCATGTTGACCAACAATCACTTTTCCTAGTTGGTCAAGTATGCGTGCCCGTGCATCTTGGAGTCGGTCAATCGCAATCGCCGAGTTGGAGTGGTCGGCATCGTTCTGGTTCATTCAGTTTCCTAACACTGCAATTCAAGTAAACAGATCAGTCGATCCAGGCAGCTTGGCTGCCCATTTAGGCGAGCGGCAGAAATAAATCTACCAATCCTAACCCGAAGCGTAAGCGAGGGACCGAACAAGAATCCCTCACTTACGTTTCGGGTTGGGACGTTTATTCCTGCCGCTCGCCTTAAGATACCATGAACGGGGAGAAACAGGGGCGTTCGGCAGCAATTTTAGGTTGTCGCAATTCAGGCAATCGGTAATCACGAGAAGCCACCAGGAGATTGGAAGTCTGCATAAGAATCAAATTCGTTCAGGCGTTCCGGTGCTCGATCTTGGAAACGAGTGAATTCTTTCTCCCAGGTTAGCTCGATTTCTCCAACCGGCCCGTTCCGCTGTTTTGCAACAATGATCTCTGCTTGTCCGGAATACTGCGATGCTTCGTCACCTCGATGGTAGTATTCCTCCCGGTGGACAAACATCACGACGTCAGCATCTTGCTCAATGGCTCCCGACTCTCTCAGATGACTCATTCTGGGTCGATGGTCTTTGCTATCCTCAGCTTGGCGATTTAATTGTGCCAAGCACAGGACTGGCACGCCCTGTTCGCGGGCCAAACCTTTGAGACGTCTAGCAATCTTTGCGACTTGTTCCTGACGCGGGTCACGTGGGTTGTCGGGCTCAATTAATTGAAGGTAGTCAATGACAATCATGCCGAGCCGCTTTTCACGCTGTTTAATGCGTCTTGCAACTGCTGCAATTTCGCTTACCGTCCGACTCGGAGAATCGTCAACGTATAGTGGGGCGTTGCTGATCTCGACTGCTTTTTCGACTAATCGCTTGCGGTCATCCTGAGTAATCGTACCATTGCGCAAGCGATGTCCATTGACTCGAGCCTCCGAGCAAAGCAGGCGATCAGCCAACTCGATCCCCGACATTTCAAGGCTGACAAACAGAACTGGAGTGCGTCCCAAAATCGCGACGTTGCCGGCGACGTTAAGAGCAAATGCCGTTTTTCCCATACTAGGTCGAGCTGCCAAGATGACTAATTCGCCGTTGTGCATTCCGCCACACATGGCATCATAGTCGCTGAAATGGGTGTCTACTCCTCCGACGGTGTGCGTACCCTTCATTCGGGCATCGATTCGTTCCATGGCACTGGTGAGTAGATCTCCAATACTATCTGCGAACTGATTGCTACGCTCGTCCTGGATTTGGAATACACGTTGTTCTGCCTGGCTCAGCAGATCCTTGGCCTCAAAAGCTTCATCATAGGCATCCCTGAGAATGCTGGTACCCGCCTCGATAAGCTTACGATATGTAGCTTTGCTGCGAACAATTTCAGCGTAATACTGGGCGTGCGCAGCATTCGGTACACAGTTGGCAAGTTTGGCCAGATACGCGCTGCCACCCACCAGCTCGTAGTCGTCCTCTGTTTTCAAGCGATTAACCAACAAGGTTACATCGATCTTTTGACCCAACTCAACCATATTTACCATATGGTGGTAGAGCTTACGATTTGCATCGTCGTAGAAATCATCAGGTTTCAGAATCAATACAAGATCATCGCACACATCTGGCATCAAAAGGATACTTCCCAAGACGGCCATTTCCGCTGGGACGTCACAAGGCGGAGTGCGATCAAGAATCGGCTGTGTTGGTTGAGGAGTATCGGACCGCCACTTCTTTTTCTTGCCATCTGAAACAGCCATGTTCCTGCATTCATCCTCAAATAGTAATCAGCGATAAGTTTGGCATTCTGCGGCCCTAGTAGATTCTATCGATTTTGCCATTCGATGTTGAGCAAACTTGATGGGCAGAGCGCGCCAGCGAATTTTCCTGGCATCCCTACGCGTTTGCAATGGCAAAATCGCATAGATCACAACTGGAATTTAACGCCACAGGCCGAGAAAACTCCCCAAAAGCCTGGCTTTCGAACACCGAAGAGTAAGCAATTCCTGACTGTCGCTTCATAGGCAAAGGAAGTGACTGAGCGCGAAATTGGCTGGAAAGATCTCTACGTACGGAGCTGATGGGCTTAGCAGGGGTGTGGAAAAACTGACGGAATCAGTTCTTCGGTTGGTGGTGAACAATTCGGGCCAAGATCATGCGGCGGGCAGCTGCGCAGATTGGCTAGGTATCGATATTCCGCGTAATTCTCGCAATACGGTATTTTGCAGAGCCTCCTCAATAGACAACAAAGCTCGACTGGCTGCCATACCATCCAATACTCGATGATCGCATTGGAGGGTCACCCACATGCGTCCGTCGGCTTCCATTGGGCCATAAGACAAGCTCGACGTAAGCATGCAGGGATGCAATCGGTTGTGTGTACCATTTCCCGCCAAAACCGACATGCTCCCCGTACCCATGCGCCGCGCACGTTTCTTAAGCTCTAGGTTTCGTCGCCACCACCAACTGAAGCGTCGAATCCAACTTGGTAATCTGGCAGCAGTTAGCTGCTGGCGAAATACCAATTCGACCGGCGCAGTTTGGCAACGATCAATTTCTTGTTGTAATTGAGCCACCGTTTTTTCGTCCGGATTTCGAATGCGAGCAAAGAATAGCTGTTCCCGTCCATTCACAATTCTATTGACGGCGACCGAGATTACGCACGCATCCGACTGATAAATTGATG
Organism: Planctomycetales bacterium; assembly: GCA_020427005.1. Classification (GTDB taxonomy): domain Bacteria; phylum Planctomycetota; class Planctomycetia; order Pirellulales; family Pirellulaceae; genus Aureliella. Next base: position 26,948 of record JAGQOY010000043.1, read on the forward strand.
GACACAGTCGACGTACGTAGCATTGACGTAAAAAGGCATGTTCGCGACTGGCCAATCCGTATGCGCGCAAGAAAACAGCCAACCAAGATATGCGAGTTTGGCAACGCTGTCTGGCAAGCGCCACTTCTGCCACATCAAACCATCGTTCAACAGGGAACGAGGGTACCGTGCGTGCAAGTCGAATGATGTCGAGCACAATAGTGCGTTCAGGACCGATTCGAACCAGTTGCTTTGTCATTCCACTAGTTTCCATGGCGAGTGCGTCGTTCGGCAGTCAATTGGCAAGAACCTCGTTCCGCAAACGAAGAGGTTCATTCATAAGTATCATTACCTTGCAGTACTATTACAAATATCTATCGAATTGTGGGCAGACTACTCGAGTCCCAGCAATCCAGCAGGTTGAATCAACTCTCCCGCCAAGTTTCCGAGCCGAGCCGTCGGCAAGAACCGCGGCTCGATATTGAAGTTGATCGAAACATTGTCGCGTCCATGATCCACGTTCATGCCTACTTGAACTAAGGCAGTTTCACCGATTCTGGTGAGGGCCAGGGATTGTCCAATAGTGCCTGTTGAACCAAAGTCAAATGCTGCCGACGACGAGAAAATCCATTTCTCAGTCATGCGGTAGTTTGCATAACCATTAAGAACATTGGCACTAATCGGGCCTTCTAGCGATAAGAATCCGAGATATGCGTTGCCTCGACCAGGTCGACTTATCTGTGCTCCAAGCGAAATGGACTTAAGACCTTGCGAAAACACGTCCATATATCCATCGCTCAGCAGAGTGAGTCGATCTCCGATGTGATATCGAAAGTCGTAGTTGATGACTCCAATTTCCTCGCCAAAATTATCTCGACTGGCTTTCGGAAAGTAGATAAAGTCGGTGTCGAACGAAATCAAATCAACGATTCGCTGTCGTCCAGGTAGGCCTCGTTTTGTTTGCCAACGGTGGTCAATACCAAATCGAGCTTGTAACATATCGTCCGCGATTTCTGCACTGCCGGCTGTTACCCAACGCTGCATCCCAGTCCTTAAAGCGTAGCTTCGTTCATCGAATTGCGGCGGTAAGACACCTGAAAACGTATTGAATATAAATCGTCGCCGGAAATGTTCTTGCGCGTTATCATCCAGTGGGTCATATAGGGGCATTCGCCCCAAGTCCGAGCTGGCATCTGCATAGAAAACTTCCGATGAAAAATTTACTTTGTGAGCCAAGCCATTAATATCCAAGAGTCGATTATCCAACTCCGAATAAACTCTCCACATTGGTAAGTTGGTACGAATACCAGCTTGACCAACCAAACGCGTCACGTCACTTTGTGTCACGTCTTCATGCCAATAACCCACTTCTCCTCCGACAAAGGGAACTACCTTCCATGCCCCAAGGGACAGAGGTAGGCTCAACTCCTGACGGGTCCTGGCGACTACTCCCTCGCTATCCGATTCCCATGGAAGTAATGCAAAAGCTGCAAGGTCTTTGGGGTCCGTTGGAGTAGAGGCAACTTTGGTGTGAGCATATCCGACGCTCGTTGCCGCACTCCATGTTAATCGATTTCCCAGTAAATCTTGTCCAAGCCAATAGTGGTCCAGACGCGGTAGCTGTTCGGTTTCCGTGAAAAATTCATTCACCCGCCCCTGGCCCCAAAAGTCAAACATCCGATTTCCGTTGTACCGTCGCAGTCTAAGCGCGGAGGCATGGTCTTTATCCTGGTCCCATTGCTGTTCGAAAAATTGTTCGAGTGCGTTGCGGTCAGTAATATAGCCAGACTCTGCAAGCAATTCGGTCTGTGGAGAGAAGTAGATACGGTGACGAGAAAAAACCTGACCACGAGTTTCCTTTTCCGGTGTCATGTTGACTCGGCCAAAACCCAGAAAGTCGCGCCCCTGGTCTTTGAGGAACCAAGCATCGGTGAATCCTTGGCCAGGCGCTCCAAAAAGCAAAGTGGGGCGGGCATACGAAAAGTTGCCACCAATCGCTGGGCCACGTTCAGACAGGTAATCTACAGACAAACGCGCTGAAGTACCGTCAATGCCTTTCGTACCCAAAAGCTGATAAAGGTTCCATTCCGTATAGAACTGATTTCCAAATATCTGGTCGTTCTTATATTTCAGGCTTGAAAGGTAAAAGCTAGGCTCTGCTAGGTTGGTCGTAAAAACGGGCCAAAAACCAATCGGGACGCCTGCCAGGTAAAGATAGTTGCTACGCGCTACCGCTTGCATATTGGTGGATTGATGGGCGTCAACAGGCGCAAAAACAGAAATGTCACCATCTTCTCGATTATCGGTAAATTCAACTTCGTTAGCTTGTAACCAATATCGTGGAACTCCCAAGCGGCTACTGGTCACCGCTGCTCCAAAGGCTAAGAAATGATTGCGGTCTTTTTGCTGCAGGACATCTGCCTTAAGACGCAGAAGGCCCTGATACTGGGGGACTGGTGTCAGCACTTCGGCACTAAGCACCATGCCATATTCGCTTGAAATGTTGTAGTACATGCGGTCCGCATAAATGACTCGATTTCCTTGATGGAAAACGATGTTTCCATCTAAGTACATTTCTATCGGCCGCTCAGGTGTGGACACAAAACCGCCCACCAACGGGTTATGCGTAGCATCGCCGCGTACCCAAACAACCGCGTTGTCCGCTTCCAATGAAACGGTGCCGAATTCTGTGAGCGAACCGTCGGCATTTCTTAAACTAATACCATGGGCGACGCAGCGAAAACCGCCGCTGATCTGCCCCACATATTCACCAGAGTCAGGTTGATTGGCAAATGACATGTTGAGGGGCACCGATGGACTGCGTTGCAAGAATTCGACAGTCTTGGCCCCAAATGACTGATCTGCAAGTATTGGTGCTTGTAATACAACTTGTTGCGGCTGGGAATGTTGTAAACTGCTTAGTGGCGGAGTCAGATTTGTGCTTTGACTTGCCGCGTATCCAGGGGCACTTCCATCTGAGATTACCAAACCCGAAGATGGAAAAAGTGAATTCGATTGCGTGCTGGCGTTGTTGGCTTCCCAGATCTGCCCGGCACCAACCGATGGCACACGGGGAGCTGCCGTAGGAGTTGACAATGAAAGTGGGGGAAGTAAAGCTGGAGGCCCTACCCCACCGTCAACTGGTTGCGAGAATTGCACCAATCCTATCGTGCTATAGGGGTCGGAATTCCAATTCAAGTCAGGAATGTCGTAGCGTCTAACTTCTTGTTCTGCTTGATATTGAACGGGATACAAACTGAATAGCCGCCCCATCCAATGGTCGTCTTCGACGCGTTGTTGGCTTCCTTGCCGTAAGTCCACATGTCCACTAAAACTGGCGATGATCTTTCCAGGATGTTCGGGTTCATTTGTACTGCTCCGCTCCATCCACAATATCATCTCATCTGCCGTGGCGACCAAGTCTCCCTGTGTTAATCTACAGTTTCCTTCGAGCGCCAAGACGTCATAGCTCCCTCTTTGTTCCTTGGCAATTGAGTGGCCGGCTACAAAGATAGTGAACTGCGGATCATTTGTTGGTAAATCGATTTCGGCGCTTTTACAAGCCAATTGGCTTGACCCAAAAATCGTTGCGGTAAAAGCCAGGAAGGATACAATTCTCCATCCTATCAGGACGAGCGCAGCCGCCAACGCAAGGGCAGTTTGGGTGCTGCCCGCCGTTCTAGATGACGAGTTGTTGGGGCGTATGAAGCCAGTCAACCGTAGCCTCTAGCTTGACGAATAGGCGAACGGCCTGTGAAGAAATGCCTGCGCCCGATGCGCAGTTCCGCGAAGAACTTATAGAGAAGCCTAGCAGGCGAGACCAGGGCAATCGCGAAATGGGCTTGCTAGCATTAAGAACAAGGCTCTCTTGGCAAGGATCCGGTGGTCAAGCAACCAGATAAAAAACGCGACCAGTTTTCCTGGCCGCGTTTGTGTAGAACCAAATTGACGGGGTAAGTCAATTAGATGGATTCAGCAGATTGTTGGCTGCCCGCTTGGCCGCCTCCTCCGCCCCCACCTCCGGTCGTGGGTTGCGGTGGGCGTTCGGTTGGAGTCTCGTGCTTGATGGGCTCCGATGAGCCACCGCAACCGAGTAAGGCTGCAAAGAGCGCCAAACAAATCAACTTCTTCATATGCGATTCCTATTACTCGGGTGTTGCAACTACTAGTCCGTCGGATGCACCACCAATGGAGTGCCATACGACTCGGTCCGCATTCAGTGACATCGACTTAGTTGAAACGTCACCCATGCAAGCATTGATCGTGCCGATGTGATTGCTGCTGAATCGTGCTGGTCCAGGCCAGTTGATGTTACGCAAGAAATCAAAGGCGCTTGCAGGGTTTGCTGCTCGATCTGTAGCACTGCACATCCAGCGTGTTGGCATGGGACCGGCGGAGACCCACCAGAAAGACATTTCACGGCCACTGCGATGCTCAGCGTCTGCAAACTTACCAGTTACTTCACCAAACATCAGAGTATTAGAAGTACCGTCCGAAATTGACCCGAATTTGCTCTTGCTACGATGGTAGAAAATCCCAGTCAGAGCGTCGACAGCCATCCCGTTGGAGTCATCGGCAATCGGGCCACCATTGGCAACGGACGAGGACCACGACGAACTAACCTTTCCACCCCAGCCAGAGCATCCCAAGTAATTGGTCTTGCCGACGGTTTGATGCCAAGAAGCGTTTTCTGTTCCTTCGTAGTAATAACCTGCCGAAGGGCGTGAGGTGCTACTGGAGGCATAGGTGAAATTGGTAAGAATCGAATACCGCGTTCCCAGTTCAGAAGAATCGCTAGGGCAAAGCAAGGTTGGTAGCGTGTAGTGAACGTGATCCCAGGAATCCGTATTCCACCAATAACGATTCTTGAGTTCCTGAGTCGAGCCACTTACGGCGCCTACGCCGGTTTGATCCGGGTCAAGGCTTGAAGCCTGGCTGATGCCCTGATAAATCGCATTCTGTTCCATGAAGGGGAGCAAATGCACAATGTGGCCAATGCCGGAGTGCTTGTCCCAGTTTGCTCCATCCAGTCCGGCAGAACGGGGAGGTGTAGGGAACAGGAGTCCTGGTGGAAATCGCTTGTAAGCACTTTCAAAATTGTGAGCAGCCAGTCCCAGCTGACGAATGTTGTTTTGGCATTGCATGCGGCGAGCTGCCTCTCTTGCAGCCTGTACCGCAGGCAGCAACAGGCCAACCAAAATGCCAATAATTGCAATAACCACCAGAAGTTCAACGAGCGTAAAGCCCGTCCGCGGCGAGTTCGCCAAAAAATGCTTTTTCATGAACATGACCTCGTGAAAAACGAAAAAAACAAAAATCCAACCTCCTAATTAGATTAGGTTGGAGAAAGCTTTGGTTTCGGCTTGATTATTATCTGCTAATAATACGCAAGTTATACCCAGCCGATGGTGTTTTTTTAGCACCCGTAAAGACATGTAAGTAACTGAAGCGCGATGCTTCTAAGGAAAATCCGCGAGAGAATTTATGAAAGATATCCAAAAAGTAACATTACTACAAGTGGCTAGCTGTACGTAATGTAAATATTTTTGTCGTAAGGGTCCCGTAGAGGATAGAATTCAGCCGTTCCATTTTTCCCAAATGGAATAATTCGTCATAAGACGATTTGAGTGGGGAAACTCAACTGGCTGACTGGGGATCCGCCTAAAAAAAGAATGGAGAAAGCAACAAAAAAACGCAGGTGGCAACTAAACCACCTGCGTCTTGGTTTTTTAGCTCGTAAAGGGCGTGTTAAATCGACTCAGCCGATTGCTGGCTGCCACCGCCGCCCTGTCCACCACCTGAACCGCCATCAGTTTGTGGGCGGGGAGGACGTTCGGTAGGTACGTCATTCTTCACGACTTCACCGGAACCACCGCAGCCCAAAATAAAGGTGCAAATGGCAAGGCATAAGAGCTTTTTCATGGAGTTTTCCTACTACTCAGGAGTTGCAACAACCAGACCGTCCGAAGCACCACCAATCGAGTGCCATACGACTCGGTCTGCATTCAACGACATAGACTTCGTGGAAACGTCGCCCATGCAAGCATTGATTGTACCAATGTGATTGCTGCTGAAGCGTGCTGGACCTGGCCAGTTGATGTTTCGCAAGAAATCAAACGCGCTGGCAGGGTTGGCAGCTCGGTCAGTCGCACTGCACATCCAACGAGTCGGCATCGGACCGGTGGAAACCCACCAGAAGGACATTTCGCGACCGCTACGATGTTCCGCGTCCAAGAACTTACCAGTAACTTCACCAAACATCAACGTGTTCGATGTACCGTCAGAGATGGACCCAAACTTAGACTTGCTACGGTGGTAAAAAATACCAGCCAAGGAATCGACCGCCATGCCGTTGGAGTCGTCAGCAATAGGTCCGCCAGTCGCAACCGACGAGCTCCACGACGATCCAAGCTTGCCGCCCCAGCCTGAGCAACCCAAGTAATTGGTTTTGCCGACTGTTTGATGCCAAGAAGCGTTGGCGGTGCCTTCGTAGTAATAACCTGCCGATGGGCGTGCAGTTGAAGACGTCGCGTAGGTGAAGTTGGTAAGAATGGAGTAGGTAGTTCCTTGCTCAGAGGAATCGCTTGGGCACAAGAGCATCGGCAACGTGTAATGCACATGGTCCCACGAATCGGTGTTCCACCAATAACGGTTCTTCAGCTGCTGGGGTGAACCACTCGCTGCACCGACACCTGTTTGGTCAGCATCCAAACTGGAATTCTGGCTGATTCCTTGATAGATTGCGGTTTGCTCCATAAACGGAAGCAAATGTACCAAGTGGCCGATACCGGAATGTTGATCCCACTGTACATCCAAACCGGCTGAACGAGATGGAACAGGGAACAGCAAACCAGGTGGAAATCGCTTGTAAGCGCTTTCAAAATTATGGGCGGACAAGCCCAATTGACGGATGTTGTTTTGGCACTGCATACGTCGAGCAGCTTCACGAGCAGCTTGAACGGCAGGCAGCAACAAACCAACCAAGATGCCGATGATCGCGATGACCACCAACAATTCGACGAGCGTAAAGCCCGTGCGCGGCGATTTCGCCAAATTGCACTTCTTCATACATGACCTCTGCTAGAAGAACAACAAAAAATGGAAAGGACTCAACCAGCAAAAAATGCATTCGCAACCTGAGAGCACTTTAGATTGCGCGCTGAGACGTCCCATATTGTTGAAAGGCAACGTTGATATTTCAACTGTTAAAATGTCTGTCTTAACAAAAAGAAATCTTGCGGCCGAGTATGACGATTGCGTAATGAATTTGATTTGCGGTGGTGATTGCCGCCATGTAGAACGGCAGTCGTGCTGATTTTCGCATTAGGCCATAAAGCGGTGTATCAAACCTGTCTAGCCGCAAGGTGTTTCACTCAAACTGCCTATGGGATAATTTCCAACCTTAAGAGGTCAGCTTCGGTCTCTCTTTGGCGAATTAGCTTTGCCTGACCGTCTTCAATAAGGATTTCTGGACAACGGAATTTGCTGTTGTAATTACTGCTCATGGCAAATCCGTACGCACCGGACACTTCCAAAATGACCCAATCTCCAACGTCGGCCATTGGTAGCTTGCGCGAGGCAACGAAACCGCCTTCGCTTTGAGTGAAAATATCACCAGATTCACAGAGCGGACCACCGATGACGACATCAACCTGATCTTTAGAACCGTGGCTACGAGGGCAGATCGAAATTGGATGATGGGCTCCATAAAGGATAGGCCGTGCGAGGTCATTAAACCCTGCATTCACCAAGTAGAATAGGTTTTCTCCCATGCGTTTGACGGATCGGATTTCGCAAATCAAGTATCCTGCCTCGGCGACCAGGTAGCGTCCGGGTTCGATTTCTAGTTGCACGTCGTGGCCAAATTGATGCTGGAGTCGATTTCGAGTCGCATTCCAGAGTTCGAAGTATTGGTGCAAATCGACATATTGTTGGTTTGCTTGATAGGGGACCGGTAGTCCGCCTCCTGCGCTGATCGTAGTAATCGTCCGCCCAACTTTTATACATGCATCTTCCATAGCACCGCAAACCTTCGACAAATGCTCGAGGTCCGTACCACTTCCAATGTGCATGTGCAAACCTGTAACGGTCAGACCGTGCCGATCTGCACGCAGTAGGCAGTCATCAATTTGACTGTGCCAAATCCCGTGCTTTGATTGTGGTCCACCGGTATTTGTTTTTTGGGAATGACCGTGACCAAAACCTGGGTTAATTCGCATCGCGATATTTCGACCAGGAGCCCGTTGCCCGAGTTGCTCAATCATGTCGGGGCTGCCCACGTTAACGGGAATGTTGTGCTTGACCACCAAGTCCAATGCATCTTCGTCAAAAACATCGGCGGTATAAACGATGCCAACGGGCTGGCTGTTGGGGCTGAATCCAGCTCTCAAAGCACGGTGTATTTCACCGGCACTAACCGCATCGACCACGGCCCCAAGTTTCCGTAGGCGGTCTAGAATGGCGATGTTCGAAAGTGCCTTTTGGGCGTAACGGACGACGTCAAAAGAGGCTAGATCCGCGACTCGTTGCTTGATCGACTCCAAGTCATACACGTAACATGGGGTGCCAAACTGAGTGACAAGGTCTGCAATAGGAAGGTCGGCTATTGTGGTTCGAGTTGTTGCGAACTGGCGTGTTGCAAGCATAGAAATCAAGGCTCGTTTTGCGTGTTTTTCTGATTGAGAGCTTCAAGTTGGCTTCAGTTTTTTGCGTGGCAGAATTTTCCAAAATGGGGCCCACCCGTTTCAAGGCACGATCCCGCTAGAAATCTCTGTAGTCCCAGATTGTCTCTGGTTTTTACTTCAACGGAAAGCTTAGCCTGACGCTGCTTCTTCGCAAGCTGTGAAAGCTGAATTGCAGCAATGGATAGAATTTTTGACAAAGTCCACTGGACTTAGGTTCATCGAGAAAGTTCCTTTGCCGAGTAGCCAATTCACTTATTTAGTCTCCTACGGCACTCGAATCCAGCGATAAAGCTCCAATCTGCTAAGTGACTGGCTTATAATCGAGCCGAAGAACAAAATCGCAATCGCCGGCTGAATGTGACCTGTTAAGTGCTTTGGAGTTGCGATACTGTTGTCTTTCATTTGTTGATTTGCGAGCAGGCTGTTTTGCACAATCTGCGTTGATACGTGTATCTGCGTTGATACTGTGAAATTCTGGGAGAATGGTTGAATGTTAAACCTAGAAGGTGTGGCGACAGCCCGAACATGCAATGGAGTAAATCGACGGGATTTCGTCCAAGTGGGTGCGCTGGGAACCATTGGGCTGGGATTGCCGCAATGGCTTCGAGCGGCAGAGCAAGGGCTGGTCGATCGGTCGAAAGACAACAAGTCATGCATTCTCATTTTTAATTTGGGGGCACCCAGTCAGCTAGATACATTTGACATGAAGCCCCATGCGCCAGCGGAAGTACGTGGTCCATTTCGTCCCATTTCAACATCAGCAGACGGTGTTCAGATTTCGGAGATATTACCTAAGCACGCTGAGATCGCTGACAAGATTGCTTTTGTTAGGTCTTGTTTCCATCGTGGTGCTGCTGTCCACGATTCTGGATGGCAGATCATGCAGACTGGCCGGCTGTTTTCCGGTGGCATTGAGACGCCTCATGTGGGGTCAGCGGTTTGGTATCTCCGTGGCCCGCGTGGGGATCTTCCGCCACATGTTGTATTGCCCGAAACCATGGGGCGCGGTGGAGGAAACTCGCCTAACGGACAGGCTGGTGGATTTCTTGGAAAGGCCTATGACCCGTTCGCGCTTATGGCAGATCCATCTCAACCCAGTTTTCGAGTACCTGATCTGGTGCCTCCGGAATCATTACCTGTCGCTAGGGTGAATCGACGACGCAAAATGAGAGAGGCAGTTGAGGCTTCCGTGCGTGCGTTTGAAACTAGCGAGGCCACGAAATTGATGGACGAACACTTTGAAACAGCCTATCGCTTGATGACAAGCCCGCAGGCCCGAGATGCATTCGACCTTTCGAAAGAAACTTCTGCGGTCAGAGAACGCTATGGGATGAATCGCTTTGGGCAATGCTGCCTGCTTGCGCGACGCCTTGTCGAGGCCGGCGTGCGGTTCGTTACTATCAATACGTTCCTGACAGTCTTCGATGAAATCACTTGGGATATTCACGGCAGCAAGCCGTTTACATCCATTGAGGGCATGCGCGATGTTGTAGCTCCCATGTACGATCAAGCATATTCGGCACTTATTACGGACTTGGATCAGCGCGGCATGCTACCCGATACATTGGTGGCCAATCTGGCCGAGTTTGGGCGTACGCCAAAAGTTAATCCGGCTGGTGGTCGCGACCACTGGCCTCAATGTTTTACCGTATACTTTGCCGGCGGCGGAGTCCGAGGTGGGCAAGTAGTTGGTGCCAGCGACCCGATCGGCGCCGTGCCGGATGATCGACCTGTAGAACCGGCCGAAATTATTTCGACGATTTTGTACGGCCTCGGTTTCAAATTGACTGAACACTTGCCGGGCCCGGCTGGCAGGCCATTTCCAATCGTAGATTCCGGATTCCGTGAGATATCGGAATTGTTTTAACACGACCAAACCTCTGCGTCCCCCGCGAGGTGGCGAACTTAATTGGCTCGCTCGGTTTCATCGTATAGAAAGTTTAGCATGCAGTGGATTGATAAGCAGCGTCTAACCAAGGAACGACTTGTCGGCACATTCCTCAATCTCTGCTCGGCAACTGCCGTGGAGATCGTGGCCGACTTAGGGTTTGACTGGCTGTTGCTAGATTTTGAACACGGAAGTGGTTCATTTTCAGATTTGCGGAGTCTGCTGCTTGCTAGTCGGGCTGGCTCGAGCGCACCCATCGTTAGGATACGCTCGGTGGACGCGGATATTGTGAAGTTTGTAATGGACAGCGGTGCTGCGGGCATCATGTTCCCCTTTGTGAGTTCTGCTGAAGAAGCTATGCGGGCTGTGCAGTTCATGAAATATCCGCCCCGTGGAACTCGCGGTGTTGCCGGGATTATTCGCGCCACTGAGTATGGTCGTAATTGGAAAAACTATTTTGAATCTGCGAACGCATGCGGTTGTGTAGTCGTACAAATTGAAACTGCGGAAGCGGTTGCCAACGCAGACAGTATTGCTGCAGTTGAGGGTGTGGATGTGTTGTTTGTGGGACCACTCGACTTGTCGGTCAGTTTGAATTGTCCAGGTGATTTTTCACAGCCCCATTTTGTGGATGCGATTCGCTCTGTGGTGGAAGCGTGCGAACGCCATGGTAAAGCTGCAGGGATTCTCTCCAGACCCGAGTTCGTGGAACAGCACAAACAATTAGGGTTTCGATTTCTGGCGTTGGGCTCGGATTCAGGAGCTGTGCAAAGTGGCATGCTCAATACGTTGAAAGCTCTGCGTAGTTAACAACTTGGGCTCCCTGCCGAACACAACATGTAAGCGGTAGTTCTCTGTGTAGGATGCGGAAGGCAACATTGAAGAAAATATTAGTAACGGGCGCAGCAGGGTTCATCGGCTACCATGTTGCTAGGAGTCTGCTAAAGCAAGGAGTGCACGTAATCGGAATCGACAATCTGAATCCGTACTATGATGTACAACTCAAACATGCTCGAGTGGCTCAGCTAACATCATTGGATCTGGCGTTCGAGTTTATCCAAGTCGATATTTCCAATTCTCAGAGGTTGCGAGAGCTCTTTGGTCAACACGCCTTTGAAAGTGTCATTCACCTAGCTGCTCAAGCTGGTGTGCGTTACTCGTTAACGCACCCACACGCCTATGTTGAGAGCAATCTGGTAGGTTTTGTAAATATCCTAGAGAGCTGTCGACATGCAGATGTCAAACACTTGCTGTACGCCAGCAGTAGTAGTGTCTACGGATCCAATAAGCTGCAACCATTCTCCGTACACCACAATGTGGATCATCCACTCAGCTTGTATGCCGCCTCCAAGAAGGCCAACGAGCTTTTAGCCCACACCTATAGTCACCTTTTTGGATTGCCGACTACTGGACTGAGATTCTTTACTGTCTATGGTCCGTGGGGCAGGCCCGATATGGCGGCCTATATATTCACCAAGGCCATTTTTGAGAATCGACCCATCGATGTATTCAACCATGGGAAGATGCGGCGCGATTTTACATACATCGATGATATTGTTGAGGCCGTAGTGCGTTTGGCAGATGTAATACCCATTGCGGACCCAAATTTTGACCCCTTATCGCCTGACCCAGGTTCAAGTAATTGCGCGTATCGGGTCTACAATATTGGTAATAATCATCCCATTGAACTCGACCGATTTATTGTAGCGATTGAAAGTGCGACAGGTAAGTCTGCGGTCAAGAATCTCTTACCCCTGCAACCAGGTGATGTGGTTGAAACATATGCTGATGTTTCCGATCTCGAACGAACCATCGGCTTTCGTCCG
>JAGQOY010000439.1 GCA_020427005.1 Planctomycetales bacterium
TGCAAAATTTTGTGGACGATTAGTAACCCGAAGCGTAAGCGACTGGCTGGGCACATTCCCTCGCTGACGCTTCGGGTTACTTTTTCAGCAGCCTGCTAGTTGAAGGCTGACGACAACGGGGCAGGCATTTTCTTGCTCATGTACGCGAATTGAGGCTAGGGCAATTTGACGAAGTTTGGGATTCCAAGGCAAAAGGAAGGCGTGTTGGACATGTCGAGGATTCGAGATAAAGCCATGGAAATCGTGATTACAGCTGTCGGGCCCGATAACGTTGGACTCGCTGATCCCATCATTCATGAAATCACCGGGCAGGGAGCCAGCATTGCGGAAATTCAGATGTATGATCATGACGAGGCGGCCGTTTTCGCCATGTTGTGTCGCCTGAATATAGAGGCAACGCGTTGGCAGTCTGTACGTGATGCTATGCGACAAATCGGAGAAAGTACGGGACTTTCGATTCGTGTTTGGACGCCTACACCCATTGGCAGAAAGTCGCGATTGGCGATTTGCGCCACTTTTCAAGAGAGTACACCGCGAGCAGTGCTGCAGGGCGTAGCCGAAGGTATCATTGACGCCGAGGCTACTGTGATGATCGGCAATCGTCAAAAATGTGCCAAACTGGCCGCCGAATTCGGTGTGCCGTGGCATAATATCGGTCGCGAAGATGGCTCAGCAAATGATGAAATGCTGGTCGAACTACTCGATCGTTATGAAGTTGACTATGTTGTATTGGCGCGATACATGCGTGTGCTTCCGCCGGATACCTGTTGGAAATTTGCTGGCGGCCGAATCATCAATCTTCACCACGGTCTCCTACCCGGGTTTCCCGGTTTTCGTCCCTATCACGATGCATTTGCGGGGCGAATGCTAACCTACGGCGCTACTTGCCATTTCATTGTTCCCGAGTTGGATGCTGGCAATCAGACTATAAATCAGTCTACATTCTCAGTTCCCCCCGGTACTAAGCTCGATGAAATCATCCGCCAAGGCCAAGAGGAAAATGAGCCCAGATGCTTGGTTGAGGGGGTGCGCCGCGTAGTCGCTCAGGAAGTCAAATTGCATTTTCATCGTGTTATTGCCCTCACATAAACCTTCTCTATTGTCACCGGCGAGTCGAAATATGATGGGACGTTGTTGCGTTGTCCTAGGTCTTTTTCTCTTGAACCTCCAGTCGACAACGTTCGGCCAGGTCTTCGACTCACCTCCAAGCCGCCTAAAGGTTATGACTTGGAATGTTGAGTGGATGTTTGATGACTACCTTGGAGACAACCGTAGCGATTTAGCAAAACAGGAGTCAGCGCCTTCAAAAGAATACTGGAATACAAAAGTCGATCGAGTAGCTGCAGCAATTGCCGAAGTGGAACCCCAGATAATTGCGTTACAGGAAATTGAGGGCAGTCAGACGCTTAGTGATATTGCTGCTGCCCTGAGAGGCAAGCATCAACGCACTTATCGATTTGCCTTTATCCAAGGTACGGACACCTTTACAGAGCAAGATGTTGGCATTTTATATCCGACCGCTGGTGGATTGGTTAGTTACAGTCGGCAAGAGCAAACATCGGACATGTTTCAGTCCCAGCGCTATTACAATCTCTCCAAGCACATCATTGCCGAATTTCGCTGGGCTGGCTCCTCTGCGCCCCTAACGGTAATCAATCTCCATCTTCGTGCCACGGTGGATGCCGAGGAACCGAGAACTCGCCAGGCTCGGTTGGCTAGGCACTGGATGGAACCCCATTTAGCCCATGGAGAAGATGTAATTGTGCTAGGCGATTTTAACTCCGAACACTTACCTGGCGATTTAGACGGAGACGTTGGGGCTATCGTAATTGGCCAACAGAATGGTCCTCAATTGATCGATTTGCTGGGCCAAATCCCAGATGGAGCCCAGCGAACGCACGCAGTTTTGGATCGTCCGTTCGATCGGATCTATGCTAGTCCGAGCCTAATGCAGGATGAGCCGGGTCAAGATTGGGTGTTTGAGAAAATAGAGATTTTGCCCGAGTTGACAATCGTAGGAACTCCAGACGGTGAGGCA
>JAGQOY010000440.1 GCA_020427005.1 Planctomycetales bacterium
ATAGAGAAAATAGGTGCGTACCTCCTCCGCCGTAATCTGTTCCGGCGCTTTGCCCACGTACCTCACCAACTTCGTTACTGCTTCTAAATAGCTTTGTTGGGTCCCTGAGAGTCTATAATAGGTGAGACAAAAAAGAGCGAAGAAATAGTGTCGAAATCAGGGCAAGGAAAGCAGATGAATGACAACCCAATCCACTTATTATAGCAATGGACAAAGCCGACGAAGCGAGTCGGAATCTGAAACAGAACGGCCGGTACGGCGAAAGTTCAGTAAGGCATACAAGCGCCGTATCGTCAAAGAAGCAGCCGAGTGTAATCATGGTGAAGTCGGTGCCTTGCTGAGACGCGAAGGCTTGTACTCATCGCAACTAACTGATTGGCGACGCCAAGAGGTCCGCGGCGAATTGGCGGAAAAGTCACCTGGCAAGAAAGGTGCCAAGGCGAACGCCGATGAAATTGCTAAGCTGCAAGCTGAGAATGAACGGCTGAGTCGCAAATTGGAACAGGCAGAACTGATCATCGAAGCGCAAAAAAAGTTATCGCAAGCCTTGGAGCAGACGTTGACCGACACAAGGAGCAAGCGCTAATGCTGGCTGCCATTGAGCAGTTGAGCCAAGTGATGGCGGTCGCCGATGCCTGTAGTGGGCTGGGATTTCCGCGCAGCAGCTATTATCGACTGCGTTCATTAGCCCTACCATTGCACGCCTTGACAGCTAAAAAGCGTACAGTTCGGCGCGTATCGGACCGAGCGCTAGGGCAAACTGAACGGGAAGCCATTCGGGCGATTCTCAACAGTGAACGATTCATGGATTGCACACCATATGTGATCTATGCAACCTTGTTGGATGAGGGCACCTATCTCTGTTCGGTCAGCACCATGTACCGTATCCTCCAGGAATATGGCGAAGTGCGAGAGCGACGGGACCAGCGCAAGCTCCCTGTCTACAAAAAGCCTGAGTTGTTGGCAACTCGTCCAAACGCACTTTGGTCCTGGGATATCTCGTGGCTCAGAGGGCCCAAGCCGTACTGTTACTACTATATCTATGTCATCCTCGACATCTTTAGTCGTTATGTGGTTGGCTGGACGATTGCTGAAGTTGAATCAGCGGAGATTGCCCACGAGCTAATCGCATGGGCTTGCCAACAGCAGAGCATCCAGCAAGGAGAACTGACGCTTCACGCCGATAACGGTTCCCCTATGAAATCGATTCCGGTTGCCCATTTGCTTGAACAGCTTGGGGTGACAAAATCACATTCTCGGCCTTACGTCTCGAATGATAACCCTTTTTCCGAGGCACAGTTCAAGACTATGAAATATCAACCGGATTATCCTGACCGCTTTGACTCACCAGACCATGCTCGCAGTTGGGGTCGATCCTTTTTCGCATGGTACAACTTTACGCATCTTCATTCTGGTATCGGCTATGTCACACCGGCTGCCATGCACTTTGGCCATGCGCAATCGCTCTTTCAACAACGGCAAGAGGTGCTCAATGACGCATTTGCTAAACACCCGGAACGCTTTGTCCGTGGACAACCCCACCCACCTGTCATTCCAACCGAAGCTTGGATTAACCAACCAACACCATCTTGTTCGTCAGAGGAGGACGCTCCCTTTCTTGATTCTTGCGCTTGAGCCATCTACATGCCTAATCAACCAAGTTTAGCGAATGGGTTGACACATGGGCTGCCGTGCTAAAATGAGAATGGACGATGGCGAGACTCTTCTCCCTTTCCGTCATCTCTCGCCGTCGCCTCTTTATTCCGTGCACGGCTGGGTGCCCATTTGTCATACCCTGAGCGGGTCGCTTTCCCTTCACTTCCTGAATGGGTGCGCCCAAACTTTCTATCTACTTATCACTGTTTTATTTAGAGTTCCGTTTTTCTTACTTTTTTGTCTCACTTTTATTGACATATACCGAGTCGATCATCGCGTAACTCTTCTTCAAGTTTGTGGGCACGTTGTCTCAATTCATCTTCTATTTTTTGTGATTTTTGCATTCTGTTTTGGATGATCCATCCTATGCCA
>JAGQOY010000441.1 GCA_020427005.1 Planctomycetales bacterium
GTCGCGTCGGTCATGGAACGGCGGTCGCAAGACCGCCGTTCCGAGTATGTGTTCTGCTCAAGCTCAGGCAAAGCGCGTGGCTATTCGAGCCAAGCGATACGCAAGGCGTTCAATCGCGCTGGGCTTCGTGACTGCACGATCCACACGCTCAGGCATACGCATGCATCGCGGCTAATCCAGAACGGGATGAACGTCTACGAGGTGCGGACGATCCTCGGCCATACTGATATCCGTACGACGATGCGATATGCTCATCTGGACGACGTAGCTGTATCGTCCAAGGCAAGGGATGTTATCGACGTGTTCAACCAGGAAAGCGGCTACGGCGATGATTAGACAGCGACACCTGCTAAGGTTATTTGCGGTGACTGGATTTACGTCCTGCGCGGCCCTTAACTATGGCTCGGCGGCATTTGCCGAGACGATTCGCGTTGATAGACTTGACCGTGAGACCGAGGTTTTTATCCAGCGCGGTTGGAGCTGGGGGCCTTCTGACTGCTTCACAACGATTCTCGGCGGTATCGTTGACGCAAAAGAGGGGCATCAATGGCTTCTTACATTCAATGAGGATGACGGATCATTGCGATTTGCGCATGAAACCGGCCTTCATCTGGTAATCTGTGGAGAGAGCGGTAGGCGGGTGATCAAGCTGAACAGTTTAGGGGATGTGATCAGCGACCGGTTGAAGCGATATGATTGAACAGGGTAGCTGAATTAGGTACCTGGCTATCCGAGGTTGGTCCGACATTGTTGGATTATTTGGTCGTCCAGACGATCTGCCCAGTCGCTGTTAAGAATGAATTGCTCGACTGATAAATCCTGCCGTCCGAGTATGAATAGTCTAGCTAGGCCAGATGTTTCACGGCTGCTGAGCCGTCCCAAAGCAACCACAGGATTCCGTTCCTCAATCAATGCCGCCAATCCGGGAAATTTCTGTTTGGTTTCGCGCTCCATCTTACTCCAACACCCAATCAAGTCTTTTCGGAGTTGTCGTTTTTCAGCTCCTGATAACGGCATGTCAGTTCCCTCTGCTCGGTACACAGAATGCCACATTAGTCGGTGCATCAACAGCTTCTGAAGCTGTGGGGCTACTCGGTTAACGCTGCAGGTTCGCGTCGGATACCATTAGTGTGCGCGATCGCTGGCTCGGTTACTCGCATGGAAATCATTCTCTAAAATTTGGCTCGCACGTCCCATTTCAACTGGACAAAATAAATTGAAAGCGTGCGAATACTCATTCCGAGTTCACAGCGCATGAAGTCCAAAACGGCGGTAGATAGCTTCCGCCTTGGCTTTGGTCTCGGGAGAACTTTCTGCGGCTGCGATCTGCCGAGCAGCCTCCATTCGTTCTGCCACTAGCTCAGCAACTTTCTCGGTGCCGGCTGTTGTGATTTCAAAGTGTCCGTATCTCAGCCGACGACCAGTCTGCTTGACCCATCCATGCTTCGATAGCGTTGTCAAAATAGCGTTTGTTTGATGTGCGCTATCGTAGGTCCAGTTGCTCCTCTCGTTCCAGAAACCGGTTTTGTCTATCATATTGAGGACATGGCGCTGGGCGCTACCCAGACGCTTCCTCCTTCGAGCCTTGCCCATATCAAGCCCCTTAGGAATATTGTCATTATAGCGCGATCGAAAGCCCGCTGCGGGCAATCATTTAGGTTTCATTCGTTTCTATTGTTTCGAACAGATTCTAGGCCTCGCTTAATTTTTAGTTTGCGCTTGTTCGCTTTAAAGCAAGTCGAATTAATTATCACTTTCCACTCCCAAGCCAATACCTTGTGAGACTCAAACAGCTTACTCGCCCGATGCTAAAAGTGCAGATTGGCCTGCTACCGGTTTCGTGGACACCGAGATACGGTTGGCCTGACCCCATGAGGTGGTCCGGTTTCAGTCTTAATGCATGACCGGCTTTTCGGCCATCGCCTGTGCCGACGATGGAACCGATCCGGGTGGTTGTCCGGGCCAGATGATGGCCTCCGGCGACGGCGGCTTGTAGCCGAGCGATGAGTGCGGCC
>JAGQOY010000442.1 GCA_020427005.1 Planctomycetales bacterium
TCCGTCACGTGTTTACGATTTGATTACAGGTAGCGCAAATCGGCAGGTTGATCGCAGCTTGCTTGACAGTGTAACCCGAGATGCTGCCAATCTACGTCAGCGAATTGCCGTCAAGGACCAACATAAGCTGGATGAGTTCCTGGATTCAATTCGTGATATAGAGAAACGGATTGACAGGGCCAAGAAACAGGATTCGCTAGAGGGTTGGCATCCCAGCATTTCACAGCCTACGATGGGGCGACCAACCGAAGATCTACCGCAAAACGTTGGCGAACACATGCGTCTCATGCTCGATTTGATCGTGCTTGCGTTTCAAATGGACCAAACTCGCATTGCAACTTGCATGTTGAATAATGATTTGTCGCAAATGAATTTCGGATTCTTGGAAGGCGTTCAAGGCAGCCTGCATTTGGATCTTACTCACAACGGGAGAGAGCCGGATTTGGAGGCGATGTACTTGAAAACGAACCAGTTTCATGTTGCGCAATTGGCCTATTTGATACACAGAATGGGGCAGATTGACGAAGGTGGCACAAGTTTGCTTCATAATTCCATGATCATGTTTTGTTCAAACCTGTACGATGGTGACCGCCACCAGGCAGATGAAATGCCAGTTTTATTGGCAGGACAAGGAGGTGGTACTTTGCAAACTGGAAGAATTCTCGACTTCTCTGATTTGGTGGTTGATCAGCGGCGAGCATGTAATCTGTACCTGTCTGTGGCATCACGAATGGGAATGGACCTTCCAACTTTTGGCGATGCAACGCATCCGCTTGTATATCTATAAGGGGCACTTTCAAGGAAGTGTCTTGCAAGTGTTTCTAGATGTGCTGGCCCGTTGAGTTATCGAGCTTGGTCTAATGAGCTTCCGACCTGTACTTTCTAGTGTGCAGAATCCTCAAGTTAAGCAGCTTTGTAGACTGCGCACTGGTAGTCAGCGCCGGAAACATGGACTGTTTATTATTGATGGCGCTATGGAAATTCTCAAAGCTGTTGAAGCAGGCATTGGGATACAACAGGTTTTTTCTACAACAGCGTTGAATTGGTTGCCCAAGCCTATGCAGGACAGGTTACAACTCGTGTCCTTAGAAGTTATGTCGAAGATTGCATATGGAGAACGCAGCGATCAGGTCTTGGCATTAGCACGAACGCCAGAACTTTCTCTTGAGAACATCCCGTTTTCAAGGAACGGATTTTACCTCGTTCTTGACCAAACCGAAAAGCCAGGAAATCTGGGCGCCTGCTTGCGCACTGCTTCGGCTTGCGGAGTAGATGCAGTCATCCTGACATCTCCCATTTGCGAGATATTCAACCCGAATGCAATCCGTGCTAGTCGAGGGGCAATTTTCACTTTACCGTTGGCGGTCAGTCACCGAGAGGAATTGACTCTGCTACTGGAACAACAGCAAATTCCCTGTTGGTTAGCTCGCGTCGACGGATCAAAATCGCTTTGGCAATGTAAGTTGGATACAGGCTGCGCGATAGTTTTTGGCAACGAGGCACATGGACTCGGACCTGAGTGGCAGGGAGCCGACAGTTTCCGGATTCCCATGGCAACCACAACCGATAGCTTAAACCTTTCGATTAGTGTTGCTGTAACGCTTTACGAGACGCTGCGTCAAAGAATAGGTTAGCTCCAAAACCCCAAGTATGGCGGATCAAAAAAGCGAATGTCGTTCACAAGCATCGCGCAATACTCAAAACCGGCATATTCGGTGTCCATAACTGAAGCTTGACAACAGGGAAACAGACGGCTTTATTTGACCCATGTGATTGAGTTGGTTACATTTCACGGAAGCGAGGCTGCAGAGCTAACCGTGCAGTATGTAAACTTCGTGGCTTTGCCCCGGTAATACGTATACATCGGGCAAGTCGCTGAGCCAGTTGACTTCATCAACTAACCCTCCCAAGTTGGCTCGTTATACAACACAAATCAGGAAGTCGAAAAATTTTTAGCTCCCGGTCCAAAACAGTTCCATGCGTTGGAC
>JAGQOY010000443.1 GCA_020427005.1 Planctomycetales bacterium
CGAATCGGTGTTAAGCTGTGACTGAGGTTTGTTCTAGGTTTTGCTTGAAGGCTTCATGATAGGCCGCGTTGCGGCGAGCGGTCAGAGTCGGGCCGAGTGTGTCGGACAACCATTTTTGGAGCGCCCGAGCGTCCACGCGGCGAAAGCCCGTCCGCACATGGTCGGCCGTCACTTTCCCGCAGAGCATCGGTAGCATTGCGATTAATCGAGTGAAGCCTCCTTTACTGTGTTGTCGCGATAGCTGCTTGAAACGCCCGAACAGTGATTCGAGGATTTCCGTTGATAGCCAAGCTCGCTCGCCATCAGGCAACCTACTTGCGGACTCCGTGATCCATGCGATCAATTGCTGGCCGATCCGTGAGGCCGCAGTGTCGTCGGCCTGCCAATTGCCATCCCACTCTTGTAATGCGGCCTGGACGGCGTGAGCGGTCGTCTTGTCGAGGCCATGGCGATTGATGATTTTCAGCGAAACGTTGATGAGCCTCTGACACTTGTCCCACTCAAACACATCCTTGGCGTATTCTCGCAGCCAACCAAGCTTGGATTCTATGCGATCAACTTCGATGCCAGTACGCGCCGTACTGGCAGGATGATTTAGATGATAGAGCACCATCCTCGCCCAACGTAGCAGTGGGCCTAAGTTCATGAAGCGACTCTTCTGTTTCAGCGCAGGTGGAGCCAAATGGCTCAGTTCCGTTTGTTGGACACGGTTGCGAGTCAATCCAATCTCCGTGATGAATGACTTGAAACGCTCGGTACGACCCACCTCCTTTTCGAGAAGATTCGCGGCGTGATGTTTGAGATCACCAAGCACAATGGTCTTTTTCCCGTCTCTTTGAAGCACTGACGCGGGATCACGTAGTTCACTCGCACCATCGCAAAGTAGGAAGACTGGTGCGCCGATTTGGTCGGCTAACTTGCGATACTCTCGCTCGACATCCTTCTTCTTCCACGATTCTCCCGGCACGATCGCAAGTACTTTCATTTTCGACAGATTCAGTGTTTCTTCCGGCGGTGGAAGATCATCCAGTGCGATGCCAATAATCAACAACACTTTCTCTTTACCAATTTGGCTCGAATGATCGACCATCCACAAGACCCGTTGATCTTTAGTAAAAGTATCTTGCAGAGAGGCTACCCCGAGTCGGAGTCCCCACTGCCCAATCGCGTCATGCGACGGAACCTTCAGGTCAATTCCCAAAGCGTCGAAAACAAGGGCCAAAACGTCAGCTGTGGCATGCTGGCCAATCCGCATGCTCAGGGAAATGGCTAGGGCGATCAACGTGGGAGCAAACTGATGCCCCGGAAGCGGCCGCTCACGATAGATCGGGTGCTGAGCTGCTGGTTGACAACACGCTTGTTCTGCCAACTGGGCCTTCGCAAACGCAAGTTGATTTTCGCAGTCCTGAAGTGCTCGCGACTTCTCTTGGAGTTGTTGCTCTAACTCGGCATATCGTGTCTCCATACACTCGAGCCGTCGAGCCTGCCGACGCAACCTGCGAGTGAGCGTTGATCGGCTAACTGCTGAACTTGGGCTGGTTCGATTCTGTTTTCTATCGCATACTTGCGTCATGGTCGCGGTCCTTCGCGGATTGAGATTTAGGAACCCCAACCCTACCGAAAGGCCGCGACCAATTTCAAACCCAATTTTTTCTCCCCAATTACCTATCTTCCCACCGATTCGTCAGGCCACCCGGGGGGAGGGTGACTCGCTACGCGCGCACCTCGTACCCTAGCTCCTGCAACAACCCGCGCAGCTGGGCGCGGTGCTCGGCAGACAAGGGTAGCACTGGCGGCTTGGGATCGCCGACCGGCGGGCCGATCATGTTGAGCGCCGCTTTCATTGTGCTGAACCAATGAGCTCCTTCCCCCTTGGCATGATACGCTTGAAACTGTAACCGCATCAACGGCGCCAACTGGCTCCAAATCGTTCGCGCTTCTTGCAAGTCCCCGCGCTCGCGGATCGCGCGATCGA
>JAGQOY010000444.1 GCA_020427005.1 Planctomycetales bacterium
CGGCCAACACTTGTACTGCGTCGGGCAGTGACTTTACTGCGGTTCCACTCACAAAAACAAGAAGTACCAATGTCCATTAAACACGCGAATCCATCTGAAGTGATTCATTTGCAGCCGCTGGGCTCCGAGATCGGAAGAACGAAAACCTCTACGTTGTTCAAAACTGAGGTGATGGAGGCGATACGGCTTGTCTTACCAGCAGGCAAGCAGATCGCCGAGCACAAAGCACCAGGCGAAATCACTGTCTTTTGTCTGGAAGGACGCGTGAAGTTCACATCTCAAGGAGAGGCCAAAGAACTTCTTGCTGGCGACCTACTGTACCTGACTGCTGCCGCCCCGCATGCGGTCGAAGCCGTTGACGATTCAACCGTGTTGGTCACGATCTTGTTGAAGGGTTCCGTGAACCGCACCGCCGATTGATTTTCTTCCGCTCAACTCAACTCAATTTCCACATCGTCACCCTTTATTGAAACTTGGTAAGATCTGACGTCACGAACGCCTGGCCCGCTGAGAAGCTTGCCGTTGGTGACGTCAAACTCAGCACCGTGCCATGGGCAAACGGCAACGCAGCCGATGAACAGTCCTTCGCTCAATGGAGCCCCCTGATGCGGACACAAATCGTCGATTGCGTAAATCGTTCCGTCGACATTAAACAGCGCGATGAGTTGATCATCTGCGATTACCATTTTTCTTGAGCCCGGTGGGATGTCTTCCAGGCAAGCGACCTTGAACTAAGTCATTGAATCTAATCCTCGCGGGTAAGTTCAGCGGTCTGTTGAAAGTTTGTCCGTGGCACTTCGTAAACCGTGCTCGGCTGGTTCATCGTGCATCTCCTGGACGCGGATAGGTCTATCGAAGTCAAACGAGATGCCCTATTGTATACATGCAGGTGTAAAGTTACCAGGACTCTTAGCGAGCGTTAACATGACGATCCAACAATTCACGGTTCGCATCGAACGCCAAGATCATCCATCCAAGCCCCCGTACTGGCAATCATTTTCATTCGACCATGAGCCTGGGCTAAATATTACCAGCGTGCTTCAGCGGATCTCGGCGAATCCGGTTACCAACGAGGGGCTAAAGGTCGCGCCGGTCGCTTACGAGTCGGGTTGCTTGGAGGAAGTTTGCGGTTCCTGCACAATGCTCATCAACGGGCGAGTACGCCAAGCATGTTCGGCATTGGTCGATCGCTTGCTTTTGGACGAGCCCACTGAGATTGAATTGAGGCCGATGAGTAAGTTCCCGGTCGTTCGCGACCTGTGTGTCGATCGTTATCGCTTGTTCCGTGCCCTGGAAAAACTTCAATGCTGGGTTCCCGTTGACGGCTACTACGACATGGGTAGTGGACCGAAGCAGTCATCCGAACAACAAGTACGGGATTATCCGTTAAGTCAATGTATGAGCTGCGGCTGCTGTCTGGAAGCTTGCCCCCAGTTCAATGAAGTTGTCATCAATCGCCATCAAGAGGAGTCGGAAGAGGCCTTTAAGAAACGCCGCGACGAGGAGCTTGATCAACACTTCATTGGTGCCGCAGCAATGAGCCAAGCGGTGTTGATGAACTCAAGCCCTAATGGCCAATCGCTCGTGACACGCCGTATTGAAGCTATGATCGCACCAGGTGGAATTCAAAATTGTGGAAAAGCGGGCAATTGCCAAGCCGTATGCCCGAAAAACATTCCGCTAATGCACTCTTGGGGACGAGCCAACCGAGCAGCAACCATTCACGTTATCAAGAAGTTCTTTGATGGTTGAAACAGCCCGCGGCGCTAAACGCCTGCTCTATTGGCTTATGGCTGGTGTGTTCTTTCTTTTGGCAATGCTCGGTGTTGCATT
>JAGQOY010000445.1 GCA_020427005.1 Planctomycetales bacterium
TGTACCAGCCAGATTGGCCACCATCGCCATGACAGCACCAACGGGCAACAAGCCTTCAGAACCACGCGGAACAGGATTCAAATAGGCCCTGTGGGCACGGGATACAAAGGCGCCATGCTGCGGGAAAAACCGTTTAGTGCCGTAGGCACGGCAGATTCAAGCCTCGGACGTCAGTCCGAGGTCATAGAGCAAGCGACACCGGAGTCGCGAAGCGACGGCACACGTAAATGATTACGATAGGATCTCTTCGTCAAATACTTAACGTTCGTCAAATTCGATTTTATGTCGTCTAAGGATGGCTAAATACTCCTCGCGAAAACTGCGCAGGCGGTGATGTTCGCGCTGGTTGGCGATGTAGGACTTGACGGTATCCACCATGGATTCGCTTACAGAGAAAGCGCCGTAACCACGTTGCCATGAAAATTTCCCATTGGTCTTGCGCTCTTGATTGATCCACCTAGAGGAATTTGCTTTGATTAGCTGGATGGTGGATGCAATCGCGAATTTCGGGTGAGTCTTGAGAAGCAAGTGGATGTGGTCCTGGGTGCCCCCGGCACACAATGAAATTGCTTGATGTTCTCTCGCAGCTGCAGCGATGTAGGCGAACAAATCGTCTTGCCAAGTTTCGGAAATCAATGGTTTGCGCCACTTCGTCGAAAACACAACGTGCAGCAGAATGCCGTGATGCGTAGACATCGTGGTTTCCTCCGGGCAAGTGTTTGGAAAGTCAGTGTTGTTATCGGTCGCAAGCTCATTTTGAGACTCTATGTGAGTTACGTCCAAAAAAAATCAAGCCTCGCCGCGACTGTATGATAACACCTGTCGTCGCTTCGCGACTGCGATACGATTGGTGGGAGGTCCTCGGACTTACGTCCGAGGCTACAACCTGTCGTCGCATTCGCGACTGTGAATGGATCCAATTCATCCTTTTGGGCTATCGCCGCAAGCCACAATCTTTCTTTTGTTTGCAACTGGGAGCAGCGGCCAGCCAACCCGACGCCGGCGTGCGTCGCACGGAACACCAATGCATATGGACGCCAATTTGCTTTTAGTGCCGTAGGCACGGCAGATTCTAGCCTCGGACGTTAGTCCGAGGTCATAGAGCAAGCGACACGGGAGTCGCGAAGCGACGGCATATGTACCTGCGTTGCAGTAGGTCAACGTTGTGGCGGTCGAGCGCAACGAGCTACGCAGATTCATCATTGTGTGAACATGATTTGGCGTGCGACCCACACAACATCTGTCGTCGCTTCGCGACTGCTGTATGGTTGGGTGCGAAGGACCTCGGACTGACGTCCGAGGCTCCAATCTGTCGTCGCGTTCGCGACTGTGAATGGATCCGATTCATCCTTTTGGGCTATAGCCGGAAGCCCCAATCTTTCTTTTGTTTGCAACTGGTAGCAGCGGCAGGCGCATGCAGCCCGACGCCGGTGTGCGTCGCACGGAACACCAATGCACATGGACGCCAATTTGCTTTTAGTGCCGAAGGCACGGCAGATTTTAGCCTCGGACGTCAGTCCGAGGTCAGAAAGCGACCGTCACGAGAGTCGCGAAGCGACGGCATATGTACGTGCGTTGCAGTAGGTCAACGTTGTGGCGGTCGAGCGCAACGAGCTACGCAGATTCATCATTGTGTGAACATGATTTGGCGTGCGACCACACAACATCTGTCGTCGCTTGGCGACTGCAGTATGGTTGGGTGCGAAGAACCTCGGACTTACGTCCGAGGCTCCAATCTGTCGTCGCGTTCGCGACTGTGTACCAGCCAGATTGGCCACCATCGCCATGACAGCACCAACGGGCAACAAGCCT
>JAGQOY010000446.1 GCA_020427005.1 Planctomycetales bacterium
GGGATTCTTGTTCGGTCCCTCGCTTACGCTCTTACGCTTCGGGTTAGGCTTGGTAGATTTATTTCTGCCGCTCGCCTTACTTCCAAAAGATTTTTCCAATATGTTCACGACTAATTCGTTGTTGAGTCCGGTTGTTTGCCACGCTCACGATTTTCAAACGCAAATCTGATGGGCAGAAAATCGTCGCTGTATGATCGATTGCCTGAACTACCGGATTGGAGAAGGCATCCCGTGTTGGCCTCAAAACTCTCGCAATTCGGTTATCACTGAGTTTTACAAGAGTTCCTGGAGGATAAAGCCCAACGCATTGTATTAGCGCCTTAACTGTCTGGAGGTCAAAGCGTCCTAGTGAGGCGTGATTGGCAAGATATGCTAGCGAGTCATTTGGATAGAATCCGCCTTGTGAGTTGGTAGTGTTGATAAGGGTGAGAAATGCGTCAACTGTGTTGAGAATAGCTGAGTAGGATGATTGTTCTGAGAAGTGAAGTTTGGCGGGAAATCCACTACCATCTACTTGCTCGTGTACTTGTGCAACCAGTATCAGTTCTAAGTTGCTGATCCCTAATACATTGCTTCTAAGAAGTTCTACACTGCGCAATGGGTGAACTAGATATTCAGGTTTTTGGCGGAATTCCGGGTGGCACAGCATTTCAAAATCAGTCAACGCCAATGATGCGTCATGAAGTAGGGCGGCGTTAGCGAGGGATAGAGATACTGTTTCGGAGAATTGCAATTCGGTTGCAATCGCAAGCGAAAGCAATGACATTGTTATGCAGCGTTCGGTGAATCTGGCATCAGGCTCCTTAGCTTCTTGTGTTAGAGCTTCTGCAATGATCGGAGCAGGATCTTTCTTGACGATACTGTAGAGGTGTCGGTTGATCTCTGTAACTTGATCACGCTCGATCTCTTTTCTCGACAACAGGTCGGTCAGCATTCTCGACAGCAAGCGAGTGCCAGTCTTGAACGTCTCGGAAGCCTCAGACTTGTTTGCAACGGAATACGGAGCAGCAGCGGATCTTGAAGTTCGAAAAAAGACTTCTGAAATGCCTAAATGAGCCAAGTGAGCTATGAACTCTCCTGTGACCGACGTACCTGCCCTCAACAAGACATTCCCGACCGAATCGAGCAAATCGACTGGATGGGTCTCGTTAAGTACAAGGTCAGTAACTATCGAATTCTGTTCAACAGTGCTCACTCTAGGGTCCTGGCCAGGAATTTCCAGTCATACCCCGGTTTTCCAATGGCAATGGCATGCGTTGCAGTATTTGTTCGCAGTGAGTCGTGCGATCGGGCATCGCCGCTAGCTCTCGTTCATTCCCTCCTGACCAACATTTGTAGTGACTGTAATGTTGTCGGGAAGAAAACATTCTGCGGGCGGATTGAGGGCGGGGCAACTTCCTCGAATCGCCAGATTTCCAAACAACTATAGAGTTTGGATTACTGTGGCGACGTCCGCACCAGAAATTGGTAGGGAGTTTTGTGTTGCTTTCTACGAAACGAAACGATTTTTCCAATTTTCGCGAAACATGCAGTACCCCAATTGCGTTCTTTTTCCCCCGTTATGAACTAGAAAACGGTTAACCAATTTGGTGGTAACAATCTACCGGTCGATTTTTGCAATCTAACTCAGTGGATAAAGCTATGAACTTGCACCCCCTTTGGTTGGAGGGTGGTTAGCTAATAAAAGGTGGCGTCGCAGCGATTTCGAAATCTATGCGAGGGTTGTTTGGGCTTTATCTAGCAGGGTGATGAAAAAGTCGAATTGAAAGATCTTGTGGACGACGATTCGCTGACGCT
>JAGQOY010000447.1 GCA_020427005.1 Planctomycetales bacterium
CGGACACTTCAAGTCTGGCCGTACTTCCTGATTCCTGGGTGTGGGCGAGTGCTTCGCAATTGTGCAGTTCCATACAGAATGGGAACACGCCCGAGGCTTCGATGATGACGGCCGGTTATGGAGAGGTTCCATTCCTCAAGGTCTATAATCTCACGAAAAACGGCTCGCTGAATTTCGAAAAAGATCCAACTTACATCTCAAAGAAGACGCACTTGGATTTATTGAAACGTTCAATATGTCGGCCCGGCGATGTCTTGATGAATATTGTCGGTCCGCCTTTGGGAAAGGTTTCGATAGTCCCTGACACTCACCCAGAATGGAATATTAATCAGGCGATTGTTGCGTACCGGTGCCTGGAGGGCTTTTCTAATAGGTTGCTTTGTTCTTTATTGCTAACAGAATCTGTACTACGCCCTTTGCTAAATACGTCGAAAGCAACGGCGGGACAGTTCAATATTTCTGTAAACAGCTCTCGGTCTGTAGCAATACCCGTCCCACCAATTGCCGAACAAGAAACACTTTTGGGAGTTCTATCGGAGAAAGTATCCAACATTGAATCCATGGAAGCAGAAGTAGATCGAGGTCTTCGCCGCGCGGCTCGCCTCCGACAAGCAATTCTGAAAGCGGCATTTGAAGGCAAACTCGTCCCACAAAACGCAGAAGACGAGCCGGCGTCCGAACTGTTCGCACGCATTCAGGCAGAAGCCGACACTGAAGCTAATTCAGCGATGAAACGCACGCCTAGTAAACGCAAAACGACCAAGAGAAAGACGAAAAAGAAGGCAACCACATGAGTCAAACGGCTTCACAGATCGGCACCCGCGTTTGGTCTTATGCCGGCGTCCTCAAGGACGATGGCTTGTCATATATGGCTTACGTCGAACAACTTACGTTCTTGCTGTTCCTGAAAATGTCGCACAAGCTGACGCAGCCGCCATACAATAATCCCAATCGCATCCCGCAGGACAAAGCCGTCAAGGGCAAGCCCGTCGACTACGACTGGCCAAGCTTGGTGAAGAAGGATGGTCCCGATCTGTATCAGCATTACCGAGATGCACTCGATTTTCTTAGTCGCCAAGATGGTTTGCTCGGCACGGTGTTCAAAGAGGCGGAGTGCAAGATCAAGGATCCGGCCAAACTGAAGCGGTTGGTCACAGATTTGATTGACCGCGAAAAATGGCTCAGTCTCGACCTCGACGTCAAAGGCGTGATCTACGAGGAATTGCTCTCTCGAAGTGCAGCCGAATCGACAGGTGGCGCGGGCCAGTACTTTACACCGCGGCCAATTATCCAAGCAATCGTAGATGTGATGCAGCCTCGCCCTGGCGATTCGATCATCGACCCTGCTGCCGGTACAGGCGGTTTCCTAACGGTTGCTTACCAAGCGGTCTTGGACAACCACGGCAGCGAGATGGACAAAGATGAGCGTAAGCAGGCGCGCGAATCGCTGGTGCTCGGTCAAGAGTTGGTACCTGAGACGGCTCGATTGTGCGCGATGAATTTATACCTGCACGGAATCGGTAGCGAGCAATCCAGCCCTGTCATTTCAGGAAAAAGCAGCTTGGATACAAAGCCGACTCAGCAGTTTTCCATGGTTCTCACCAATCCTCCATTTGGCAAGAAATCCAGCTTCAAGACGGTCAATGACGAAGGTGAAACAGACTCCGAAGACGAAGTGATCGTGCGAGATGACTTTTGGGCATCAACGGCCAACAAGCAATTGAACTTCGTCCAGCACATTTTCAACTTGCTGAAAGTCGGCGGCCGCGC
>JAGQOY010000448.1 GCA_020427005.1 Planctomycetales bacterium
TTGGGGACGAAGTTAGGCGGACTCTGGAGCTGATAAATTCAATTGAAAATCAAGGCACGAAAACATAGCCGTGCCGCCTGGGCGCTGTCGTGCTTGTTCGCCTGCTGACATGTGGCGATGAAGCAAGCCCAGAGCCTTAGCAATGTTTCGCGAAGTCATGAAGTCCCAATACTGGCTTGTTGGGCGAGCTAAAACAGTTTCTTTCCCACAGAGCCAAAGGCTAACTTGTAGTCGTGCTTTTTTGGATAGTCGTGGTTCGCTCCGCGAACCAACGGGCTTTGCGCTGTAAGTAAATCAGTACTCGCAATCGGTCCACGTATATGGTGGCATAGTCAAGTCAATTCTACATTGGAAAGGGCGGTCGCGAATGGACCGGATTTCTACTCGGAATTCGATCCATAGGCATCCAACACCAACAACAATTACGCATACTTATTGAGCGATCAGCAGCGAGTCTTGATCGTTAGAACCATCATGCGTTCAAACAAATACGGACTAGATTCCGTGGGTCGCACAGCTGAATGTCCTTATCACTTCGGGGACTAGCAAATCTCTCTCATCTTACTAGACTCGAAAGACACTATCGATGATGGCGATCACAGAAAGTTTTGAGATCACATTCCTTCCTGCAACGCAAATTGACGAATGATTATGAACCAGCTACCTAATTGCCCCAAATGCAACGGCGAATTCACCTACGAAGATGGGCCGCTTTTGATTTGTCCAACATGTCACCATGAATGGTCACTAGCTGAGAACCTTGTTCCGGAAGGCGATGCGACACGAGATGCGTACGGTAATGTACTGGCTAACGGTGATTCGGTTATTGTTGTAAAAGACCTGAAGTATAAGGGCGGTGTAGTGAAGGGGGGGACGAAGGTGAAGAATATTCGGATTGTGGAAGGAGATCATGACATTGATTGCAAAATTGACGGAATCGGAGCCATGGCACTGAAGTCAGAGTTTGTCAAAAAAGCGTAGGGCGCACTTGGGCCAAGGAGCGCGGAGAAGGCACTTTTAAAGATGCAACGCAAAACTGACAAATACCGCGAATTTGTTGATCACCCTCGATACGGTCGACGTCCAAACACCTCAGGCTTAAATCCCAGTCCGATGGACGCGGGTGTCCGACTACATTGGAACACGACGACACACATTGAAATTGTTACCCAATACGAATCGATTCTAGGCAAACGATGGCCATTTGGTGATTTTTCCGCGTACACCTCCGGTACGAAGCGCATTCCCAACACTGCAGTACTTGCAGATCCCTCCAAACAGACCCGTGCGACCATACCAGTTACGCATTACTTCGACCTTGAACGACGTTGCCGAGACTGTAAACGACAATTCATCTTTTTTGCGGAAGAGCAGAAGCACTGGTACGAAGAATTGGGTTTCGGGCTGGAGTCCGACTGTGTTCGATGTACTGAATGCCGAAAGAAACAACAGGGAGTTGGACGACTTCGAGAACGTTACGAATCCCTCTTCCATATTGAGGAAAAGTCGGAACAACAGATTTTGGAACTGGCAGATTGCTGCCTACAGTTGGTGGAGCAGAGCGTGTTCTCTCAAAAACGACTTGAGTTTGCTAGAATGTTACTGAACAAGATAGACGCTGATTCGGATCTTAGACAACGGCGAGAATACATCGACTTGGTCCGTCGGTCCCGACCTGTCGCCAAGGCTTCGACGAACAATCCGTCACTTGATAGCGACCGATCGAGCGATTCCTGAAATCAAATTTTGTGG
>JAGQOY010000044.1:0-13569 GCA_020427005.1 Planctomycetales bacterium
TAAGTGAGGGATTCTTGTTCGGTCCCTCGCTGACGCTACGGGTTAGGATTGGTAGATTTATTTCTGCCGCTCGCCTAGCAATTGGATCAGTGCTTTGTCAACATGAAATATTCGATAAGCATATTGCTTGCCGAAGCCGGAATTCTTGCAATGGAAAGCAGGGCGCTTGTCCCACGGACAAACCGGAACCTAATAACTCAACTGTTGAAACGGAACTTTGTAAGGTATGCGATATAGGACGAGCAGGTTGGAGGGGGGATCTCAATAGCGATTTCTTGCTGCCCGCCGTCACGGAGGGGTAGTATCTATTCTATCAGATTCAAGCACGAGAATAGGATCCCAAAATCATGGATTGCATATCCTAGCAGGCCGTAAGTAGATAAAGGAGGGAGTGGCCTAAAGCCCCGCTCATCACACAGTTTTTCTTGATGGGTGGGTTGGCATGAGCAGCCTGCCGATCGAAAAGAGGAACGACGGTCGAGTGTCCGTTGCTAAATCGGCGGGATTTCAGAGATAGACGGTTCTCCGAGAAATGGGAAAGGGCGTTCACGGTACTCAAAGAACCTGCGCCGGATGAAGGGCCAGGCTTTCGAGCACCGTGAACGATCCCTAGTTCTCGATATTTACGACCAGAGGATGATCCCTAGGTTGGATTACTCGTCATCGTCCTCTTCATCTTCATCGTCGTATTCATCATCTTCTTCGTCATCTTCTTCGTCATCGTAGTCCTCATCTTCGTCCCAATCGTAGGCTGAGTCGATGTAGTCCGAATGATCAAAGCTAACAAACACTTCTTTACTACGAAATGGAATCGGCAATACACCAAGCTTGCGGGCAGCGGCGACGTCGATGATCTGATAGTCGCGATCTTCTGAACTTGAAAACTTGTCAGTGTTCTCAATTAAGTTGCTTGTTCCGACACGGATGGCCGACACGAAACTGGGCCAAGACCATTCCGATTGCAGGGATTCGTCGATAGCTTCTTCAAGACTTTCCTCGACATCCTCGGGCCAGTCAAGTTCCGCACCGATCAGAGTCGTCTCAAGTCCCAAAAGTCTTTCTTTTTCCCCGTCAAGATAGAATCCAACGTAACAATGACCTGGAACCAAAACCAAAAAGGATTCAATGCCGATTTTACGAAGCAGCGAAACCAGCAAAACCGAGCCATCGACGCAATTGGCTTGCTGGTTGTTGACTGAATCTTCCAGTAGACGGACGTGTTGGCTAAATACTTGATTGGAATCTGCTGCGGTAGTTGTAATGCTGCTATACCGAACGTCGCGAGCTACCATGAGATCCCAGACCGAATAAACCTGCCGCAATACCTCGTCGTCCGACTCGCTTTGGTAACCGGTAAAGCTATCGACAACCCCAATATCCAATGCTTCACGTAAGAGTTTGTCTGTGAATGGATGTTGTTCGTTCACAAATGTTGCAAACGTAAAGCTGGTGTCTATGAAATCTTCACCATGGGACACGATAATCGGACAATCGTTGATTGGGCGCAGAATAACGGTCGTCGATTTTTCTTCCGGCTGTCCCGTTCCAAGGCGAACACGAAACGTCACGGTAGCAGGTGTGGCCTGTGCGCATTGACCTAGAGCGTCGAATCGGTAGCGAATTTTGGGAAACACTGAGTAGATCTCGCCCTGTTTGCCAAGCGTACCAGAATAGTGGCTGGCCTCCATATAACCATCGCACTCGACGGTAACTTCAACTGGGATATTGTCTTCAGTAGCTTCGACCTGGACACCGAGCAATCCGTTTGAATCGCCCAAGGTCATCTCATCGATTTGCTGGCCGCTGTTCTTGATGGCGGCTGTGGCAAAGATATAGGAGGGAAAGAGCTGCTGATCCCAGCCAACAATGGGCGTAAAATCGGCAAGCGAGCCACGCCCATGGATTGATGTGAGCGCAATTAGCATTACAAACAGGATGGTTCGCATGAAATGAAACCTTCAATTAGAAGAGTGAAATTGAACTTGATTGCGGCCGTTGTTTTTGGCGCGGTATAGCTGTTGGTCAGCTTCTTGTAGCAGGCGTTCCGGTGTGCTCTCGGATTGGCCCGAATAAATCGCGACGCCGATACTGACCGATATGGGGATTTCAGAGGATTCGAAATGGACGGGCGAAGCTTCTGTGATGGCACGTACGCGTTCCGCAACTTGGACTGCTTGCTCGACGGTGGCCGGAGAGCAGAGTATTGAAAACTCTTCGCCACCGTATCGTGCAAGAATTTCGCCGCTTTGGAGTACAGTTGACGCCCTTCGAGCGAACTCAACCAACACGGCATCTCCTGCCAAGTGTCCATAGCGATCATTGATTGATTTGAACTTGTCCAAGTCCATCATCATGACAGACATCGATTGGCCGCCCCGAATGGACTGCCGCATTTCGCGTTCGATCGAATCGATTAGAAACCGTTTATTGTAGATGTGTGTTAGACCATCCGTCGTGAGTTGCTTAAACACAATCTCATGGTACTCTGATTCGATTGCGTCGGACGCCAGGTACTTAAAAATCTGGTTTCCAAAGCGAATTCGGTCGCCCGAACGTAGAACGGTCAAGTCACCGATTTTTTTGTCATTGACATAGGTACCGTTTGTGCTGTGCAGATCCTTTACGGTAGCCTCACCTTCGGCAAGTTGAATAGACGCATGTCGTCGCGAGATCGAGTCTTGGTCCAGCCTTAATTCACAGTTTTCGTCGCGCCCAATAGTTATTTCTGTGCCCCCTAACTCAATAGGCTGTTCAAGCCGATGCGCAGGGTAGATTCGCACCAGGTAACCCGACAAACGGGAACTTTGCGGCAAGGGAAGAAAGAATGTATCGGAGATGCGCGTCCCAAAAATCGGTTCGTTCATGGCGTAGGTGTTTTCATATCTAATGGAAATGAGCTTTTGAAATTCCTCGAGTTAGGCAAACCGATTGGCCTAGCACTCTTGGTTGAGTTTGTAGGAAGTGTTTTTGTTGTTGTGTTTTGTAATTCCGTCGGATTCTCGTTTGCCAAGGGTGATGTTGCCGTAGTTGTCGCCGCATCTTCTGGAGCAATTGACTGAAGTGATGAACTGTTCTTGGAATAGCTATTGACCGAAACGACCACACAGATTCCGGAGAAAACGGCTACCGCCATGAACCACAGCACTCCACGGCTTTGGAGGATTGAAGTCGCGTCCGGATTCTTCCGAGCGTGACTGCATGATGCTTTCGATTTGGCGACTGAAACATTCGACGTGCTGCTGTCTGCGGCCATTTGTTCCAAATCTTCAAGAACTTCAGCACACGATGCGTATCGATCCTCAGGTCGCTTGGCGATCATTTTCTCAATGACTTGGACTCCAGCCGCAGGGAGCCTCAAATTCTCCGTGCAAAAAAATGGCGGCCGATCCATCATGTGCCCTCTAAGTTTGGCAACCGCACTTGAGTAGGTCGGGTCGGGGTACGGTGGATGTCCGGTTAGGAGAAATATCCAAGTGCAACCCAATGCATAGATATCGCTTTTAGCATCAGCCGAGCGCGGGTCGCTGGCTTGTTCGGGAGAAAGGAAATCGATAGTGCCGATGAACTGCCCTGTTTGTGTGGCCGAACTGCAATTCGTCGAGCGAGCGATTCCAAAGTCAATAATCTTTAGAGTACCATCGCGCTGTAAGAATAGGTTTGAGGGTTTGATGTCGCGATGGATGATTCCATGTTGATGGGCCAGCTTGAGACCGTGTAATGCCTGTTGAATGAGTTCACATGATGACTGCCAGGTAACGGGACCGTCCTTGTCAATGGTTTGTGAAAGATCTAGGCCATCCAGTAGTTCGGTCACTAGGTAGGGAACGTGGTTCCACTCGCCTGCATCGACAGCCTGGACAATGTGGGCATTTTGCAAGGCACCCAGAGTTTTCATTTCCTGTTGGAAACGAATTGTTGCTTCTGCATTCGACACGAGGCTTGCGTGCAAGAATTTGACTGCAAATTTCTTTCCCAAGACCTTGTGCTCTGCTTCGAAAATGGAACCCATGCCGCCAGCATTGAGCTGCTGGCCTAAGAGGTATTGCCCAATTTCAAGTTCGCTGCGATGTAGGCAATTTAGCCAGTCGCAAATCGAAACCGTCGGCGCAACTGCCAACGGCGCAGATTTCAGATTGGTTGGTGCACCGAGAGCCTTCGTTGCGTCAGCCATATGCGAGTTAGAAAATTACGGTTAATGTTGTGGGAAACACGCACTGAACGCTACGTTACTTGGTTGACAGATGAGTTGACGCGACGGTAGCTTTGTCCGATCGAAGCTGTAAGTGTGCGGGTTTTAACGAACTTACCGGCCATGCCTCTTCTAAGGCCGCGGTGCTAACCGTGGGTAATGTCCCGAATACCTGAATTCATGGGCAAGAAGTAGGTTGCAATTGGGGCACCGATCCAGCTTTGACAAGTCATGGCAATTGGCTTTGCACCTTGAATTTCTTCGTTGGCTGTAAGGGAAACTGAAGGGAAGGCATGAGAGACTCACAAAAAACTGTTTTGTTTCCGAACTTGGTAGACTTCTTGGCGGCTCGCGAAGCAGAACAAGAGTTGATACCGACCTGGCGAAAGGCCGAGCTGAAACCCTTGGCAGATTACGTGCGGGAAAACCTGGGAGCGGCCAAGTTGACATTTATTTGCACGCATAATTCGAGAAGAAGTCACTTCTCGCAGATCTGGGCTAAAGTAGCCGCGGAAGCATGCGGCATTCAAGGCGTCGAGACCTACTCAGGCGGGACAGAGGCGACAGCGATGAATCCACGAGTAGTGGATTCTTTGCAACGATCCGGTTTTAGAATCGCGATAGACGGACCCATGACTGAGAATCCACGCTATAACGTTTATTACGCGGAAACTGCGCTGCCGATCGTTTGCTTCTCAAAACGCTTCGATCAGCCGCCCAATCCTACGGGTGGTTATTGTGCGATCATGACCTGCTCGAGCGCCGATAATGCTTGCCCAATTGTATCCGGCTGCGATCTGCGGCTTCCAATTCGCTATGAAGATCCCAAAGAAGCTGACGGTACACCCCATGAGTCAGCTGTTTACGACGAACGCTCGCGGCAGATCTGCCGCGAAATGCTGTTTGCCATGCGGCAAGTGTAAACTTGGAGGTGCAGCACCGACAAAAGTAGGTGGCGACGGATGTCGCCAGATAACGATCGGATCGGCTTGCCAGTCACTCGCTTTAAGGCTGTTCACCGGGTACCATGACCATCCAGCCAACATTGAATTGGTCTGTCACCATGCCGTAACATGGTGACCAGAATGTCTCGCACAGCGGCATCTGGATACTACCCCCCTCTGCTAGCGCATTGAACGCTTTTGAGGCTTCTTCTTTGGTTGCGAATGTCAAAGCCAGACGAAAGCCATCGAACTTCGACTGGTCGTTGCAGCCATCGGAGGCCATAAGTCTTGCTTCACCAATAATCAAAGATGCATGCATCACCTTGTTTTCAAAGCCAGCTTGCAGCATGCCTGGTGGCGGAGGTTCAGGACTTTCGCGAAACCGCATGAGCATTTCCACGTTGGCACCCAATGCGGTCTGATAAAAGTTTAGAGCTTCTTCGCAGCGGCCTGCAAAAAATAGATAAGGAGTGATAGTCGAACTCATTAGTTTTTCCCTTATGTGTGTGTCAGATTTGCGGCCTATTCGCGGGCTGAGTTTAATTCAGCATCGTCGACCTGCGCCCAGAATTCGTCGTCTTAGCACAGCAACATGAACTGAGATGTATTCGGCTACGGTAAACTGTCATGAAACAACTTGGGGGCCAACTCCGCTAGGTATTCTCGCCAAACGCGGTAGTTGTGGACTCCATCGGTCCAGTGGGCGATATGTTGGACTCCCTTTTCATCGAGCATTTGAGTAAACGCAAGATTCCGTTGGAACAAGAAATCGTCTCGACCGCAACCTATCCAAAATAGATCAACCGCCTGGTTGACCCTCTGAGCGTCGCTCAAAATCTCTCCGATCTTTGTTGTGCCTTCAGCGGGTACAGCACCACTGAATGAACCGATGGTACTGAATTTGTCCAAATTTTGCAGGCCAATGGTGATTGCTTGACCACCCCCCATCGATAATCCAACGATGGCTCGATCGCTCGCATCCGTTAATACTCGGTACTTCTCTTCGACCAAGGGTATTACATCATGTAGCAAATACGCTTCAAACTTTTCGGTATTGGTGCGTTGGAGATCAGCTGGTGAACCATGCGGAACAGCGTGTCCAAATGGCATGACAACGACAAACTCAGCACTTGATTTATCTGCAATCAAGTTGTCCATGATGAAGTTGGCAGCGCCGATCATCACCCAACCGATGGCGGTGTCATTCGAACCATGCAACAAGTACAGCACCGGGTATTTTTTATCGGAGTTGTGACCGTAGTCCGGAGGCGTATAGACTGTAAACCATCTTGTGTCACCCAGCGTCTTCGATTGGTGAAAGTTGATATCGACATTTCCGTGCGGAACATCCTTGGATTCCCAAGTTGCGTTTCCAGGGATATGAAAAAATGAGCCAGCTCGAGATGCTCTGAGTTTGACAGATGCGTTTTCTGGATCGGGCATCTGCACACCGTCAATTTCGAAGCCATAGATATGATTCCCAGGAGGGAATGGACCGGTCGTCACCGTCCAGTTGCCATCCTCTCCTTTGATCATGGCTAGTTCTTCCCCTTGCTTCAGCCAATCGCCAAGTACCAGTACCTTGTCTGCCTTGGGTGCTTGTACCCGAAATGTAACTCGTCCATCCTCGTGAACCTCAGGAGAAATCCCGGCGATGCAGACGTGACTGATGACGAAACTCACGGCTAGGGCTACGAGCATATTCTGAGGTAACAGTTTCATGAATTACTCCCGCTAAGGCTCTTCAAAGATCGTGTGTTCGCTTGATTATACCGAGCCGACTCGCTTAAGCGTTCACTACAACTTGCCAAGAAGGACAACGCCTATTCTTTGGTTGAGGGCGCCGTCAGGGGGCGTGCGCAAGGGCGTTGTCTTAGCAGGGAACCTGCTCTCCCATTTTGAAAGCGCTGAGGAAATTTTGGCTCGAGCAAACGCCACCGTGAGTGAATCGGGGTCAGATTTAAGAAACTCGCGGCGCCTTGCGAAGTTCTTGACAAAAAAAGTTGTCAAGGATATCATTTTGCAAATGCAAGACATTCACGTTATCGATGATCCCATCACCGCCTCCGTGGCTTTGGAGCCCATTCGAAGTCAGCTTCTAGCCGAACTCGTCAATCCAGCATCGGCCGCCACGTTAGCTTCCAAGGTCGGTCTGGCTCGCCAAAAGGTTAACTATCACCTGCATGCCCTTGAAGAGCACGGGTTGATACGACTGGCGCAAGAACGTAAGTGGGGTGGCTTGACGGAACGTCTGCTCGTAGCAAATGCAGCCACTTACGTTGTATCGCCTGCTGCAATGGGACCGGTTGCTGTTGATCCAAATCGTGAGGTGGATCGCGTGTCGGCGAGCTATCTCATTGCACTTGGCGCGCGATTGGTACGTGAAGTGAGTGATTTGATGCGTCGTGCTAAAAAGGCTAGCAAGCGGCTGGCGACTCTAGCTGTAGATACCGAAATCCGTTTTCGATCAGCCGCCGATCGAGCTGCATTTACTATGGAATTGACCGAGGCCATCGCCAAGCTTGCATCGAAATATCACGATGAATGTGCCCCTGGCGGTCGTGTGCATCGCCTCGTGATCGTAGCTCATCCATCAGTTCCATCCGAGTCTAAGGAAACACCATGGCGTAAAAAGAGAAGCCTCTGGACGCCGGTCTATTCTAGTTGAAATCGAAGTTCCCGGTACTCCAGAGGAAATTTGGAATGCCATCGCTTCTGGACCGGGGATTTCGTCCTGGTTTGTGCCAGCGGAATTCGAGGAAAAAGACGGGGCGCCCGTTCGTCTGAAATTGAACTTTGGCCCAGGTATGGAGTCCACCTCGGAGGTAACCGCTTTCCACCCTCCTCACACCTGGTCTACTCAGTCCGATGGTTGGATACCTGGATCTCCGCCCATCGCCAACGAGTGGAGCATCGAAGCACGTGAGGGAGGAACTTGTATCGTGCGCATTGTGCAAAGCCTTTTTGCGAGTTCCGATGATTGGGACAACCAATTGGAAGGGGCCGAAAGTGGATGGCCTGCCTTTTTGCGCACACTACAGATCTATCTCACACATTTCCGTGGCCAATGTTCGGAAGCCATGAGGTGGATGGTCCCCGTTGCCTATGCGGAGGCGGAAGCTTGGGAAAGACTGATTACTGCAGTAGGTATTACACGGCAAAATACTGGGCAGCAATGGGCCGCTCCATCAGATACGCCGGCACTAAGCGGCATTGTGGAGTACTTCAGTGATTCTCCCTGCGATGCCCTGCTGAGAGTAGATCAACCGGGGCCAGGTGTCGTTGCACTTGGCGCCTTCAGCTGCGGCGCGCAAAGCATGGTCGCCATGACTTTTTACCTTTACGGTGCACACGCGGCCCAGACCGTTGCTAACGCAGCACCCCTGTGGGATGACTGGTTTAAGAGGCAGTTCCCTTCCCAGTAATACCAGCAGCTGAGTGCGTCGAGCACAGGAAGATCTTCATGTTCTGGGCAACGATTCGCTGTTGCAAGTTTGCCTAGACCTGTGATTCCATAACTTCGACTGGGATGAGCAGGATGAAATCGGCAGTACGTCCCGTGAGCCGAACGGGACGTTGGGCTGCGGATGGTTGCCTTCGCAGAAACTCAATCTCGATCGACGTGTGTCGCGTCCGATGGAGTACAATTTGTGGGTAACTTGAATCAGGTGATTTGAAGGTGTGCTTTGGAACGAGAAATCCAATTTGCCAAGTGCAGTTGTTGTGGCTAATTGAATAATCTTTGAGATCAGGCTGGCATCTGCGATTTTACTGTAATTTGAGGCGGGGCCGAGTGAACGCGTCAATCAAGTTCCCGTTCGGCTCCTTCGGTTCCCGGGACCTACTAGGAAAAACTCTATGCGTAATCATTCTTCCATCCTGATACTCGCAACCACGTTGATGTTCGCATGGAACTTTAGTCTCAGTTCACGAGCGGATGATTGGTGGCAATTACGGGGAACTGCTTCATCTGGCGTAGTAGACTCTGCAAAGCTTCCCGATCGATGGAGTGAGACGGAGAACGTCATTTGGAAAACGCCCATCGATGGAAGAGGTTGGTCTTCTCCGATTGTCGTAGGCAATTCCGTGATTGTCACAACCGTGGTTCGTAGCCAAGGGAAACCGGAGGAGGCAAAGCCCGGACTTTATTTTGGTGGTGATCGCAAGGATGTGGATCAAGTCGTTCATTCCTGGCGAGCGATTTGCCTTGATAAGGCGACGGGGCAAGTGCAATGGAATAAGGAATTGCACGCTGGCGTTCCGTCACGCCCACGGCACATCAAGAATAGCTATGCTTCAGAAACGCCGGCAAGCGATGGTGATCACATTTACGTGCTTTTTGGAGACCTGGGTTTATTTTGCTTGAACCTGGATGGTGAACAAGTGTGGAAGAGAGAACTTCCCGCTTGCAAGACTCGCAACGACTGGGGCACAGCGGCCTCACCAGTGTTTCACGCGGGGAGATTATATATGGTAAGCGACTCCGAAGATGCGTCCTATCTGCTTGCGCTGGATGCAACAACGGGCCAGGAAATCTGGAAGGTCGATCGCGACGAAAAAAGTAACTGGGCGACTCCTTTCGTCTGGAGGAACAAACTGCGAACGGAAATCATCACGCCAGGGACAGGCAAAACTCGTGCATATGATCTACATGGAAATCAGCTGTACGAATTCACTGGATGCTCGAGCATCACCATTGCCATGCCTTATGCAGCTGGCGATTTGTTGTATGTTAGCTCCGGATACGTCGGTGATTCAAAGAGACCGATATATGCCATCAAGCCGGGAGCGACTGGCGATATTTCACTTAAAGATGGTGAAACTTCAAATGACTTTATTGCGTGGTGCCAACCCCAAGGTGCACCGTACAATCCATCTACACTCGTATATCAAGGGCAACTGTACGTTTTGCATGACCGAGGGCTAATGGCAGCCTACGATGCATTGACGGGCAGAACTCTGTACGAAAAACAACGCATTCCCAACGGTCGCTCCTTTACCGCATCGCCTTGGGCAAATGACGGAAAAATCTTTTGCCTGAATGAATTTGGGGAAACAACCGTGATTCAGGCCGGTGCAGAATTCCAGGTGCTGCACCAAAATCAGCTGGAGAGTAAAGAACTCTGCATGGCCACTCCGGCTGCGGATGGCGATCGGCTTGTCCTGAGAACCGGCGACGCCGTATATATGATTGGCGTGAAGTAGCGATTTGAGTTCGTCTTGGGATTGAGGGTATCATGACTCCAAAGAGCCTTTTCATAGCTGCATTGATTGCGGCCTATACTTGTAGTTCGTGCTGGCCTCAGCGAAATGCGGATCCCGAGTCGTGGATATGGGTCGACCCGACTCCAGTGAATGGACTGGTTCACGAAACGCTTTTCAGTCAATTCATGCACCGCGAAATTGGCGTCAATGTATTCCTGCCACCGTCTTATGAAACCAAACCGCAAGCACGCTTCCCGGTAGTCTATTTTCTGCATGGTGCCAGCGGAACCGAGCGATCGGATGCGGATTTTCATATGGCTCAGCGGCTGATGCAAGACGGAAAGATTCCTGAATCGATTTTTGTTTTCCCTAATGGAGGCCAGTACAGTCGCTATCGTGATTGGCCAGATCAAAGCGTTAAGGTCGAATCGTACTTCATACGCGAGCTGATGCCTCATATTGATGCGACGTACCGTACGATAGCGGATCGCAGTGCTCGAGCATTGAGTGGTTGGTCGATGGGGGGCGATGCATCACTACGCTTGGCGTCAAAGTATCCCGAACTTTTCTGTGTGGCGGCAACGTTTTCAGCCGCCATCGATTGGCGCACAGATGAAGATGAGGACACGATTGCCGAGCATTGTCGCCGCAATGTTGAGCGCATTCGTGATCGAATTGCGCTGAAAATGTCCGTTGGCGAGGATGATCGCCTAATCGAAAACCATCGACGGTTACTGCCGTTGTTGGATGAATTGAAAATTGCCTACACATTCCAGTCATATCCAGGAGTCGGACACAACTTGGGCAAAATGAAAGAGCTGGCCGCCGAGGAAACGTTGTTGTTTATTGGCCAACACTTGCTTCAACCTTCCGAAGGTCCGATAGCTCGCAAGCCCGTCTTGCTCGGTGAATCACGGCGGATTTGTTCGATGCCTGATCTCGGTGAGCTCAACGGATCCAACCCAAAACTTCAACACATCGTAGACCATGGATTCTTGCAGCGACGCGACAAAAGTTGGTTGTTATGGGCATGCTTGCGAGGCACGCAGCCAGGTCGGCTGTTGGTCGGTTGGCAAACGCGTAAGTTTGATGAAGATAATTGGCAATCGTTGGGAGTGGTCCAACGCGCCAGCGAAAAGTGGGGCGAGCCAACAACGCCAGAGGCAATCGGCGCTCCGTACTTTTTACAAGTCCGCGACGAAGTCTACTGCTTTTATCATGCCCGTGGCATTCGCATGATGACCTCCTACGACGGAATAACATTCACGCGCGCGGGCGAACCTCCCGATGGTGCTCTGCTCTATGAAGACGGTGGTCGCGACGTTATGGTGATGGAACACAACGGTCAATATTATGCCTATTCGACAGTTTCGACACGCGAGGGCATGGGCTTTGTTGTACTGCGTAAAACAGCCGATTTTAAGCATTGGACTCCACGGCAAGTTGTTAGTTCTGGTGGCATCGCAGGTAGCGGTCCTGTTTCCGCTGAGAGTCCCTATGTCGTGAAGCTCGACGGTTTCTTCTATTTATTTCGTGCGTCGTCGACAGACTTCAAGACATATGTCTATCGCTCCCTCGACCCTGAGGACTTTGGACAAAACGATGATAGCAAGCTCGTTGCGACGCTACCGATCAAAGCTCCCGAAGTTTTTGACTTCCACGGACAATGGTACATCAGCGACCTTGCCGATTTTCATGGCATTTTACTCCATCGTTTAGATTGGCAACGCGACTGATATCGTCCTAGCGTAATGGAAGAGGCTGTAACCTAAGAATTTTGCCTCTGCATTGAAGATGCCAAGGAATTTGCGAGCATTTATCAGCGCAATAAAGCTGCAAGGTGTTTTATGGTGTCCTTATATCTCGGTTCCTCAGCGAGGTTGTACCATTCATTTGGATCCGAATAAGTATCGTACAATTCTATACCTTGCTTTCCTTCGTCCCATTCTGTGTAGCGATAACGCTCAGTGCGAACGGACCGCCCATTAATGCCTGCTTGTATACTTCGGTCTTTTCGTCGAACTAGGTCTGTAATGGCTGGCTTGTTCCAATTACCGGCAGGTTCCTCCAGTAGTACTTTCAAACTTGTCCCTTCCACTCCGTTTGGTATTGCAAGATCGCAGAGTTCGGCGAGCGTAGGAAACAGATCAATCAACTCAACGGTCCGATAACAGGTGGCACCATTTCCACCTTGTCCCGGGGCATAGATGATAAGAGGTACGCGGGCCGATTCTTCATAGAGACTCCGCTTTTGCCATTGCCCTCCGTGTTCCCCGAGTAGCCAACCGTGATCAGAGAAGAAAACTACAATAGTCTTTTCGCTCAGCTTCAACCGATCCAGTGCTTCGAGCAAGCGCCCGACTTGAGCATCCATAAACGAGATCGTAGCTAAATAGGCCCGAGTAAAGGTCCGAAGTTCATTGCTCTGCAATGAATAGTTGGGTTCGAAGTAATCATGAGCTACCGACGGAAAGCTAGGTCTATCTACCGGAGGCGTTTCAGGAAGATGAATGTCCTCAAACTTATATCGGTCAAAGTATTGTGAGGGTGCTACGCTTGGAACATGCGGACGAAAGAAGCCCGTGGCAATAAAAAACGGGCGTTCCTTGTTTTCCTCCATAAATCGGATTGCTTCTGTGGCAACCATGGCATCGGTTTGTTCGAATTCATCTCTCTCATCTTCAAGGTACGCCAATGCAATACCCAAATTGAACTGTGGGGTGATGTTCTTGATGCGGTTTTCAAATATTCGGTCGCGACCTTTTGGGTTTGCGACTTCGTTCCAGGATGGCGGATCATCGAAACCACTAGTTCCAATCTGCCCAGGCACTCCGTAGTGAAAAATCTTACCCGTTCGTGCC
This sequence comes from Planctomycetales bacterium, assembly GCA_020427005.1. GTDB lineage: Bacteria > Planctomycetota > Planctomycetia > Pirellulales > Pirellulaceae > Aureliella. The sequence continues at coordinate 13,200 of JAGQOY010000044.1, forward strand.
ACGTGATAGCCGTTGTTCTGAAACAGTTGGGGGAGCGTAATCACATCCGGCAGTGCATTGCGAAAATGGGTGCGGTTTTCGGTGACTCCCGTTGTGGCAGGACGTCGTCCCGTCATAAACGATGCTCTGCTAGGATTGCACAAAGGATACTGGCAATAGGCGCGCTCGAACCGCAAGCCTTTGCTTGCTAATCTGTCTATATTCGGAGACTGGACGATTGGATCGTTGTAACATCCCAGTCGACAAGTTAGGTCATCTGCGACGATGAATAGTATGTTTTTGCGCGACTGCGCTGTTGAGGTGCAAGGACAAGTCGCATTAGATATTAGGGAGATAAGGATGAGGGAAATCTTTCCCCACACATTGTTCT
>JAGQOY010000044.1:13579-39288 GCA_020427005.1 Planctomycetales bacterium
GATGACGCCACGACAAGTACATCTTTTGAGTACCTTCTAACAAGACTATGAATGTGCATTACGCGTCGAGTTATTCATCGCCCATTTGTAAACACGCTTGCATTGACAATATCGCAAAACTCGCAACGTTAGAATATTCGTTTCAGAGTGTTTTTTGCTAAATAACAAGTTGTGGCGATAGAACAGGCCAGTCCTATTGGAGCAATAATTTGTCGATAGACACCCTTCCAATATCTCCGATGCTTGGGGAGGATCAATTCAGCCAGCGGGAAATGTGCGCTGCTCTGAGTGTATTTATGACAGGTTCGCATGCCTTGTATTTCTTGGTATGCTACAAGCAACACCTTTCAATTAGAATTGAATGGTCTTTTAGAAATCGATAGGAATTTAGAATGCGAACTTGCCGCCTGCTTGTGGTCATCATGGCTTTCGCCATAGTGCTTTTTCCGCCGATCCTCCACGCCCAATCTGGCGGGACTGATCCAGGGGCAGGTTCAGATGAAAATGTAAGCCGTCCTGGCCGTGGTACAGGGATGGGACCCGGCATGGGGATGGGCCGTGGCAGAGGAATGGGGATGGGCCCAGGAATGGGACGCGGTATGGGGATGGGAATGGGTCGTGGTATGGGGATGGGAGGGGACCCAAGCGCAATGCTGGGCTCCCTGATCATGAAAGCGTTGGACTCGGACAGCGACGGTGAACTATCGCCTCGAGAGATTAGGAATGCGGTTGCGGCATTGAAAGCTCTGGATTTGGATAAGAATGGCACTCTCACGTCGAGCGAACTGACGGCAATTATGCATAGCGCAGGAGATGAATCAGCCGCACATGACGAATCGAATGAGCATGACCACCAAGGAATGGGTAACATGCCGGCCGACATGTCGACTCTTCACTCCATGTTCGCTGACCGTAATAAGATTCACCGAACTGTAAAGAATCTTCCCGATGGAGCGGTCGCCGTAACCGAGTCCGATGATGAACAAATAGCGGCGCTAATTCAAGATCATGTACCCAACATGGAACGACGCGTCCAAAGTAACGAGCCGTTGCCTCCGATGACGTTTCATCCGATCTTTGTTGAGCTCATCAAGAACGCCGAAAAGTACACTTTAGAATATGAGGACACACTCAATGGAGTCAAAGTAACCTATCGTTCTGACGACCCATTTGTCGTTCAACTAGTCCAAGAACATGCTGCGCTAGTTAGTCGCTTCATCAAAAACGGAATGGAAGAAATTCACAAGCCCTATCAGTTCCCCAAAAACATGCAAGCCGCAAGTTCAATACCTCAGTGAGCAGTTAATTGGGCGTGAGTTCCTGGACTCACCACTGGGCGACTTGATGATATTCAAACTCAGTAGATGCCTGCAGACCGTGAAGGATAACTGCGGAATGAATGGCAGCAACTTGAAAATGTAGTGATGTTCGCTGTTCCTTGGCCACGTGAAAAGGAACGATGGTCATCTCAAGAGCTCTTTGCCCAAAACTCTTGGACTCAGCAAATTCATACAAAGTTGAGAGACGGCCCTCGATGGCAATCAAGCAAAAGTTTACGCCGTCACGCTGTAACAGATAGGATGCTGTGTAATGGCCATTCTTTGTTCTGATCTCATGCACCAACTCGATTCGAAGTCCCGGGAATCTTCGCTTCGCTACCTCCAGGCTATGCAAGGTGGCTGGTGATTCCACCAATGTTTCGACTAGCGACGCTAGCGGTTGGAGATCCCAGACACGCACGAGTCCGTCGGAACTCGAGGCAACTAGTTGCATTCCGTCCGGTCGATAGGCCAAAGCATATGTGTACGTCGAGTAAGGATTTCGTTTGTCAAGTACGAATTCTGCGATCTTAGGATCTTCGTGAGCTATCAACGACCTGACGCTGCGACCACTTGCTACTTCCCATTCATTCACCATACCCTTAGATGTGGCGACTGCGACTCGCTGCCCATCGGGACTGAACGCAACGTCATATAGCATGCCCTCATCTTCAATCGAAATCGTTTCCCTTCCTGTCCTAACATCCCAAACGGATAGCTTGGTATCGACACCAACGGACGCAAGCAACCGGGAGTCCGGACTAAATGCCAGCCCCTTCACAGTTCCTGAATGTGCAGCGATTGTCCAAGATACTTCACCTGTCGAGCCATCCCAAAGCTGAACCGTTCCATCGTGACTTCCTGCCACCAACCACTTGCCATCTGGACTATACGCTACACTCTCGCTCCATTCGGGACGAGTTTTTAATAACAAGGTTTGCTGGCCACTGGCCGTATCAACAACTATTAGATTGCGGCTATGTACGTTGACGAACGCAAGCCGTTTTCCATTTGGGCTAAACGCAACATCCAAGATATGACTTTCCTTCGGATTTACAGCCAACAATTCTTGGCCACTGGACGCGTCCCACAGTCTAACCAAACCATCATCAGCTCCTGAGACTATCAGTTTTCCATCTGGACTAAACTTGACCGTTTCAATCTCGCCGGTATGCCCCTTTAGCAGCAGTAACTCTCGCCCATCGACGGCGTCCCAGACACGCACTTTACGATCCTGTCCGCCCGATGCAATTCGATTTCCGTCGGGACTAAATGCGACGGCCTTTACTCGACCGTGGCGACCTATTGGCCAACTTCCATGTCCGTCAAAAACGACAACTGGTGAGGCGTTATCACGGGAGCCGCCACTTGAGGAATCAGAAGCAGCTGGAATCGTTTTTTTTCTTGGATCTTGTTCTGCCGATTCGACAGTTCCCATAGGAATTCGATAGCTGGTCGCGGTGAATGCCCCATCCTCGGACCATTCGAAAAAGACGTAGTCGAATGCCTCGAAATCTTCTAGTCCACCATCCGGTTCATAACCGTCGTGCCGCCAGGAAAGCTTCTTCGTGGGCTTAGGCAGTCGCACGAGTTTTCGATCGCCTCGCCGAATAAGAACTTCTCCAGAATCGCTTGCTATACGAATCGGCGGCAAGTCGTGAGCCAAATTGGACGTTTTGTACTGTCCAAGTTTTTCCAGCCGGAGAGCCTGAACATCCTCAGGTTCAATGCTCGAATTTTGGCGAACTGACTCCACCCATCCAGTTGTATCCAGGGGTGAATTAAAGGCCACAGAGATCGTAGTCTCAGTTCCTTGCATGATCTCTAAGTCTATCCTAACAGGCTTACCGACGATCTGTTTACGAGCCTGAATTATGGCTGTGGCTTGCACCGTATATTTGCCCTGAGGAACATTGATGAATGAAAACGATTCTCCAGCGGAAACGACAACTGCCGGTGAACGGGGGCCCATCTCGCGCTGCCGATTTTCCGAAGTTTGTTCCTGAGTCGCAGGTGAGTGGGTCAAAGTGACCGAATACTTAACTTCGGGTTTATCATCGGGAAATCCGACCACATTGCCATGTATCGTGCCGCACGTGCCTGACTCTCCACCCAGGTCGCAAGTATGATTCATCGCCAGTGATGTATTCTCGCTATGCGTCGCGGCTGAGTACGATGAGTTACGCAATTCCTCGGCAAAGTTTCGAAGTTCCTCTTCGATTTTCTGCAATACTGCCGGATCTTCGATCGCCTGTTTTTCGTCCGCAATAGAATTCTGATGAACTGGATCGTCACCATGCTCCGGAGTAGCCAATCGTCGAGCAAGAAGGGCCATGCGTGCATTTTCAATCTGTGCCAGCAATTCCATTCTCTTGTTGTACACTTCGTGCTTGGGGGCCTCCAACATCTGGTCGGTTATCAGATTCCTAGAATGCTGAACTTTAAGGTCGTTTAGTCGCTGTTCAGCGTTTGCCAGATTGGCGAACGCTGAACGCATACCCAGGCTATCCAATTGTAATCGACTTAATAAAGCCGCCACGTTGACAACGCCATGTCCGTCTTGCTGCTCTATCGCACCACCTGTAACCGTTTTACTCTGCTCATGGTCTTTAGCGGCATTCTCCGTTGCAAGGACGTTTGTAATATCATTGCCCACATGCTCGCCGAACTGGGTTGTCGAGTGAGACTGCAAGATGCGAATGGTTTTCTGTTCGCGACGGCCAATCGTGACTGCGCCATCTCGAACTTCAAGTCCCTCAAATTCGCCATCGATCTGCACGACGTACTTACCGGCTGAGACTCGAATGCCAGCACCTGTTTTTGAAACGGTCAGCGAATCGACCACTTGATCGCCTTGGGTAATTCGAATTGGAACGTCGTCCACTTCGCTCTCGATGCGAATCGTGCCCTTGCCACTTTCAAGAACAATAACGATACCTGCATAGAAAAACAGCGAGACCATGGCAGCTGCCGCCAGATACTTGACCCATCGGCCGATGCGTCCGGATTTCCTGGTTGTACCGACGTCTATTGTCGCTGGAGCTGGTACCACATTCGGTTGCTGAACGTGTGCCAGCCATTTGCCCAATGTGCCCGCCACTTCGTCGGCTGTAGAAAACCGCCGCTCTGGATCTTTTTCTAGCAACTTCATCACGATTCGTTCGAGCCACTCGGGAGTCGCCGAATTGACTTCCCGAATGGGTTGGGGTGCGTCGTCGGTAATTCGACGTAGAACCGCGTAACCGGAATCGGCGCGAAAAGGAGGTCGACCCGTGCACAACGTATACAACACACACCCCAAGCTGAACAAGTCGCTGCGGTCGTCGATCAACTCACCGCAAATTTGCTCCGGTGACATATAGTGTGGAGTCCCGGGATGGAAACCGCTACGCGTGAGACAGGCATCATCTTGTGTGCGAGCTAATCCAAAATCGGTGAGCAATGCACGTTCGACTCCTTCGTCTAGCAGAATGTTAGACGGCTTCACGTCGCGGTGAATCAACCCCTGAGCGTGCGCTGCGGCCAGCCCCTTTGCGGTCTGCAAGCCAATTCTAAGAATGTCCGATACTTCGAGTGGCCCATGCCGATCCAGCTTTTCTTGAAGCGATCCACCAGCCACATACTGCATCACCAGGAAAGGTGGCTCGTGTTCTGACTCAACGTTGTATATCGGTACAACATGATCATCGACTACGCCCGCTGCCGAACGAGCCTCTCGTGCAAATCGCTTGCGAGCTGCACCCCAACCTGCCAAATAGGGCGCTAGCAGCTTGATAGCCACTACTCGATTCAACTCGCTGTCATATGCCTTGAAGACAATCCCCATTCCACCTGAACCGACCAACCGTTCGATCTCGTACCGTCCGAGTCGACCCAACATCTCGGGATGACTTGGCGGTGCCAGAAGTTTTTGAACCATGGATTCATTCCATGCCACATGCCGTCCCATCCAGCGCGAAAAACATGGAATCCCTTCTTGTCCATAATCGTTGTCCGTCTCTGCGTTAGCAGCATGCAACGATGATAGGACATTTCCGGCTCTAAGCCAGTCATCGTTGCTGGCCGCCAATTCACGCAAACGTGTCTGGCAGCGCGTGCAAGTCTCAAGATGTTCCATCAGAGACTCTTGTTCCTCGAAATCTCCATCAGTACGTAGAATGGTAACCAAATTTCGATCTTCGCATTCGACCAGTCTTTTATGCATTGCAATCCTCATACTGTATGACGAGTTCCCGAATCCGCGCCATGACACGACTGCGCCCAAAGTGAATATTTCCTGCCCGTGTTTGTAGTCGCTTGGCTGCATCTTCGACGGATAAGCCTTCAACGTGTGTTAACCAAAACGCTTGCCACGTGTGGGGTGCGACCGATTGTTGCACACGCTCCGCCGCCCATTTGAACACAGCTCGTTCATACTCCAGATCAATTAGTGACGAGACTGCATCCACATCCGGTATATCTAGCAGCTGCTGCCAGCCAGTGTCCCCATCATCGCCTAACGAGCGAGTAACCCGCCGAGTCAACATGTTGATCGTCTCGTTGCGGGCGATGCGCAGCAACCAAGACCGAAAGCGGCCTCTGTCCTCGCGCTGAAGCCATTTCGTTAGGGACTGAGCCACTGCGAGAAAAACCTCCTGCACGACATTCTCAGCATCAGCATTTTGAAAGCCACGCGCTCTAGCCGCCCGAAAGACCACAGGACCATACAATTCCACGAACTCGTCCCAAGCCGCAACATCATCTGCGTTCTGCAATCGCAGGATCAAGCTAGCTCGGGTTTCTGGTGGACTGATTGGCACTTGGTTGTTCCCTTGCAATTACGGGCTCTATCTAAATAGACCGACCTTACGGCCAGATTCTTGCGCTCGGTTTGGCACTTTACCACAGATAGTCTGCACAATCTAACTCTCCGCTTGCGAGAGTCACAAACAATGCGAATGGAGAGGGAAGAATTTCTCTGCTCGTCAATCAGTAATTCGACCTGGTTGACGAATTTTGCGGTGGCCTTGGTTTTCAGGTCCAGAGGCGAGCATTAAAAAAATGATATTTAAGCAGCCGAGATGAATGCATTGAGTCGATTTATGGTGAATCTCCCAATGGGGGATGGAGTCTTATTTGGCGCGTATCATTCGAATCTGTCCGACGACACCATCTACGGTTCCAAAGGTTATGCCTGAGGCTTCGTCATGCATATCAATTACAGGAATTCCGTTGTAGTGCCTTGGCTTTAGATTTGGATAGGCCTCCATCAGTTGCTCCATCGTCGAGCCTATGCCCATTCCTTTATCGGTCCTACCTGGGAAGTCGTGTTGTACTAGCGAAGGCGCATCGCCGGGATTAGCAATAATGGTTTGCAGTTCATTACCACCAACGATAAACTGTAAGCCCTTAGAAGGATAGCAAAGATAGCTATCATGTTGAACGAACTCGGGTTCACCAAGAATCTCGGAAATCTCCTGTGAGGACATGCCGAAACGAATTCTACCGACTCCGACTCCAGGGATGATCGTTAGTTCGGCTGCTTGAGCTTCGTTTAGTGGCGGTTGCAAGTCCTTTTCCGCCAGCCCTACTATTTGGTAACCTTCAGGAATTTCGCTTACGAACATCTCATCGAGTACCGGGACATCGAATTGAATGTTATCGAACAACACAGTGTCTTGCGGGCTTTCGGAGAATTCCAGCTCGGCACGCACTGGCAGATGAGTTCGTGGATGTACCCAAACATCGACATGGATGGCTTCAGATTGATCACCAACCGTAAACATCGTCACTCCGCGAAAACCTGGGCAGCGCACGCCGCTTTCATCTGTAAAGTCCTCAATTTGCTCTTCTTTGACGGTGTCCAAACTGCGAAACAAAGCATACCAGTCAGGAATCAGTTTCATAAACTGCCCTACATTTCGGTGTACTGTTTTATTTTGAGTATCAATAAATATTTCTTGTTTGGCTTGGCTATCGCAAACGATGGCAAAGCCTTTACCCTCGAGCCGACGACGCGAATCGGCGACTACAAGCCTGCCTTTGAATTTGTTAGTTGTAATTTCCGCCTGCATCGATTTAGTCTCGGCAACTCGCTCAAGAACTTGGGCAAAAACAATGTTTCCCGGGTTCGTATTCCAGACGGTCGATGCAAACATTCCCAAGAGCACTGCAGCCGCTGCCATTGTCAGCATTCGCATGGCATAGAGATGCCAGCGAACCCGCACGCTTGGGCTACGATTTGAAAGCAAGTCACTTTCACACTCCTCGTTCCGGGAAATCCTCGTTCTGACCTGTGCGACCACACTTGGTGAAGCGTACAATTCCTGCCGAGCATTTTTAAACAGACGATCTAATTTGGGATCACGAGTCATGATTGACCTCCAAGGCATTCCAAGACATCATTCTAAGTTTCTGGTAGGCGCGAGACATCATCTTCGTTACGCTTCCCACTGGACGACCAGTCATTGTTGAAATGTCTCGTGCTGAGTGTCCATCAAAGTAATGCATCGTGAGCAACAACCGCTCTTCGTCGGCAAGCCGCTCCAGCATCTCAAAGAGTTCCGCCACTTGAGGTGAGGCAACATTTTGTCCCAATAGTTCAATTTCTCCGCGCCTTTGGACAAACGAATGTCGTTTCTCGGAGTTGGCGATTCCAATTGCTGTCCGCTTCGCTATCAACATCAACCAGGCACCAAAGCTGGATGGTTTTCTCAAGCCGGCGATGGCCGACCAGGCAGAAACGAAAGCTTCTTGAGTGCATTCTTCCGCCACGTGTGCATCTGCAACAACAGAACGAGCCACGGAGAGTACGGATCGCTCATAGCGCGCGACAAGACTTTCAAAAGCCGATGTGTCACCGCGCTGCGAGCGTATGACGAGCACCTCGTCTGAGTCCAAGTTGGATCCTCCGCATATTTGAGAGCTGCCGGAATTGAGGATACCGAACATCTATTTCCGTTCGACCTCGAAATCGCTCGTTGGTTTTTTCAACAAAACAAGCCATTTACAGTGGTTTGAATGTTTGGTTGTTTTCTAATCAATAGAGTAAGATGGGAACTTGGCCAGGATTGCGACAAGAAAATCGAAAGTTTATGCGATACGTCAGAATTTTTCGCAGGACGATTACTTCAGATTGTCTGACTATTTCTTCTGGGCTATTCTTGTTTTCTGGTCTATTCTCGGGTAGCCATTTTGGCTGAAGTTTTCTGGAGTTTCTCCCACAGCCCACTGGTTTCGCGTGCATCCCAGCTCATGGGTACTCCGCATTAGCGAAATTCCAACGATGGCCTCGGCCAATAATCCGCTGCATTGTCGTTTTGTATTGAGCTTCCGTTGCCACTTCTGAGTTGCACTCCGCGAGCGCGAATCTTAAGGTAGCGGATGAATTCACGAAGTTTCGAGACCTATCCGAGAGATTGTTCTATCGCCTGCAGTTGTTAGTCGTGTTTCGCTCAGTGAACTCAGATGTCTCCGTGTTAAATCTGTCATGTGACATTTATTGGGCACAACTTTCTCCAAGATTACTTCTTAGATTGGCAGTCTGACCGGTGCTGTGCATTGCCATCAGCGTCTAATGTTCAGTGGATTTGCGCCCTCTCGATTTCGTCAAGAACCAGAGATGCATTGGCTATGCTCTCACCTGAGAGCTTCCTTCTCCAATCTTCAGCGGAGGAACTGGCCGAGTTCAAGACTCGCCAATACAATCCGACCGAAACAACGAATCCGCTGATCCCGACAACTAGCGAGGGATATAACGAGTATGGATGCATGACAGCATCAAAGCCGACCGCAACCGTCACTGGAATCCACATCAGCCACCATACAAACCCGATGATGATACCCGCCTGCAAATAGCCCGATCGTAGGCTCTCGAGTTTTGCACGGATGTCGGCAACGGATTTGGAATAATCGATGCGGCGCATCCGGGTGCAAACCAGTGCGGCTTGCGAAATCACGATAACGCCGTAGACATGCAAGATTATTCCACTGGCAAGTCGATGGGGTATTTGCGTGTTTCGGGTCCAGCATTGCACTCCTAGGATGATAATGGCCACTCCAATCAATATTTGCCAGATCTGACCGCGGAATAGAGGTCGCAGAGAGTTTTCAACACGGTCCATTAATTGGCGGCGGATCAACAGCATCCTGGCCGCTAATTCCTGCCTGGCCAGAACTGCAGTTTCGGATTCATGCTTCTCCGCTTGCTTCCCCTCATAAATCGAAGTGTCATCCAATGACCCTTCACTTGTTGCGGTAATCGACAGAACGTCCGACTTGATTTCACTGGCGCGCTGATACCTGCTCTGCGGCTCTTTCTCAAGCGTCCGCAACACTACCTCATCCAGCCGTACATCAATTTCAACTTTTTTTGAGGGCGCTGCAAATCGTCCGATCGGGAGTTCACCAGTCAACATTTCATAAAAGACTACACCCAGCGAATAGATGTCCGCTCGGTGGTCTACACCCCGCGATCCTTCCAACTGTTCGGGAGCCATATAGCGCGGCGTACCCATGATTTGATGCGTTCCGGTGAGAAGTTCCTGTTGGCCTTGGTTTCCCAGAATCCGCGAAAGCCCAAAATCTGCGATCTTAACTGTCCCATCCTTGGCAACCAAAATGTTCTCCGGCTTGATATCGCGATGGACTACACCTTTGTCATGAGCGTACTGCAGAGCATCACAAAGATGCGGCACGATGGCTAGAGCATGTTGTGGCGACAGTCTACTGGCAGACACAATATCTCGAAGCGTTGAACCATCCACGTATTCCATGAGAAAGTAGTAGGTTTCAGCGACTCTACCGAATTCATAGACCGAAACAATGTTTGGATGCCCCAGTTTTGCCAGCGTCCGTGCCTCGCGAGTAAATCGCAAGGCAAATTTAATGTCATGGCTTAACTCTTCCGGGAGTATCTTCAGTGCGACCAATCGGTCGAGCCCAGATTGGCGCGCCTTGTAAACGGCACCCATCCCACCGGCGCCAAGGAGCTCAATGTCTTCAAGTCCAGGAAAGAGCTCAGCTAGATCGCCCACTGAAAAGGGGGTGAATCCTCCAATCCGCCTTTCGCCCTCACGAAAGGCGTCGTCGATGGCGGTGCAGCATTCAGGAAAACGATCGACATATTCCTGTTTCGTTGGCGTTTCGTTTCGCTTTCGTCGGTAGTCGATGTCCAAAACTATGAGCTCTGCCAGTAGCACCTCTCGTTCCATAGATGAAACGTCCGCAGCCAAACTGGACTCGATCGTTGGACGCGCACCGTTTTGCCATTTTCGTTCAAATTCGGCACACAAATCATCGATCCGTTCCAAACTAGCAATCGGTAGTTTTTTCTGACGAATACTCATTGGGCTCGACCAATTCCTGCTGACATTTTTCACGAATCAAATTCAGACGACGCTCAATCGTTCTTTCAGAGCAGGTAAATCGATTCGCGAGCTGCGCATTCGTAAACCCCTCTAACTTAGCAACCGCCAAATCGCGAAGTTGTCCGACACCCAAATGAGAAAAAAGTTGATCCACAGATTCTTGCATCATTAGTACCATCTCCGGAGACGGTTCGTTCCCAATTGCCTCGATGACCTGGTGATTGTCGTCTGTTAGGTTCAATGACCGCAGCCTGACGCTACCGCCGCGTCGCTGGCGCCGATCGTGCCTGCGTTTATCAATGACCTTTCTTGCCGCCATCGTCAGCAGAAGTTTCCATAGATCGTCTCGATCAGACAGGTCTGGGAATCGACCATCTTCAGCCGCTTGGTAGAAACTATCGAAGACGCTTAACACGATATCTTCCTCGTCGGAGACAGCTCGATTTTGCCCAGCCAAGCGAGCACGCACGGAACGAACTAAGCGGTCGAAGTAAAGCTGCCAAATGTGGCTGGCAGCACTCGAATCCCCCGCCTTCACTAGATGAATCCAGTGGCTAACGTTTGTGTTATGAGACATGTTGCGAGCCAATCTGTAGACACTAACTACTATGCGAAACTCGAAGACACCATTTTACAAAAACGTCGGTGTTCACCCAAAGCCCTGTTGGTTTGTCTGACCATCTTATCTGGTCTATGCTCGTTCTCTGATCTATTTTTGGACAGACGGATTGGCTGAAGTTTCTGGAGTTTCTCCCACAGCCTACTGGCTTCGCATGCATCCCAGCTCATGGGTACTCCGCATTAGCGAAATTCCAACGATGGCCTCGGCCAATAGTCCGCTGCATTGTCGTTTTGCATTGAGCTTCCGTTGCCATTTCTGATTTGCACTCCGTGAGCGCGAATTTTCAAGGTAGCGAATGAATTCACGACGTTTCGAGATCTAGCCGAGATATTGATCTATCGCTTGTAGTTGTTAGTCGTGTTTCGCTCCGCGAACCAACGTGTTCTTGAAATCCCGGTCACCTTTGCCCAAAAAATTTTTCCGATTTCAACTAACTTATGCTAGGCACATAACAGAGCTCATAGACTATTCAAAAGTCAAAGCCCGTTGGTTCGCGGAGTGAACCAAGACTATTCAGCAAGCTACATGTTAGCGTTTGGCTCTTTGGGAAAGATAGAGTTTTATCTCCCCAATCAGCCACTACTGTGAAATAATGGGAGGCCTTACCCAATTGACTGCCGGAAGACTACAAGAAAAAATTGGTCAACCGTGGATAGCCCTAACGACGGTGGTGCCAATGGAAATGGAAACTTTTCACTTCCCGGTCACTGTACGATCCCAAACAGTGCCTCGCACGTAAAGGGTCACGGTTGGACACGCTCCAGAAGGGATTGAAAATCTTCGTTGCTGCGCAGAGGGGCGAGTGCATTGTCAGTATCGATATTGGTTATTTCGTCAGCATTCAGCTCAACTGCTTGTCGCAGCGCACTCAAGGCACGGGCTGTATAGTCTGTTTTCATTCGTACTTTTGCTTCTGGACTCAGCTGACTATCCTGTTCGACAATCGGCAAACAGCCGGCAAAAAGCGTTGCAGCCGTATAGGAGTCGCGTGGTGGATCGGTCGCAGAGTCGAGAAATTGTTGTGCTGCAGCGGCAGCAGAAATGTGATCTGACAATTTGAGTTGCGCTTCGGCCAGCCGCCAACGATTGTTTCGATAAAATACACGGTAAACGTAGCTCGTTGGGTTTATGGTAAGCGCTGAATGATGGAACGGTTCTGCTTCAATCAGGAGTTGCACCGCCGCCTGCGCATCGTTTGCTATCAAGTGCAGCCTACCGAGATTCACCATCGCGCCGGCTAGCTCGTTTTGGTGGTCGGCTACGGCTGGATAATCGATGGCGAGCTTCTTGAATATTGCTAATGCGTGTTGGTAATGCTCAATCGATTCAGGTAGCCTATTTGAATTCTTGTAGAGAATTCCAAGATTGTTGAGCGTTTGGGCAAGACTGCGTGCGTGGTCTGGTACGGAAGGAAAATCCGCTGCGATGCGTTTGCGTATTCGCAACGATTCTCCATATATCTGCTCTGCATCGTCGAAACGCTCGGTATCTCGTAACACATTTCCTAGAGAATTGAGTGCGTTCGCGTGTGCGCTAATAAAGCTTTGTTCATTGGGGAACTGGCTAGCCAACTGTTGGTATAATTTCGTTGCCTCCAGTAAAGATTCCTCCGCATCGGAATTGCGATTTGTAATAGAAAAAAGATTCCCAAGATTCATGCAATTCTGGGCTAAGTCTTCCTTGTAGGTTAACACTTCGGGAAAATCTGCCACTAGTCTACGCTGGAGATTTATCGCCGTTTGAAACGCATCTTCTGCTCCTGCGTGATCACCAGTGTTTTTCATCCATAGCCCCTGCCTTGCAATTGCTACTGAAAAACTAAAGTTGTATTCGGCTACGTCAGGGTAATCTGCGACCAATTTGCGTCGAATTTCTACATTTTGGTCTCTGGCCGCTTTCGATTCATCGTAGCGACCAGTTTGCAGGTAGATCGCCCCCAAACTCGCCAGGGATTCGGCTAATCCCCGTTGATACTCAGGAGTTTCAGGAAATTCAACGGACAGTGCTTTATACATATCGCGGCTGATGCACCAAGTCTGTTCTGCATCGGTTGTTTGTCCCAACAAGTTGTGAATGGATCCAAGCCGACCAAGCGCGTGTGCGGTAGAGGCCCGCGATTCTTGGTCCTGTGCCACATCAGCTGCGAATTCTGTGTAGTACTGTAGGGCCTGTTCCAAAAACTGTTTATGTTCTGGAAGAATTGCGGTTTGTTTGGTCAGCCAGCCCTCGATGACTTGCGAAGACATTGCATCCAACGCTGCCCGAGTCTGCCGTCGACGCATTCCTTCAGCTTCTAGAGCTTGTTCTTTTTGTTCTCGCTCTCGGTTCACGCTAATGTAGGCCAATGTCAGCCCGGTGAGCGAGAAAATCAGCAGTAGAAGGAACGCAGATGCGGCGGTGAGCGCGGGCCAATATCGTTTCGAGAACTTATTCAATAGGTACCATCGCGATGGTGGACAGGCCTCTACTGGATCGCCGCCCAAATAGCAATTGACATCGCGCGAAAGCGAGTTGGCAGTGGCGTAACGTCGCCCTCGTTCCTTTTCAAGACATTTTTGAGTGATCCAATCCAATTCACCGCGAACTTCTTTGATCAAATGGCTTGGATCTCGTCGGCGATGTGCCGAGATCTTTTCCAGAACACCGATCGATTCTCGCAAACGAGCACTGGGCGGTGGAGCATCCGATTCGCAAATCAGCTGAAGAGCTTCCGTTAGCGACGCAGCCTTCAACCGTTCGGACGTGAGGGGCGTGGAACCCGTCAACATCTCATACAATACGACCCCGAGGCTATAGATATCCGTTCGAGTATCTATATCCATCTCGCCAAGCTTCGTCTGCTCGGGACTCATGTATTCAAGTGTTCCAGTAATCGCACGTGGGTTGGTAACGAGTGTGAAACTTCCCACCGACTGATCGAGTATCTTTGCTATTCCAAAATCGATTACCTTGATTTTTGGATGTCCATCAAATTCGCTGACAAGTATGTTTGCAGGTTTAAGGTCACGATGAATGATGCCTCGTTGGTGAGCATGCTGAACCGCTAAGCAAACATCAACAAACAGAGACAATCTCTCGCGAATGGGAAGGTTATTGTCATCGCAAAACTTGGTGATCGGTATTCCCTTAACTAGCTCCATTACAAAATAGGGACGACCCGCAATTGTGACGCCGCCGTCAATAACGCGAGCAATTCCCGGATGTTCCATCAGGGCTAGTGCTTGTCGTTCGATCTCAAATCGTTTCACAACTTGAGAGGTATCCATGCCCGGTTTGAGCACTTTTAAGGCGACTGTTCTCCGAACAGGCAGTTGCTGTTCAGCCACAAAGACTATGCCAAAACCTCCCTCTCCCAGCACTTCTAGCAGTTTGTATCTGCCGATCGAGTCGCCCGGCTTTTCGCCATGCGTTGGACTTTCCACAAGGGAAGGAAGCTTCAAGAAATCGCTGGCCAAAAAATGGTTCTCAATCAATTCACTTACTTGTTGCCGAAGCCCAGGGTCATTCTCACAAGCATGATCTAGAAATTTGTTTCTAGCTTCTTCGGAAACTTGTTCCAAGGCTCCAGCAAAAATTGCTTCAACGCGATCGATGGAGGTTTCCATATATGCCGCTTAGTAATTGGATTGAGAATTGCTGACTTGGATAAACTAGTGGATACGAACTAGATTTGCACAAAAACCAACCTTGGAGATCGGAATTTGAAAATTTGAATGTGGCAAGCATGAAGCCTAGTCACGAAAGCGGTGACGACTTCAACGGTCGCGGAGTTTTCCGAACAACCAAGCACGAGAAAAGACCCACTGGCGTTTCACAGTCGCCAAAGAAACACCTAAGGCTTCGGCAGTTTCAGGCAGCGTAAAGCCACTGTAGTAATGGAGTTTTACCACACGCGCGCGAATCGGATCGATAGCCTCAAATTCTTGCAAAGCCTCATCCAAAGCAATCAATTCCTCGGGGGAAATATCTACGGGTCCAGTCACAATTAATTCTTCGTTTAGGCAAACTCGGTTAGCGTTGCCCCCTCTTTTAACTGCGTTTTTTCGGCGAGCTTGCTCAACCAGTATCCTTCGCATAGCTTCGCCTGCGGCGCCAAAGAAATGAGCCCGATTCTCCCAGGCCGACTTGTTCTCGTTGTCAACCAAACGCAAGTAGGCTTCGTGGACCAAGGCGGTAGCTTGTAACGTCTGACCTGACCTTTCGCGTGCCAGCTTGTTTCGCGCCAATTGTCGCAATTCCTCATATACCAGAGGCAGCAACTCGCTCGCGCCTGACGGATCGTGGTTTTCAATTCGATTTAGTATTTGGGTGACATCGCTCATAACATCATGATATTCGATTCCTTACGTAAAGTGGAGCTGATTTCGTTCAATTGCCTCGAGCCTTAAGTCGTCGTGCGAATAGTGGGAGAATCTCCCTCTATCGACTACGTGAAGGACAGCAATCTGGCATTTCGGGACACCTGGATTGGACCTTCGGTGAAGATTTTTTCCGCAGCCATTGGGGTGTGTCCGATGGCTAATCTCCTTCACTGCCGGGCGCTGTTTGAGGTAGCTGCGGAACGGTGGGTGCGTAAGGATCCGCGGGAGGCGGCGTGGGTTTGGGCACTGCTTTAGGGACGAAGGGAATAAGACCGTTGGCCATCTCGCCATACTGATACTGAGCGTAAATGCGAATTTGTTCCAGCATTCCATTTTCGTCTTGAGCCCAGATCTCGATAACGGCCGATGGTCCAAACTTGTTGTTGATTTGTTTGTAGGGATCGGGATACACAACTCGGGTGCGAGCCTCAATGTAATCCAGCAAGCCAGGATTCTCGGTTTCACTTCTTGGTAGGACTAGTATCTTGCGTGGTGCCCTCATTGTATGCACGACGTCAGCATACGCATTACCCGTGTAACCCTCCACGCTCTTGATTTCCGCTCCCAGCTTTCCATTAAACAAGGCCTTCATGTTCTCTGCCTGAGTTCCCAGCCCCGCACCTTGCAAATCAATATCGGCCTCAGTGGTTTCCGCAACGGCCACGCGCGTCAGTCGTTCATCACGATCTGAGGCTGCGTTAGCGACAGAACCCTTGCCAGAGCCTTTCTTATATCCAAGCCAACTCGAGCCTTCGGAAGCACCTAACAAGAACAGCCCTAGTATCGAGGATACTAAGCGTCCTTCATTACCAGTGATGATCCCCTCGGTGACCCCACCTGCACCGGCTATGAGCGCCAGTGCCGGCAAGTTCGCCATGATCGTTTGACCAACAGTCGCTTCTTCGAGCAAGAGTCCGCCTGCTGAGGCGCCAGCCACACTTCCTCCAGCCGAGGCAGCAATTCTGCCGATGGCAAAGCCGCTTGCCAATCCAAACAGGGCTCCCACTCCAAAGCCTTTTAGAGCTCCACTCAAGCCATCGTTAATACCACCTTCGATAGCGCCCAGGATGCCTCCCAGCAACGCTCCTGCCTGAGTTTCTGTCAGCGTGAAGACGATTAAGCCAGTCGGATCAATGCGGTTTACGGGATTGTTGCCGACGTAAGTATACGCGGGCAACGCATTCGAGTTGGCAAACAATCCCCGCAATGGATCGGTCGAAATGAATCGTCCCAAGGTCGGGTCGTAATATCTCGCGCGCAAGTAATCGAGCCCCAACGAAAAGTCTCGCTGCTGGCCGGCAAACAAGTAGTTGTTCGTGGCGCTGCCATCCTGGTGGAGAATCCGTCCAAAGGCATCGTATACGTAACGATTCAGTATCGTGCTATTTGCGTCGGCAACGACACGGGCGCTGCCCAGTCCGTCTACGAGCGTGAACAGCTGAGCGCCCTCACGACTCTGACTGATCAAACCATTGCCGTAAACGTACGAGCAAATGACCAAGCCGTCAGGACGATATTCCAATAAGACTTGGGTATATGGCTGAACCGTATCGATCAAGTAACGTGTTTCTTCACCTGTGTGAGTTTGCGAGACGCGGTTCCCGCTTGTATCGTATTCGTACTCCACGTCGACGGTGCCATCGCCATTGGTGTCTGCCGAAATCAGGCGGTTTTCGAAATCCCAGTGATAGAAAACTGAGTCGGTTGCGTTGGAACGCCCCAGCATGTTTCCATTGTCATCATATTGATACAGCGTCGTCTGCCCGTTTGCGAGGTCTGAGACCAGCCGATCATTAGCGTCGTAAACAAATTCAGTTCGCCCCTCGCTTGAGTCGACCAGGCTGAGCCGATTGCCAACAGCATCATAAGAGTAGTCGAAGGTCCGGTCTCCGAGCACTGAGTCGACAATCTCTTCTTCAATGATTCGGTCGAGCCCGTCAAAAGCGTAGTTCACACGCCGACCGTCATTCTCAACGACCGCATCGCGTCGTCCTGTAGCCCCCAATGTGTAAGATTGGCTGCTAATGACTCCAGCAGGACCGCGATTTTCGATGAATATCAGGCGATTGAGAATATCGTATTCACGGGTCTCCGTCGTGCCATTTGGCAATTCAGTCTTCGCTAAGTTTCCTATCGCGTCGTAGGTGTAAACTGTAGCCCCTGCTTCTGGATCAGTGACCGTTTCGATGCGATTGAGCGCGTCGTACACATAGACCGTTGACTGACTTTGTGCGCCCAAAATCGTGGTCAATGTCGTACGATTGCCTGCGAGGTCGTAGTCGTAAGTCACTTGTGATCCATCAGGATCGGTGCGAGTGAGCAGGCGATCGCGGTCATCATATGTGTATGTTGTTATGCCACGTCCCTCGGTTACGGAACTTGGTTGGCCCGTGAGTGTATAGGCAAACAACACGGCACTCGAGTCGGGAAAGTTCTTGGATAACAATCGGTTCCGCGAATCATAATCATAGTTTACCGTCTGTCCGTCAAAATCTCGAATCGATACGACGTTACCAGTGGCATCAAAGGTTGTTAGACTGAGCTGGCCTAACGGAAGTTGCGTGGATGTGCGCCGCCCCAAGGCATCGTACTCATAACGCGTTATATGCCCATTGGCATCCTTTTGACTAACAAGGTTGCCAACTTCGTCGAATGCATACTCGGATCGCTGATTGAGTGCATCGACGACAGCCGTGTTGTTGCCAACGGCATCGTACTCGTATCGCGTCTTGCGTCCCAATTGATCGGTCTGTTCGATTAACTGACCGTGCGCATCGTAGGTGTATGCAACAAACGTTCCGTCCGCAAACGTGGTGCGTATCAATTGGTGTCGCGAGTCATACTCGAAATGCGTTGTGTGTCCCAACGCGTCGGTATCAGCAATTCGCCGACCGCCGACATCATACACATAGCTCTGTGCGATACCCAAAGCGTCTCGCTGGCTAACCAACTGTCCATTGGAATCGTACTGATATTCGGTACGATTACCGCGCGCATCAATTCGCGCACTAATCTGGCCAGACGCATCATACTGATTTTCCTCGGTCGCGCCATCTGCATATATCGTCTTCTCAAGTCGACCCATAAAATCGTACAGATAGGTTGTCTGCCTACCGAGCTCATCGATGCTGCCGACTAGATTGTGTGTTGCGTCGTACACAAAAAACGAACGCGGATTATCTAACGGATCGGCGGGCGTGTTATCGGGATAGATAGTTTCGACCAACTGATCACGATCATCATATACGAATTCAGTACGTCGCCGCAGAGCATCAACGGTTGCGGTTCTATTGCCTGCTGCATCGTATTCATGCTGAGTAACTCCACCCTCTGCATCTATGGTCATGGTCAACCGTCCCAGGGCATCATAGGAATTCTGCGTCATGAGTGCGCGTTGCGTTCCATCGGCGGCAGTCATATTCAGAACTGTAGCTAGCAGATTGCCCTGTTCGTCATACGTGTAATTCGTTGGGTTGCCAAGGGCATCAATGATTGCAACTACGCGGCCTAAAGCATCGCGCTGGTAACGGGTGATATTGCCAAGTTCGTCGATTCTGGCGTCGACCTGACCACTAGCATTCAACTCGAGTTTTTCGGAACTTCCGTCAGCGTTCGTGGTTTCGATTCTTCGACCCACCGCATCGCGAACAAATGTCGTGGTTAGCCCCAAAGTGTTAGTAACTGCAAGGCTGCGGCCCGCAGCATCATAGGTAGTTGTGGTCACACCGCCCAATGCATCGCGTCGAGAAGTCTCCAATCCGTTGGCGTCGTATTCAAGTACAGTACGGTTACCCAGTTCGTCAATCAGCTCGATGGTTTGACCGGCAGCGTCGAACTTGGTTTGAGTGAATGTGCCATCCGGGTTGATTGTGCTGATACGTCTTCCTACAGCATCGTACCGATATGTCGTTGACTGGCCGAGTTCATCAATTCGTGAAATGACACGACCAGCCGCATCGTACACGATACTCTGACGAGGGTTGTCTGCCAGATCATCAGGCGTGTCATCTGGCAAGATAGTCTCAATGAGATTGTTGCGATAATCATATAGGTAAACTGTTCGGCGTCCAAGAGTGTCAATAGTGGTTGTCCTGTTGCCATTCGCGTCGTATTCGATTCGCGTAATTCCACCGTCGGGATTGGTTGTCGTTATGACGCGACCATTTGCGTCGTATTCGGTACGGCTCGTGAGAACTCGAAGGCTGCCATCCAAAGCTGTCTGATTGACGGTCGCCGAAAGTCGATTGTTATTTCCGTCATAGGTGAACGCAATAGCATGGCCTAACGCGTCAATTTCTCGAACTAGCATTCCATTAATTGTCTCGTACTGAGTCGTTTTACCGAGCGAGTCTGTGATTGCTGTCGGCGGATTACTGGGCCTATCGTAGTTGACAACGACTACATTTCCGTTGGGGTCCGTAGTTGAAGTGAG
This sequence comes from Planctomycetales bacterium, assembly GCA_020427005.1. Lineage (GTDB taxonomy): Bacteria > Planctomycetota > Planctomycetia > Pirellulales > Pirellulaceae > Aureliella. The sequence continues at coordinate 33,661 of JAGQOY010000044.1, forward strand.
ATTTCCAAATCGGTTATATTCGATCGTGGTTGTATTGCCTAGAGCATCGGTTAGTGTGGAAATTCGCGAAAAGGGAGCAGCCGCTTCACCACGTGTTGCCGACAGCGCCGAGGTGCCAAAGGTGAATTCTGCGAACATAGAAAATGTCGTATTGCCCAGCGCGTCTGTCTTTGTCAAAACATCGCCCCGATTATTGTAGGTGAAGCTCGTAGTGCGTCCCAAGGGATCAGTCTCGGTCAGTAAGTTGCTTTCGAAATCGAATGTCCGTAGGGTGACTGCGCCAAGCGCGTCAATATGCTGAAGAGTATTCCCTCGCTCGTCGTAAATCTCAGTCGTCTTGTTGCCCAGGGGATCGGTGAAGGTATTGATGAGCTGCGTGGGGTCATAGGAAAATTGGACCAGGTTGCCAGCGCTGTCAAGCAACTTAATGAGTCGTCCTTGACTGTCGTATTCGGTTCGGACGCCGGTATGTCCCAATGGATCGACGACCGCATCGAGATAATGAGATGGAGTTGCCCGATAATTGAATTGCGTCGTATTGCCCATGCGGTCTGTTACCGCAACTAAGTCGCCCTGTACATTATATTGGTAGTGAATTCGATTCCCCGCTGGATCGACTACGGCAACGATCCTATCCTGTGGATCGCGTTCGAATGAAACCGAGGTTCCATCTGGGCCAGAAATTCCTGCCCTGGTGAACTGCAAGACGTTGTTCGTGGGATCGCTGAGTGCAGTGAGCTGGCCCGAGTTGGCATCTATGTCGTAAGCAATACCATCTTTGGTTGTCAACAAATACGAGCCTCCGAATGCTTGAGCTGCTGGATTAAAGGGAGCCCCAGTCGAATAGTCGTACACCGTACCGTCTGCCCTAATGCGGAGATCAGCTGCGACTACCGTCAATGAACTCTTGACGCCAGCATCCGGAACAAAATGCGGCTCGAAGATTCCGAGAAAACTACCGCGAAAACCCGACGCCACGTTGGGGCGGAAGGTAAATCCTTGTCGTTCGCCACCTGGTAAGGTGACATAGACGCGACTACCGACCTTGAATGGATTGTAAATTCCGTATGCCTCAAGTGGATTTGCGGTCACACTGGTACGCAGGTCCATGTTGCGGAATTCCAGTCGCCAGCCAAATCCAAAATCATCGGACTGAGCTGCATTCAGTGTGTCATATGTTCTGCCAACTGAAATCGGCACTCCGAATACGGGAATCGTCAAGTCAACGAACGACAGGTTGAAATTGCCGAGTTTCAAATTGCCTTCAACGTGAATCGTTTGCTCAGTTGAGGCCGAGTTGCCAGCCGTATCGACTGCGGTCAGTCGCAAAACGTAAGTGTCGTTTTGCAGCATGGTCGGATCGATCGTGCCGAGCACTCCGTTCGCTACCGGTGCAGTCCCGTGGGCAATCTCAGTGAAACTGGAACTACCTAGCAGTGCCACTTCCAATTTATAGAGGAGCAAATTGGTATCGTTGACCGTCCCCAAGACACTGACCGGGCTAGTGATGACCGCTCCGTCGCTCGGCGATGCGATTTCCACTCCAGGAGCGTTGGGATCGCTGTTGTCGACTACCAACAATGATGAAGAGACAGTGCGACTGTTGCCCGCCGCATCGGAGGCTGTGGCCACAACTTCGAAGGTTCCAACCTGGTCTGCCACAAACTCTGCGCGGCCAGCCGCATCCACTGCCAGAGGAATTCCATCGACCGTCAAGACGAGATTCACGATGCCCACGTTGTCGGTAGCCGAGACAAAAATGACGACGCTGGTTCCGCGCTCTGCCGGTGATTCAAAATCAATGTACAGACTCGGCAATTCCGTGTCGGCCTCGACCAACAGTTCGAAACTTTGAATGGCCGATGCACCGAACGAATCCATTACTTCGACGGAAATGGGATGGCTGCCAAGATCTGTTGTTGCACGCCAAGCAATTCGGCCAAGCGAGTCGATCGACATTCCCTCTGGGGCTGATGTCAAACGATAACGGAGCTGGTTTCCATCGGGATCGCTGGCCCACACGTCGTATCGGTAGTTACTCTCGGGTGTCGTCAGTTGCAATGGTGACGAACGGATTACCGGAGGATGATTGGCTGACTGGACAGACAGCGTAAAGGACTGGCCCGCGATATTGCCAACCGTATCGGTGGCCGTTAGCCGTATCGCATGGTTACCAACCTGGCTGACGGTTGGCGTCCAGAGGAGGACGCCGGTAGTTGGGTCAATGGTCATGCCTGCTGGTGGAGTCAAAAGCGCAAACGTCAGTGCATCTCCTTCGGGATCGATAGCGACTGCAGCATAACGATAAACCATATCCGCCGAAGCCAGCACCGTTGGCGTGGTGGTAATCGTGGGAGGTTGGTTTGCGGGCGCCGAGCTAATAAGGATCCTGTATTGTTGGGTCGCTAACCCACCTTGACCATCGCTGATATTCACCACCACATCCGAATTTCCAATCTGCCCGCTGGTGGGAATCCAGCTTATTTCGCCTGAAAGCGGATCGATAGTCATTCCTGTTGGTCGGGTAGAGAGTGAATAACTTAAAGTATCGCCATCGGGATCCACCGCCTGAACTTGGTAGAGGTACAAGCGGTTGGCAGCGCCTTCGGTTACAGGTGACGAGACAATTGCAGGCGGCAAATTCACGGCCCGAACATCGATCGTGAACGATTGTGTCGAGAAGCCGCCTTGACCGTCGTCCACTCGCACCATGACCTCTGCAGGACCTACCTGATCTGCTTCCGGCATCCAACAGATCGTACCAAGCAGTTCGTGAATCGACATGCCGCGCGGCGCAGTCACTAGGCTCCAGAACAATGGATCTCTGTCTAAGTCCTCTCCCTGCAATTCATATTCATAATGCCGCCCCACAACGGTCGTTAGAATTGGTGACGAAGTGATTTGCGGTAGAGCGTTGGAACGCGTGGAAGTGACGGCAATCGTAAAGGACTGGCTAGCCACACCGCCACGACCATCGTCCAGGCGGAGGACTACCTCGTTATTGCCGAGTCGATTGTTCGCTGGCGTCCACTGGATCATGCGATCTGCACTCAGTGTCATGCCTGCGGGTGCAGACTGCAAAGTCAACATGAGCGGGTCGCTGTTGGCATCCGCTATGCCTACTTGATAGAGATAGGTCGCTCCGAGGCCAATGCTGGTTCGAGGCTGAGACGTAATGATCGGCGTGCTGTTTGCAGAATTGTTACTTGCCAGGACATTTAGGAAGAATGGGAGGCTACGGCGCAGCCCGTGACTGTCGACGGCTGTAATCACGACACCATGGGTACCAACTTGATCTGACGCAGGAGTCCAACTGAGCGTGCCCGTCAGAGGATCGATGGTCATGCCCTCTGGTCCAGAATCCAGCCTAAAGGTGATTGAGTCTCCATCGGCATCTTGAGCCAGGAACTGATACTGGTAAGGTCGTCCAACGGTAGCATCCGTCGACGGTGCACTTGTGGAGAAACAGGGCGACGTGCCAGGGGCCGTTACTGCGACCTGGAACGACTGCAGCGCAATTCCACCGCGTCCGTCGCGAACTCGTAGAATGACATTGTTGTCTCCCACCTGGTCGGTAACAGGGCGCCATACGACAGCTCCCGTCGCGTCCACAGTCATCCCTTTCGGCGCTACCACGAGATCAAAGCTCATGGGATCGTTGTCCTGGTCGTTGGCCGTAACCAGGTAACGATAAAGCTCTCCATGGGGAATGGTCGTTAGCGGAGTAGAAACAAATTGCGGTGGATGATTGCCTGTATCCGCTCCTACGTTGAGTGTGAAACTTTGAGCAGCGCTACCGCCACGGCCATCCAGGACGCGCACACTCATTTGCTGCGGACCGATCTGGGCTGCAGTTGGCGTCCAACTGACGCGACCACTTTCTCGGTCGATAACCATGCCATCGGGTGCTTGGTCGAGGAAATAGCTCAACAAATCACCGTCTGCATCGGTTGCTTGAACTTGATATTCGAACGGCAGCCCTGTCGTCGCTTCAACTTGTGCTGATGAAACAATTTGCGGATTCGTGTTAGCAGCACCGAAGGTGACCAGCACTTCAAAATCTTGTGCATCACGCCCGCCGCGACCATCGTCGGCCTGCACGACGAAGCGATATTGACCTTCTCCGGGGGGCGACCACGTAATTCGTCCCGTAACCGAATCAATCGTAGCGTCGGTTGGAGCAGTGAGCAGGCTGAAGGTGATGACGTCACCATCGGCATCGACCGCCTGAACTGGATAGTTATAGTCGGCAACGTTGAGGGCGACTGGAATTTGGCCCAGAATTAGATTGCTACCGGGATGCGTGAATAAGAGATCAAAAGCCTGTGGAGTACCATCACTGGTTAACTGGACATCAAAGTTGGCCACTTCACCTGGACCGATGCCTGAGAGTGAGCCTGTCAGATTCTGAAAGCCTGCGTTGGAATTGGAAGCTACCAAGTCGATGGCCAATTGCCGCCCAATCTCATCGGCCTTTACCTCAACGAACGCTTTAGTAAACGATTCCGCAGGCAAGCCACCTCCGCGGAGCAGATTCACGTCCCAAGCTGCACCGCTCAGCGCCCATGCCAGGTCGATGTAGTCCGCTTTGGTCGTCTGACCGGGCCGAACCGTCGATACAAAAGTTCCGCCAGCCGAAGCAATAAAACCGCCCGCCCCGTCAGCAAGGTAGGCATTCCCCTGCGAGTCGACACCAAGCGCTCTACGATTGGTGCTGTCCACGAACGTCGCGTCATGTACTCCATTGAGCCTGGCATCGACGAGATCCAGGGCAGTAAAGGTTGACGCGAACGTCGCACTCGGATCGAGCACATCTCGATCCTCGTCGCTCACCAAGATTACATTCACGGCGGCGCCAGGTCGGTAGACATCCAAGTTCAAGCCTGCCGAGATGGCTTCGTAGCCATCCTCATTACTGCCAAACGCCACCAGCGAGCCGGAGGCTCGAGAGGCTTGCTCTGCGGTTCCAACAAATATGTCATCGCGCGGAGCTATGACTAACTTCTGACCGGCCGAAGCGTCGATTTGAAAGAGATCGCCACCGAGTGGAAGTTCGAGGGTACCTGTTAACTGGTTGCTTTCGGACACGAATGGAACAGTAGCCACATCATAGAGTCGAAAGCCATAGTCCCCCGTGGAGTCTCCCACGGCGTCAAATTTCAATTGGTAGGTGCCGGTCTCTGGCAGGAAGAAGGGACCAAAATCGGAAACGACACTGCCGAAACTGAAGACTGAATTGCCACTGGGTGCGAGCAGTGTTGGTAGAATGACGAAACTAGATGGCGCAAGGCGATCAAAATAGACTCGCTGGCCAACCTCTCCATCAAAAGTATAAATATCCTGTTCACCAGAGACCGAAAGTGAATTGTTGACCGGTTGATTGAATTCCAGTGGTTCGGTGGCAAAAGTTACGGGTTGAACATTAATGGTGTATGCACCCGCCGTCGAATCGCTTATCCCGCCTTCCAGCAGTAATGCATAGTCGCCAGATTGTGTCAGCGTGACGACCTCAACGTCGCTGCTGAAGGAACTTGAAAAGAGGGGATTTCCATAAGGGTCGATCAGTTGCCAACGCGAGTTGCCAGCATTGGTATGAGACTGCACGTCAAAAAAATAGCGGTCCCCAGC
>JAGQOY010000449.1 GCA_020427005.1 Planctomycetales bacterium
TTTCCGCTTCCTTAGTGTTCGCAAAGTTCATTTTCGAACTTTTCTTTTCGTATGTTTCCTTAGTTCGCCCTGGAGAAAGGCAAAATGCAACCTAGTTTCTGGTTGGTCGAATTGGGACGTGGCATGGGGCCAATTTCACTTGGCATGACCAGGGCAGAGGTCGCCTCTGCATTGCGTCTCTCAGGCGTAAATCAGGACGTGGCACGAGGCAAGGATAAAATTAAAACTCATGTCTCTGAAATTAATACAACGCTGGTTTTTTCGGACGGCCCGATCCAACGGTTGATTCGTCTAGACATTTCGCACTCCCAGGTAAACTTTGCAGGTTGGGAAGTCATTGGGAAACCAATTCACAAGCTGGTACGACTTTTCAAATGTCCGGATTCAGCAACACTCTGGTGCAATGACTACGAACCCAACCAGCAACTGCAAGCAATCCGTAAGATAGATCAATCCAACCTGCCCACCGACGCTCAGCTCCTCAACTTTGGCACTCTATGGCTTACCGCACTCGGACTTGGTTGTACGGTAAGACGTGGCACCATCATCTGCTTGCATATTTGCAACCAAGAATCTGTGCCTAAGTTGGGTACTGGTTGCTGGAATCGCCCACAACAGGTAATGTCAGAAACGGGGCACATTCCGACAACGAAAAACAAACTTCGTACCCGCAGTGGAGCAAGCCTTACTTTGAAAGGATTGTTGATAGTGGCGATGTGCGTACTGGCCGCCAGAGCCACTTGGATCCAAATGCGTTGGAATGCGCTGCCTGATGTGGAAGCTACGGTCGTCGCGGTCGCCCCGCCACCGCCGAGTCCCTTCGGGGAATTCTTTCATTTGCAATATCGTGACTCGTTAGGCAATGAATTCCAGGCAAAACTGGAGCGCATGCAGTTCTATGATGAACCCAAATTGGGACAGCAAGTTGAAATTCGGTTTTTACCCGAAGCTCCCCACAATCCGCTAGGCCCGCATCGTTGGTCAGAAGTTGGAATGAATCTAGCAATCCCATACGCCTTGGCAATCCTGACTGTTTACACTATTACGCTGCTACTAGCCAGCATTTTCAAATTGTAATGTAGGACCGACTGGCGTTGGGGTGCAAAATACCGTTGCCGGATCTTGCTCATTCTCCACAATTCGTTGAGTATGTATTGTTGTCATGCTCGTCCCTCTAACGCCTGTCCCCAGGATCATTCTCAGACTCTGCGGCCAATCGGTATGGGAAGTCGTTCAATCAAAACTCAATGCTCTGTATGGTTGTCGGAATGGTCAGATTTCAGTAAGCTTGGTTTCACCGGGCGAGAACACACTACACCTAAGTGACGTTTGCACTAACAGGTATAGTATGTTGATCCGCAGGAGGAATCGTAGTGCAACTGTTTCTTTGCTTTGGACCACCTAAATCAGGTACTACATATCTTCAGCGTTTGCTCAATGCGCATCCTCAAATCTCTTGCCCTGCGGAGCATCATCTTGATTTTCTTCTCAAGGGAATGCGGCGGTTGTTTTCGGAATATAATCGCGGCGTGGCTTTGACGGATCGAAGGACAGGCGCTCAAGGCGCATTTCAAGTTAATGAAGAGCTGTTTCAAGAGTTCTTTCGCGATTTTGTATTCAAGCTAGCGAAAGCCCCCGGATCCGATCAAAAACAATTTGGTCTTCATGACAATGAAATCCTTAAGCAGATCGGGTTCTACCGACGACTTTTCCCCGAAGCTCGGTTTGTGGTAATTTTTCGTCACCCTATT
>JAGQOY010000450.1 GCA_020427005.1 Planctomycetales bacterium
TAGTCACCGTGGGGAGCCGGATGCGTTAACGGCGCACGTCCGGTTCTGGGAGGGGGCAGATCTCAATTGGACATGGTCATAATATTGGGACACCACCACGGGAACCAGGTGGCAACAGGGAAAACAAAGCTTAACCTAACTCCGAGAGACTGCTCTACTCACCCTCAGTCGCCGAGCTAGTCCAATTAACTAAACCATCAAATCCGGCGACGAGGTGATCCTCGAGGTTATCCGATTGAGGGTTAATGAATAGAATGACGCTCAAAAGATTTCTTCGTTTCTCAATTCGTCTGGCACTCATTGTTACTTTGCTGGTCGCATGCCTTTTTGCTTACCAATTGCGGCGGTACCGTGCCATCAGGGCTGCAAACATAGCAATAAAGGAACTTGGAGGATCATGCGGCTACTCTATAGATGGCCCCAATTGGCTTCGTAAGATCGTGAACGATGACAACTACTTCTTGAATCCAGTTCGAATTTCTTTGGGTACCCATACTGGAAACTCAACTGCGGAAGAGATAAATGATGCTGTAATCGCCGATGCTGTTCCGTACATCAGATGTTTTTCAAAATTTGAGGTGCTCGACTTGCGAACCGTTAGCATAACTGATCAGGGTGTTGCATCTCTAAAATCACTTCCTACCTTGAAATATCTTAGAATTAGTTCAAGATTTATTACAGATCAAGGACTCGAAACGATAGAATTATTTCCGGCGTTGGAAGAACTTCTGTTGGAATGTGACGGCGTATCCGACGAGGCAATACGTCAATTGCAGGCAAGTCGACCGTCACTCAAAATAGAATGAAGTTCAATATCGGATAACCAATAAAACCAATAAGAATTTGACATCGCGATGAACTGGAGTGATCTCTGGGTTACATGCAGTGTGTGAGCCGTGGAGGAGTGGTCGAGCCGATGCTCAAATTATTTGTTCAAGAAGCCCGAATGCGGTAGTGGTCTGTTTGCTGCTTAGGAGCCTAGTAGTGCCACGAAGCCCAGCACCTCCGACCCAGTAGGTCCAACCACGCCACATCCAAGCTAGCCAGCGTGCGTCAGCCAATTGAAGCTTGCTGTTGGAACTGAGGAATCCATAGTAGCGAAGCTTGCGAAAGCCAGCAGGTAAGATGTGCTGGGCGAAGCATGCGACGAAAGTTTCCCCTGGCAACCATCGAGTTTGGTAGTGCTTTTCTCCGGAAGGTTTGACGCGGTAGGTTACGCCGGACTGGTCGACTGCCACGATTCGGTTGTCGCTGATGGCTATACGATAAACATAAGGTGCGAGGTACTTGAGCACTGCAGTTCCATCGCCGACAGGCTTGATGTTGACCACCCAGTCGAATTTCAGCACCCCCTTCGGCAATTTCTCATATAAGCCAGCCTCACGTACTGCCTCGACGAAGAGTTTTTTGTAAAGTCGCTTGGCGGGCAACGGGTGAAACAGCCTGTTGTGCTCTACTTGCACCCACCTGGAACGATCTTGACTGATGCCTCCACCAGGAACAACGAAGTGCACGTGCGGGTGGTAGACTTTTATATCACGCCCCCACGTATGCAGAGCCCCAAAGAATCCGACGCTCTGGGTGCCCAAGTACTTTGGTTCGGCCATCAGAGTCCGGATGGTTTGACTGCCTGCCTGGAAGATGGCTTCGTAGCCGATTTCCGGATGAGCGCGCACG
>JAGQOY010000451.1 GCA_020427005.1 Planctomycetales bacterium
GCTTACATTGATTTGAATCCCGTAGCAGCGGGTATAGCTAAGGCTCCTGAGGCAAGTGAACATACATCGGTCAAGGCACGGGTTGATCACGTCAAGCAGCTTGGACGCGAGAATGACTTGCAGGCAGCGCGCGAAGGAAGTGTGGTGGCCATTCGTCGAGCAAAACGGCTTGAAGAGCGGCTTTGGCTGGTGCCGATCGAAGATCGTCGTCGAATAGATTCCCAACGCGAAGGGATGCTTGCCAGCTTTACGCTGGGCCAATATCTATTGCTGATTGAGCATACCGGGCGATTGGTACGGAATAAGAAGGCCTCTATCAGTGCAGAGTTAGCTGATATTATGCAGCGTCTTGGTACGACGGCAGCAACCTGGGAATCTCGGATTAGGCGACTATGTGGCGGCAGATTATTGGGCCGTTTCATCGGTGGCAGTCGAGATCGTCTGCGTTCTGTGGCAGAGCAGCTGGGGGTAAGCCGCGTGGCCAATTTGAAGGCATCGGGTAATTCGGCGTAAGAATCGGTTTCTGAGTTTGATTGGAATGGCGCGCAGCGTGTTGGTTGTTGTCTGAAAAACGGAGTGCAAGCTGGGATTGAAGAAACCGAGCTCGAGAATGTTTCGGGTTTGGAAAGCACGACTTTTGACAAGATCGCACTGGCAAAGCCAGTGGCACCCAGAAACTTTAATCAATTTGGTGGAGCTCGTGTCGTCGCTTCGCGACTATCGCATGGTCGGTGCATTGTTCCTCGGACTTACGTCCGAGGCTTTAATCTATCGTCGCGTTCGCGACTGGGAGTAGTGTGCAGCGCCTTGCCATCGTTCGCACGTTTGGAATTGGCACGGACAGCAATAGCACGGACAGCAATAGCATGGACAGCAATAGCACGGACAGCAATAGCACGGACAGCAATAGCACGGACAGCAATAGCACGGACAGCAATAGCACGG
>JAGQOY010000452.1 GCA_020427005.1 Planctomycetales bacterium
AGATTCTGATGACGAATGCGGTGGACATGAGTGTGACCGAAGTCATTGAGCTTTACTCACTTCGTTGGCAGATCGAGTTGTTCTTCAAGGAATTGAAGTCAACGCTCGGCTTTGCCCAATACAGCTTTCAAGACTTCCTCGCCGTGAAGGCATGGGTAGAAGCCGCGATCACCACGGTACTGTTCCTGGAGCAGGAACGAATCAAGCACATGCAAGATCGTCGACTGAGTCACGAATCCAGACGCTGGTGGGAGTCCCAGCGACTCCACGGCCTGTGTCATGCGTATCGTCAGCAATGCGACGCTACCGAGCTAAAATACCTATCGAATCGACTAAAAACTTCCGGTGGGATCGCGAAGCTTAAACGTCTACTCGCAAACGCTCTGCCTGCAGAATACCGAGTCGCCGTATGAAAACACGAAGAAAAGCGCAACTTCAAAACTGACGCTTCGGGTCGCTAATCGTCCACAAGATTTTGCAAATCGACTTTTTCAGCAGCCTGCTAGAGGCACTCTGAGGGCTGACCAGCTGATGCGCAACCTTGATCGCTCTCCATCAGGAGATTGGAATCGGCATGGGAATATGCGCTGACGATCCGACGGCGGAAGATAACTAAAACGTAATCGTGTCTAGTAATTGTCGGCAGGGCCCGAAAGCCCGATAATTGATGTTTTGAATTCCTGAACCGCTGGTCAGCAAATTTCTGTAGGTAGATTCAGATTAGTAATTAGGTTGAGTACCGGGATACCCATCACGTAATCGTTGTGAGTATTTGGTCAGTTGAGCTGTGCTTAGCATGTAGATGAACGTTTTTCTTTTTCGGAATGGAGCTTTCATGAGACAATCAGTACGTGGTTTTACATTGGTTGAGTTGTTGGTGGTAATTGCCATTATTGGAATTTTAGTAGGTTTACTTTT
>JAGQOY010000453.1 GCA_020427005.1 Planctomycetales bacterium
TGCCGTCCACCTGAGCAGCCGAAAGACGTTTGCTTGAACACTAACTCAACTCCGGCCGCCAGGTGACGGCTCCCGTTCCCAGGCAGCAGGTTCACTGACTCACGAGTGGTGTGCAGTACACACACTATCTGTGCTGCGTGATTAACAGAATGTGCTGAGTGGCTGGAGTGCAGGTTCAGTTAGCACTCGCTTATTTAATCTGAAGTACGGGAGTTTGCTTTCAACTGAGGCTGTTTCCAAATCGACGGATCTGGCTCACGCAAAGGCGCTAAGACGCAAAGCTATTTCGGATGTTTGTTCTCTGACCTCTACTTTGCGTCTCTGCGGCTTTGCGTGAGATTCGTCCTCCTGACTGGTGGCGCAGATGACTGTGATCCGCGTTGAATTGCTCGCTGGCGCGGATTCGCTTTGACAACCCATTTAAAATACTTGCATTGGTACTCCCGGAGCGGTAGCGTTATGAAATCCAAAGTACGAGGTGCGCGTGCATTCAACCATTGCGTAGTGCCTGGGAACAATGCCGTGCACCTGAACGGCCGAAAGACGTTTGCTTGAACACTAACTCAACTCCGGCCGCCAGGTGACGGCTCCCGTTCTGCACTAAACGTCGCGCACAAGGAGAACGCAATGTCAACCGCAAAGACCGACACGCAACGCGATTCGATTGACGCCGAATCTATTGATGCGTTCTTCACGTTCGCTGACGATGACACTACGCAGCCAACGCCACAACCGAAGCCCGTTCCGACGGTTGTCACCAAGCCAACCCGAAACGACGTTGAACCGATTGCGTTCCAACCGCGTCCCAAGACGTACTCCGCCTATCGTGACACGACTCCAGACGAACCGTCCGACTGGTGGATCACCGCGCTACGCTGGTTCTCGGTGCTT
>JAGQOY010000454.1 GCA_020427005.1 Planctomycetales bacterium
ACATTTCACCCACCGTGTCAATCACTTTCGACGTTTCACACACCGGTGATCTCATTTCGATATTTCACCCACTCCACCGTGCGTTCGATACTTCACCCACCCAGGGCATCTTTCGATGGTTTACACACCGACTTTCGATATTTCACCCACCGAGTTTCGATGGTTTACACACCGGCCGGTCTGAATCCGCCCGACGCTTCAATGGGTTGGCGGGCACTATCCACAGCGTAACTCTCTATTTAACAGATATATAACTCTCAGCCGCCACTGTTCCCGCCTGTGGATAAGTGGGATCGTCAACAAAGCCTGCTGAGCGGATGTTGGGTTCACGCTCAGCCACATCCGCCATCGAGGAGGCCACACCGTAGTGCATGCAGGAGATCTGCGGAGGCCACTCTCCGTGCGAAACACGCGATCATGCAGCAGCGGGTAGAGCGTGCAGCAACGTTTTTGTTTTGACTTTCAAGCGGCGCAGCAGTAAGTGTGGCCGTATTCGCAATCACTGCTCGAGGAAGGCATGGCAGCCGTCGTCATCTCCCCTGTCAATCGTAAGGGCGGCGTAGGAAAGAGTTCCAGCGTCTTTCACCTGGGCGGCTATTTTGCCTCACAGGGCTTACGCGTCCTGCTGATCGACAATGAACCGCAGCATAGCCTGACCAATGGTCTGATCGGTCCCGATGCCGCGGCCGCACTGGATCCCGCTTACACCACGGCCGCTCTCTTCGATCTCACTCGCCAGCCGACTCCGGAGACGTTGATCCGGCAGACAACGGTCAAGAATATCGACCTGGTCTGCGGCAGTGACGCGCTGGACCAGGTGAACGGGCCGCCAGAGGAAAAACCCGTCGAGAT
>JAGQOY010000455.1 GCA_020427005.1 Planctomycetales bacterium
TACCAAACGAAGAGTTCGACCGAAGTGAGTTGGATCGGTGATGAAGTGAAAGACCGCGCGATCGTGCCAAACGTCGTACTCACCAAGAGCGTCGCACTGCGTGATGTCGGCAATGATCCATTCGACATGCAACGCTCGTTCGCCTAGTCGAGCCTTGGTCGCCTCAATGGCGGTTTGAGAGATATCGAGAACGGCAACGTGCTCGAATCTCGCGTCGAGCAGTCGATCGACGAGGAACGACTGGCCTCCACCAACGTCAAGCACACGGCCTCGCGAATCCCCAGCAACCTGAAGGATCAAATCGAGCGATTGTTTCGGATCGGGTTCGTACCAGACGATCGGAAGCACTACGTGGAATTGCTGAACCGATCCTTGCCAATCGGCGGACACTTCGTCGTTGGAACCTTTGCCAAGGGTGGTCCCTATAAGTGCAGTGGCCTAACGATTTGCCAGTACGATGAAGCCACGATGCGAGCCGAGCTAGGTCCATCGTTCGAACCGCTAAATTGCAGCGAGTACCATCACACCACACCTTCAGGTAAACCCCAGCTTTTCTTTTTCGGCGTATTCAGGAAGAAAGAGTGACTTGGTCGTAAACAATAATTGCGAAGGAGCGAGTGACAATTCGGCTCTTTGATGCGTGGCGGGCATTCGATGCTGCCTAGTCATCGGATAGAATGTGGCGGTCTCAACCGAGCCTTTCTTTGTGGCGGACCATTAGTGCTAGTAGATCGTTTTGGTAGAAATCACACGAGTCTTCGCGTAAGCGTGACGGATAGGTGCAATCTGC
>JAGQOY010000456.1 GCA_020427005.1 Planctomycetales bacterium
CGAGGACAAGCGTGAGGGACTGGGCGAGGAATTCATCGCGGAGTATCTGGCTGCGATTCGTCGTATTCACGACAACCCATTGCTTTTCGCGATTGCCGCAAATGGACTTCGCCCATGTCGCCTGAAGCGGTTTTCGTACATCATTCATTTCGATGTTAGTGCGAACGATATTTTGATCGTCGCTCTAATGGGCACCGAGCGTGACGAATCCGCGTTCATTCATCGCAACGGATAACAATGCCGTCCACCTGAACGGCCGAATGACGTTTGCTTGAACACTAACTCAACTCCCGCCGCCAGGTGACGGCTCCCGTTATGGCATGCTGCGGCTCTCATCTCTTTCCGCTCAACAAAGTCTCTGCAGACCTCAACCGTACTCCTTTCTTCCTTGAACTGAACTCGAATAGACGCTCCAATCTCGTCACCTGAACTCCGCGTCCTTCGCTCCTCCGCCCCTCCGCGTTTCAAACTTCCGGTGGCTCTCTTCGGCCTCAAGCGTGACAACTTTCGCGCTCGCCCAAAACAATTATGAATAGCCGCGTTCCTACTACAGGCACGGTGCGCTCCACATGATCAGTGCATATGAAAGGCTGGTTCGGACTTTGCGTTCTTGAAATAGTTCAATCATGGCTCTCTGCCGCATGTGGGATCCCGCTTGATCTGCTGAGAACTCAGTCCTGCGGGACCGTTATAAAACTATTGCTTGGCACTCTCGGCTGCCGTATTCTGATACGTCTGTCGCTGGCCGTTCGGGGCGGAGGTGTGGCGATAACAATGCCGTCCA
>JAGQOY010000457.1 GCA_020427005.1 Planctomycetales bacterium
CGGTAGTCTTCCAGCGACTGACCATCGACACCCGGCGCTTTGCCAGGCTTGAGGTGACAAAACGCTTCGTACAGCAACTCATAGGTCAACAGCGTGTAAAGGTTGTTGAACGTGGCCGCCCTGTCGCGTTTTGCCCTTTGAGTGATGCGATCCAGCCGGGTACGGAACCTGGGTCCAGCACTGTGTCTGGAGGTTTGTCCGGCTAAATCGCGTGTTGGCCGTCGGACCTTCCCTTCACCAGCGTTACCCGGCTTCGTTTCGGTTGCCTGCGTGGCTGCCGTCTGCGGTACTATGTCCGACTCCGACTCCCAGAGAGTCATTTGCCGCTCTTGCTTCTTCAGCTCGTTAGGCATACTCGGTGCTTCCATGATTGGACTTCATGTCAGTTCAAGAACCTCTGGGTCTCACTGGTTGCTCTGGGAACGTCGTGGTTAGCGCGAATGGGCCTTCGACTCCGGGTCTTCCCCCGCCACTTGCCATGACGCGACGAGAGATGTTGCCTTCCAGCGTGAACAGACCTTGGGCAGAATCCGACAGTTACAAGTTTTCGGAGCTCAATACCGTTCAGGGCGGGACAGCCAGTCCCTGCCTTTCATCCTCGCTACCTTTCTGTTTACGCTTCAACCAGTGACTTCGGCGGGTGCCTTATACCCTGGCTGCAAAACTCGATACTGAGCCTGTGGCTAACAGTTACTCAGGCGGGAACTTCCCCCGCTCGTTTCCAGACCA
>JAGQOY010000458.1 GCA_020427005.1 Planctomycetales bacterium
TGGTGCTGACCAGCTTTTTCGAGCGCCAGATCGAGCAGTGGAATGAGGCTCTCGGCGCCTTCGAGTGAAAAGGTTTTGGCACCGACAAACTTGCGACGCACAAACTCTTCGAAAGTGGCCGCGTCGGCCAAGCGACTGTAGATGCGCACTTGAACGTCATGCGAGAGTTCGATTCGATTCTCGCTGCTCTCCATCCTGCGCTGCAACCAATCGCGAATCGTGCGATTGTCGATGTGCATAAACTGCGCACCAATCGACCGACAATAGGTGTTGCGCAGCTTCGTCAGGATGTCACCCAGTGTGCGCCCGTTGACATACTGTAGATTCTGGCATGAAAATGGCCGCGTCAAGTCGGCTTCGCTCAAACCATATGTCTCGGGGGCCAACTGAGGATTACCTGGGCGTGGACGCTTGAGCGGATCGAGCTTGGCCAGCAAGTGCCCGCGCACGCGGTACTCGCGGACCAAATTGTCGACGCGGTCCTGCATTTCCGCCAACCACAGAGCTTCGTCACGCACGAATCTCGCGTGCTCAGGTGGCTCGTCCCCTGCTAGCGCTACCCCGCCCTGTTCGGAGGATGCATGCAAGGCACCGTTGCCCGATGGGCTCAGTAGCGATTGGCTCGCCAACGAAAATTCTTCAAAATACTTACGCCAGCCTTCGGAAACGCTGGTAGGGTCCTGAATATA
>JAGQOY010000045.1 GCA_020427005.1 Planctomycetales bacterium
CTCTCGCGTACCTTCAAACAATACACCCCAAATTCCACTCACGCTCAAAAATTCTCACATGGCTCTGATGTACGCTTACAGCACACAGGCCAAGCTGCCCGGCTCAGGAACGCTTGAGACTATCGCGGTTCCATAGTGACTGATTGATACTTCGCTGGAATTTGCCAGTAGATTTTCAAATGGAACGCTCGTAGGCCCCAGCGTTAGATTTGTGATTGCCCCGTTGGGCCCATTGTTTTGAAAAGTGAAGGTGCCAATCTTAATTTCATAAACATCTTTGCCAGCGTCCACAAAGGAGGCAACTTCAATGCCATCCGAAATGTTACGGGCAGCGGCATTCAATTGAAAGATTTTCGCTCCAACGTCATTCACTGACGTAGTGAATGTAGGATCGAATCGGTCCACAGCATCATTCAAAGTAAAAGAGTTAAGCGAAACCCCCAATGATCCACCAGGCACTACAGCGGCATAGTTCAGTATAAAACCCGTTGCGTAAAGGCCATCTCCGCCTCCGGCGGCAAGGTTAGCCACACTCGTTCCATCTCGAGTTTCCCGAAATAATACATCAACACTTTGCGTACCACCAACTGTCACGGTGTAACTGGCTGCATCAAACACAATTTCGTAGATCAGATCTCCTTTTGCAAAATGTGTTGTACCCAACGCGTTAGCCATCAGAGAGACAAGGGCTGCGAACGAAAATCTAAGTATCCGGTATACGTTCATCAATATTCTCATGCTTTTCAATGAAGTTTATTCAAATGGCAAAAACTTGTTGAGGTTCAGACGGAATGACAATGAATCCAGTGGATCGATAAAGTCATTGCCATTGAAGTCAAAGAGCCCGTTGTATGCTGGATCGGCCGATGGCTTGTTCAAGCTCTTTCGGAATTCAAGTGAGTCCAAGGGGTCCACATACCTATTGTCGCCCGCATCACCGAAAAACGCGTACATGGCGTGGTCCGCCAACGTTCCTCGTTCGTAAACTCCTCCCACAACGCCATCGTTATCACCGTCAAGTGTGATAGTCGTTCCTGCGCGACGGACTTTGTTCGGATCGATGGTTACTTGGTAATTGCCGTCGACCAGCGCATTTTGTGTTCCTCGAGTAAAGGTCGAGGCAGGGTTAAAATAGATCGTGACCATCGTCGCATCGAACGCATACGTTATGTCATAGCTATAGCCCACCGTGTCCGTTGGTAATCCTCCACGACGTAGTACTGTGAAAGCGTCTGAGTCGATGTCGACAATGCCATCGAACATCAGTTCAAACTGAGTGATGTTCGAATGCTGAGATCCTGAATGGACACCATCACCGATTGCCAACATCGTTACTTGAGCGATGTCGACAAGTTGGAGAATGACTTCGTTCGTTCCGTAATCGATGTACCACGCTGCACCGGAAGGTGCCGTGGGCAGGAGCTTAGTCTCAAAGGCGCCCACAAATCCGCCGTTGGCAGTCATGATGGTAAACGATTCGCCGACATTCGCAGCAAACCCGGAGATCAGCTGAACGTCGAGTGTTCCGCCTAATGTTGCAACACCAGTATGGTTAATTTGGTCGAAACCACCACTGCCAGGTATCGTGCCACCGATCTCGATGATCGTCGTGCTGGATGATGTGTAAGTTGCAGAGCCGCGGAACACTTTGGCTGGACTGAAGCCGGGATCGTCGGTGCCTGAGATGATGTGATTGTGCAACGTCCCGACACCCTTGACCCAACCCGTTAGTTCAATGGCATCAGCAAACTCGCCTACTATTGAACCATTGTTCATAAGCACCTTGCTGATTGGGGCGGTTGCTGCAGGATCTACGTTGGGCGTGTCGATGAATCCTCGACCCACCACATTCCTGCCAAAGTCGATCAACAGACCATTAGCAGCCACCAAATTACCAGCTACTGAAGTGCCCGAGATTGTTGCGCCAAGTTTCGTTAGGCTTCCCAACGTCGCTTGATTCGCATCCACTAGCTCAACCAGATTTCCGCCGACATCCAATTCCCCCTCAGTTGCAAATCCGGCCGGGGAGGCAGAATCCCCGATGTACAAGTCGCCTGTCGCCTTGATTAGTGATCCCAGCGCACCGGAAAATCGGCCATTTACACTACCTGAAGCCAACAGCCCTTCGCCCGAACCAAGCACTAGAGGACTGGATGATTGCAGTGTGCCACCATTGACGATCGTCATCGGTCCCAAGTCAACTGGAGCCGTTGCCGAAATCGACAGAATTTGCGACGGTCCGACGATCAGGGTATCTTGTGCCGAGAATCGCAATACGTTGGACAGGGAAACCTGCTGGACACTGTCGTAGTGAATAGCATTGAGAGTTCCTGCATCGGTTAGTGTCAATATCGGTTGTCCTGCGGGAACTGTGGCCGTTGAATATGCAGCCTGCGATTGCGTATCACTTGCCCCAATCACAGTGAGCGTGTCTATTCCCGTCGCCCATATACCGCCCGGTAACGCGAATGGACCTCCACTCTGCGAGTCTACGATGATGGTATTTCCTTGACCGCTAGTCGCATTGATCGTCAACGAATGAACAGAGGCCAAGGGAAACGTGTCGACAATTGCTGTTCCAACTCCATGGCTGATACTCAGGTGAGCCTCGCCCCCCAAATCAGTTTTAGAGATGACTGCGTTTTCGGACGCAGCCAGAGAAAGCCCCACATCCTCCATAACAACAAACACATAGTCTTCAACTTCCCCGGAAAGTGCTAACCCGGTTGGTCCCAGACTCGCCTCCTCGCAAATGCGAAATCTGGCAACGACCGATCCAGCCGCAGCAGCTTGAGGCACTGCAAAGGTGAATCCGATGTCGCCTGCGGCTACCGTTTCATCGACAATCATATGCTCGCCTGCGTCGCTCCAGCTACCATTGCCATTCCAGTCAAACCAGGCATTGACGTGAGGCAAACTATGAAGATCTGAAACGCCACGCACTTTGACCGTGACCGATGCCACTTGTCCAGTGATGAATAGGCCATTCACACTCACACCGTCCTCGTCGTCTAAGAGCGTGGAGTCATCGGCAGTCGCGTCGTTTGAGTGAGTGCCGTTGCTTTCGATGTCACGTAAATCTCCCAAACGCGATCCAATTGCTATGTGCCTCGCACCGTCTTCAATCAGAGTTGTCGCATAGACATCCGGTGCATCGCCCAAATCCAGCCCAGGTGCAACAAACAGTCGGTAATCCTCCACCTCACCGTCGGTTGCCAGCCCCGTTGGTGCCAGAATCTCCGCAGCGTTCGAAGCCAAACGGAAGCGGGCATACGTCCAACCAGGTTTTGCAGTTTCAGGGACCGTAATCGAGAAAGACGTATTGCCCGCCGAAGTAATCAACTGCGAATAGTCTTCGCCAGAATCATCCCAATCTCCGTCCTGGTTCCAATCAAACCAATAACGCAAGTGGCCTGGCCCTGAGGCGCTTGCAGTTAGCTGAAGCTCTTGCCCGGCAATCAACCAATCGTGCGGTAACGCGGGTCCGCCAGCCACGACAACCGAAAACCCTATTCCATCCTCATCGTCTAGGTCGTCATAGTCGTCTCCATCCGCGTATGCGGCGGTCAATCCATCAGGTTCTGGATCCCACTGACTACCTAGGAACAGCGGTGACTGCAGATGTCGGGCCCCATCGGTTGCCAGTGTCGTCGGATAGTACGCAACTAGGCCGGGAATCGACTCAATTGTTTTCGCCGAATCATTTGGAAAGACATCATTGAAGTCAGGGACGCCATCTCCATCGCTGTCTTTGCTCGGATCCGGTGCGTCCCCAAAATCAGCTATAACATTTCCAAAATCCAAACTGCCCGACACGAGTGATTGTGTGAAGTAGGACAAGGCTAATTCCTGCCATGCATTCAGTAGTCCCGGTGATGCGACGCTTGGGCCAGTCCAACTGCTGCCCCACCAGGCGCTTCGCTGTAATGAGAGACCGGCAGGATCGGTTCCATCTTCAATGGCGAGAACATCGGCCGATGTCCAACCAACGGCAGGTCCATCAATGGCTACGAAGCTACCTTCGTAGCTGAGCAATTCCATCAGATTTCCGCCAGCATCGATGAGTGCAATCCCATCCGGGCCATTTTGAATTCCGTTCACCGGTAGCGAAACCAAAATGGCTCCAAACCCGCTGTTGTTCTCGTCAGGGATGCTACCTGTAAGAGCTTGAGTGCCGTAATACGAGCCCGTACCGTTGTAAAAGACAAGTTGATAATTGCTAACGTTCGTCCCAGCAACACCAGCAATTTCGACAAATTCCCCTGTGTCTAAGCTCTGATT
The DNA here is from genome assembly GCA_020427005.1 of Planctomycetales bacterium. GTDB lineage: Bacteria > Planctomycetota > Planctomycetia > Pirellulales > Pirellulaceae > Aureliella. The sequence goes on from JAGQOY010000045.1 coordinate 4,282, forward strand.
ATCGTAGTGGAACTCATTGATCCAAACCTGCGGCAACGGATGGTTATTGGAAACAAGTTCCTGCCCGCTGACCACTTCCAAGGAAACACCGTTGATGGCACTTGGCGAAGTCGGAGAGTACTGCGATCCCTCGGCTACTTCCGTCAACATGTATTGGCCCGGCTTCAAATCATTGAAATGCACCATGCCATCCGGACCACTGGCAGCTGAATAGGTATCCTCGGTGAGGCTGCTTAGTTGGAATGGAATACCCTCTAATGGCAGTTCACCATCGTCCCACTGCCCATTGGCATTTCTGTCATAGAACTTGAAAGCGTGGATTGAGCCCGACAAGTAATTGCCAAAATCCAAACTGGCGGCACTTTCATTGTTACCAAGAGGATAGCCGAGCGCAATGGGAATACTCTTCCTCCAAGCGGGTTCCAGCGTTTCAATAATGTATGCATGTTGACCGCCTTGCGGAAAAATCGGCAATGTCAAAAAGTACAGTCCGTCGCCATTTGAGGCCGTAGAATTTGCATCGACCGCGTTGTTAATCTCCCAATTCTCCAGACCTTCTTCGCCGATGTCCCTAACTCCATTGGCATTGCGGTCATGAAAGACCGTTCCAGACGCCGTTGGGATCAGGTCGAGCCGGTAATCCTCTACCTCTCCATCGTCAGCTTGACCACTGGGAGAAGCACCCGTGCCGAGCGTACTGACTCGAAACCGCGCGTACGTTGGTCCGGCACTGGCCGTTAAAGGAACCGTCACGGGCAAAACATAGACCGTACCAGGGGTTACGTTAAATGTGCCGAGATGGTCGGCGGTTTGATTCCAGTTTCCATCTCGGTCCCAATCAATCCAGCCCTCCAATACTACGTCTGCCTGAGTCGAAAGTGCACTTGTACTGATCGAGATCTCCACTTGTTGTCCCACCGGTAGAGATGTCGTCACTAAGCCGTTGACGTTGAACGAAACGCCGTCCTCGTCGTCCACAACTCCTGCCCCAGTTTGGTCGTCGCCATCTGCATCCAAACTCGGCTGGCCATCCATTTCGTAGTCAATTGGTGGCGAGCCCAGTGTCAGAAAGTTGGGCCATAGCCGATGCCGGGCTCCATCGGAGGCCAGAACTGTCGAATAACCTGCCAACAGCCCTGGTACGATTTCTAACGAGTTACTCGAATTGTCCGGCTCAGAATCATTGAAATCGGCAACGCCATCAGAATCGGTATCGGGTCCATTACCATCGGGCGCATCACCGAAGTCGTAATCGAATTGAAAGTAGTACGGTTCTTGACCAACGGGTGAATCAGCGACGTCCTGGCCTGTCATGAACAAACGCTCGCCAACATGCCACATGCGCGCGTCGGGAGCAACCACAAAGGTGCTTGCATCGTAGAGAACAGGTACTAGGCCAATGGTCGCCCACAGATTCCCGCCACTTCGGAAGAACAAGGCATCTTCAATGTTTAACAGACTTCCCAAATCAACCGGTTGGGAAAAACTAATCTGCTCTACATTCCATGCGGACTGAGTATCCTTGGTTGCTCGCCATAAACCTAGACTATCTCGCCAATACAGACTGCCCGCAACACTGGTCAGATCGGTGGGGTTTGTACTTGTATTCAAAAAACCACTGTTCCAACCACCACTACCATCTGGCTCTACATAGCCGATTTGATCCTGCGCCCCCAACTGATTTACGAAAAACAAAGTACCGTCTACATTCGCCAGGTCGCGGGCCACGGTGGCAGACAGATTGACTCGTTGTAGATTACTAGAAACTGATGTCGCTACCTGGCTTGTCACATCAATATGCCAGATCTCCGTCATGCCGACATAAAACAGCTCACCTCCCGCGACAAATAGTTCCGATTGATTATCCGGCACAAAAGGTCCGCTGCTAGGAATAGTGGCGACCACAACTGTAGTACCCGCTTGGACGCGACCCACAACCATCGATTGGCTACCGAAGTCGATTTGAAGGTAATACAAGTCCTGATTGAATGGCAGAATATCCACAACACCGGACGTTAGGATGGTCGAGCTGGTTGGATTAGGTACCGATCCATCCACTTCATAGAGCCCACCAGCGCCTGGATCGGTGAAAAAAAGCAAACTCCCAACAACGGTCAGATCAACTGGAAAGAACGAGCCAGTGATAGCAATCGTTGATTCTGTCAATCTGTCGTATTCGAACAACGCTGAAGACCCGTTTTGCGTTCCGTAGAAATAAACGTTACCACCAATAACCGACAATCGAGGTGGGAATTCATTGGCCTCAAAGTCCTCAGACACCTCAATGTCATGAGTCACAACTACTTCAACTGGAGGATCGAGTGGCGAGTCTGGGGTCCAGCGAAACAAGTGCTGGTATCCATCAACAAAACCGTCGCCATTGGCATCCACATCCGCCGAAAGGTACACTTCGCTGCCTACTTCCGTGAAGTTTTTTGGTTGTGAACCGAGAGAATCACTGACCAGGTCCGCAACCAGATTGACTGCCAGCATGCGTCGGTCTTCCATCAACTCGAATCGCAAGCGAGGCCGATAGAGGTAGCGACTGGGTCGAGTGGCTGACCGGAAGATCGCAGATGCAACCAGCTTACGAAGTTCCTTTGAACCATGTACTCGGATGCGACGATCGCAAAGTGCTTTGAATCTCATGATGAACCTGCACTACGCAACTTTGTGTAAGTACTCCCTTTCCTTACCTGTACGAATTTGCGAAGTAGCGCACAGAATTTTTTAGAAAACCGAGATAACTCAATTGCCTCTCCTCATAGACTCTGTGGTCAGCTGCTTTTTTGCTCCAAGTCTGATGCAGGACGAAATCACTCACATTCTTGAACAAGTGTGCTACCAACCTATGTCAAGCGCCATAGGCCCGCTAATGGCACATCATTTGCATTTTTTGCTCGTTGAAACCGTTGTTTCAAGGAGTATGCTGTGAGCGATTCACCTTCAGATGCACGCGATTTGGCAAACCTCTCGAATGCCGACTCGGAACAAGAATTCAACCAGATGGTTGGAAGCCTGTTAGAACGGCACCGATCGAGGATAAAGCGACTCGTTTTGTTGCGCCTGAGCGAGCGTGTACGCTCACGCGTCGATGCATCGGACATCGTCCAAGAAGTAATGGTTGAGGCAGCCCGCAGGTTTCCAAAGTACGTTCGAGAGCGTCCAGTAGCTTTGGCATTATGGTTACGTCAAATCACCATGGATCGCATCCGTATGAGCCACCGGATGCACGTCGACGCGCTGCGACGATCCGTCGAAAGGGAACAACCTTTTCTGGAACCCAATTTGCAGGCCATATCAAAATCATTCTCGAAGCACTTGGCGGATCAAGCACGATCTCCCAGCAGCGAAGCGATGTTTGATGAACTGTATCGTCGCGTTGAATTGCTCATGAAGGACCTAAGTGAAACGGACAGAGAACTACTCCTTCTAAGGCATTTCGAGCAGCTAGATAATCAACAAGCAGCAATCATCCTAAATATGAATCCATCGACTTGTAGTTCGCGTTACTTGCGTACACTGAAGCGACTACGAACTGAGCTGGCCAAAGTGCCCGGATATCAATAATGATTGTTATATTGATTGGCGCATCGAAGTATCAACTCTGACTTGGAGTTTAGCCTTTTGGACGCACTTCATTCGAATTCCAAGGCTAGGCAACACCCTGACGTTCCGCCTGACGGTACGTCAGAGGAGTGGGGTAGTGAAGACCCAGTGTTGGATGCTTTAGTGCAGGAATTCTTGAGCACTTGGAGGAGCGGAGTATGCGTTTCCGTTGATCATTTTGTGAATCAGCATCCTCAGCATGCTGCCAAATTGCAGGATCTGCTCCCTCCGCTTCTTGTCCTTGAGGGATTTGCTGTTAGGGCCATTTCAAGCAATGAACAGCTCGACGAACTTGGAAACTACCAACTCAAACGGATAATCGGCCGTGGAGGAATGGGGGTCGTTTACGAAGCCCTGCTATCCTCAGAAGATAGACAGGTTGCATTGAAAGTCATGTCGAGCGAGCGCTGTGAGGACTCCATCTCGAGACAACGATTCGAGCGTGAGGCTCGAATCGTTCAGAAACTGAACCATGAGAACATTGTTCCCATTCTTGAGGTGGGCATAGTCGAAAATCGCATGTATTTTTCGATGCCTATTATTCATGGTTGCAATGTTCAGCAGTTGATCTACACAATGCGATCTAAGGTTGGTAGCTACTGTGATCGAGACGCAAGCTGTAAACTTGACGGACCACAGCGAGCGTATCGTACAATTGACTTGCTGACGGACGGTACACAAGTAAACGATTCGTGCCCTACACTCGCGGGAACGTCTCAACAGAACCAATCCAGCAACGATCCCAATTGGCGTGTCAATGAACTGCCAACCAGTCCATCTGTAGAAGGAATGCCATGGACTCTCGCATGTTTGGTCTCGAAAACAACAACAATTGATCATTCCCAGTCTACCAACGAATTGCCATTACCCTTTTCGGATAGTCACTGGCAACTGCTGGCTACTTGCGGTTATGAGATTGCCCAGGCATTGCATCACGCTCACCAAAGTGGAATTATCCATCGTGACGTCAAGCCTTCCAATATTTTGCTCGATCATGAAGGTAAGTTTTGGGTCACAGACTTTGGCTTGGCAAAGGACTTGGACGGTGGACTGACTTTGTCAGGGACGGTGTTGGGAACTTTACGCTACATGGCTCCCGAACAACTGGCTGGAAAGGCAACTATTCAAAGCGACATCTACGGATTGGGGCAGACTTTATGTGAGTTGGCATGCCTGCTACCAAATGACCAGGATGTCGAGTCGTCAATGTTGGCACGAATTCCAACAGGACCATCAATGCCAATTGCATTTTGGGAACAAGTTCCTTCAGAGCTTCAAAAAGTGCTGTACCGGATGGTTATGTCAAGTCCTGCCGATCGCTATCAGGATGCATGGGAGCTGGCCAACGACTTCTCTCGGTTTTTATCTGGAACTCCTGTCAAAGCATCGTTCCCTGGCTGGCGAAAACGAGCCGCATGGTGGTTGCACCAGCACGTAATGGCAGTCGTCGCTGCTTGCCTTTTGTTGGTCGTTGGCGCCCTCACATGCATTGTCATGTCGAAATCGAGACGAGATTCGGCTCCCCCATCGATTGTGGCGGGCGGCCACGAACTATTTCTTGGCGGTCAAGATAGAACTGTCGCTGAGTGGGTCATAGAGAACGGAGGCTGGATCTACGTTTTGTCGGATCTAGGCCCCGGACAGGCGCGCACCATGGACCAAATTCCATCACAGATATTCAATGTCACTGCCATCAAGCTGGAACACTGCCAGCAGCTTGACCTAAGAATTCTCAAGGAAATGATTCACTTGCCGCAGATGAGCCAACTTGTTCTGAACTTTTCAAACTTCGATCAAGCTTGGGCACCAGTATTTCTTGAGCGGACAAATCTAATTAGTCTGCAATTGAATTATTGCAATTTAACCGACCAGTGTATGCCAACACTCGGAAGACTGGATGAATTGCAGTATCTCGGACTCAACGGCAATGACGTGAGTAACAACGGAGTAGCGCATCTGTCTATGTTAAGCGATATGCTTGAACTAAAGCTTCTCGGAAATAGACAATTAGACGACCAATGTCTAAACGCGTTTAAAAAAATGCCCTTCTTGGAATTGCTCGACTTGCGAGATACTGGCGTAAGTGCAGCCGCTGCCAGCGAATTTCACGCCCAAATGCAAGCCATGATCCATGATGCCCGATTGCTACAGGGCGAAATTGAAGAATAGACCAATTGCGTCCTCGCACGCGATTGATGGTACAATTGCATTTCTCCAGCGTAACTCTGTCCACTGTTAGTAATCGCATTTTGGCTCAACAAGAATTGGAACCACTTCGGACAGAGGCATTTCGGGTTACTGACCCAGTTCGCTATTCCCAACTTCTTCATCGGCCAGCCTTTCTGTGCGTGCAAGCAGTGAAGTAATGAATTGTCGGATTTTCGTTCCAATCCGAAAAACACCCGCATTACCGTTAAAAAATCTATAAATTTCGGTTCCAGTGAACCAAAAATCGAATTTCACACAGACTAGCAATGAATATTAGCAAAGGAAATCACAACTTAATGGAACCCGGGCGGGCACATCCTAGCCGCCGGTCTTGGAGACTCACCTTCATTTGAATTTCAATCTCCAACCGCAATGAACCTCAACCATCGAGTTTATTTTTGATTTCCGGAGTCGAATCGGGGACAATCAACACAGTAAGGTGCAATGTCGGGTGAATTGGAATTAGAACTACGTTGCCAACGTACTTTGAATCGCATTTTGCCACGTTTGCAGAGTCGGTTTGCGGCCGACGCTAATCTAGCCGAGTGGCAGGACTACGTTACGAGAATGCAGATGCATTTTCCCTCGTTGTTCGAACGTCTGTATCAACTATATGGACACCATTATGATTTCTTCTACTATGTCGAAGCCACGCTATGTACAACAACCGAAATGTGGATTTCGCGTGAACGTGAACTAAAAGCTCTGGACGCATTACGTGCAACTGATCCGCGATGGTTCCAGTCGCCTCGCATGATCGGTGCGACTTGCTACATCGATCTCTTTGCTGGAAACTTGGAAGGTATTCGTAACAAGATTCCGTATTTAACGGAATTGAATATTACATACCTGCATTTAATGCCCTGCTTTCGCGTACCTGAGGGAGAGAATGACGGTGGCTATGCCGTAAGTAGCTATCGAGATACGGACCCGCGCCTTGGAACCATGGAGCAATTGCGTGAATTAGCCAAAGAGCTGCGTCATCATGGAATATCCTTGGTCCTGGATTTTATTTTTAATCATACGTCGGACGAACATGAATGGGCTCAACGAGCATTATCTGGCGATGTCGAGTATCAGAATTTCTATCGCATGTTCCCAGACCGCGCGATGCCCGATCAATTCGAGCAATATCTACCATCAATCTTCCCGGATGAACATCAGGGTTCGTTCACTTATCAATCGCGCATTAGCAAATGGGTGTGGACGACATTCCACAACTACCAATGGGATTTGAACTATGAAAACCCAGAAGTCTTCGTTCGCATGTTGGGCGAGTTGCTGTTTTTGGCAAACCAAGGTGTTGAGATACTCCGGCTAGATGCAGTTGCCTTTATTTGGAAACGATTGGGAACAAATTGTCAGAACCTGCCTGAGGCACATTGGATAATTCAGGCGTTTAGTGCGGCCGTAAAGATTGCTGCACCCGCAACGGTCTTCAAATCGGAAGCGATTGTACACCCAGATGACGTTCGCCAATACATAAGTCGTCACGAGTGCCAGCTTTCGTATAATCCCCAACTAATGGCCTTGTTATGGAACGGTCTCGCGACTCGCGAGACAAAGGTGCTTCGCCAAGCACTGTCACGACGCTTTCAGATTCCGGAAGACTGCCAGTGGGTTAACTATGTAAGATGTCATGATGACATTGGTTGGGCTTTTTCAGATGACGATATCGCAGCTGGAGGATTTGATCCACGGTTACATCGTAGTTTCTTGACAGAATTCTATACCGGCAAGATCGATGACAGTTTTGCACGTGGCGAACCATTTCAACTCGACGAGATCACAGGTGACGGTAGGGTGAGTGGAACCTGTGCCTCGCTGGCGGGACTTGAGAAGGCTCTATACGAAAAGAACTCCGTGGAATCGATACTGGCTGTTAGAAGAATCCTATTGATCCATGGTGTTATCCTGACAATCGGAGGAATCCCATTGATCAATTTGGGTGACGAACTTGCGTGCGAAAACGACTATTCGTATAAACAAGATCCACAACGCGCCAGTGACTCGCGATGGCTGCACCGATATCAGTTTCCCTGGAATCGAAGAGACGAACGACGCAATGAAAACTCGCCGGCAGGCTTAGTTTACCAAGGTCTGTTGCGGCTCATTCAAATCCGTCTACAAAATCAAGCATTCAATCTAGGCACAACCGAGTTCATCGACGCTGGCAACGATCATATCTTCGGGTACTTTCGCAATCGAGAAACTAATAGTGCACTGATACTGGCAAATTTCACGGAACAAACCCAGAGTATTGCTGGCAAACATCTTCGAAAATTCGGGCTGCGAAGAACTGTAATTGATCAATACGCCGGTACAAGTGTGACAGCCGACCGCCAATTGGAGCTATCTCCCTATCAATTTGTAGTACTTGCCCGTAACGTCTAACCACAGTCCGCTGCTACGAAAGTCCAGCGATTATCCCATATTGTTCATGCCTGATTACCGCGAATGCCTTTTGGCAAAACGCCAAAATGTCGGAGACCATCCAGGATTCCGGCTGCGAATTCCTCATCACTAAAATAAATTGCGGTGTCAACCGATTCACGCAAATACTCAACTTCAGTTGACCGATTGCCCACCACAATTCCCTGTCCAACTCCGCACAGCATGTCAATATCGTTCCCAGAGTCGCCTGCGGTAAATAGCTTAGTCGGGCAGATCTGCAATTGTTCCGACAAAAACTGAATTGCCTGACCTTTGCTGGCTCGGGCCGGCAATACATCTACCAAGTTGCCATGCGACATAATCAGGTTGTAAGGCAGACTCGATCTATCCAAAAGACCTTGCAATTGCGGATAAACAAACTGAGTATTGTCTTGATCACGCAATCGATAACTCAGTTTGAATGGGCCTTGAGTATGTGGTTCGGTTTGCCGTTCCAACCACGGTAAATCACTTAGTATCTGAGACAAGTCATGCGGATGCCATTCACAACCAATATGATGGCTCCAATCGGTTAAAAGCTCAAGTTGCGGTCCTAAGTAGATTTCAGTACCCACACTAGCAATAACAAGATGAATATCTTGGATTCGGTACTCTTCGAAAACCTGCCGTACTAATTCGATGGACCGGCCACTAGCGACTCCTAACACAATTTTCCCGTGACTATTGCGGACAACGTCCAAAAGTCTCAAAAGTTTCGCGTCGTCACCAATTAAGGTACCATCAATATCCGAAATGATTACGGCGTCTGCCTCATGAACCTGTTCTGCAAAACTTTGCATGTGCTTGGAATGTGATGCTTTCCGGATCTTGGATGCATTTTCTCCACCAGCTAGCATTGCATTTGCTGGATCGATTGGAAATGAAGATTTGCCAACGGACAGTCCAAAAGCAGTTTTTATCCAGTTCAAGTAATGTTCACAGTGACTTTCCCAAGAGTAGTGCTTCCGTACCAAATTGATCCCAGATTCGCTTAGTTCTCTCCAGCGGGCTGGTACGGTCAGTACGTCGCGCATAGTCGATATGAGGCTCGATTCGTCCGTAACGTCAACCAACAATCCACTATGACAATTCTGTACTATGTCTTGTGGACCTCCATTCTCAGTTGCCACAAACGGTAGCCCAGTCGCAGATGCTTCGATGGCAGTCAACCCAAACAATTCGATAAAAGCGCTATTGACGAACAGGCCTCGCGTTCCAGCTGCAATTCGATAGAGCTCAGGCACATCAAATTCCGAATCGTGCTGTTTGGGGATTGCCATTTTGCCATACAGATCGTACCGATCCATCAATAGGAGAATGTCCGTTAGAACTTGTTGCTCATTCTCTGGCATCGACTCAATGTCTTTGCGAATTCCTGCAAAGATCGCCAAATTGGCAATGGCTTGCAAATCGTGACTTTTGCCAAAAGCCTGTATCAATGACTGGATATTCTTTCGCCGGTCAGGGCGACAAAGCGCAAGAATCAACGGTCGTTGAGGATCAACGAGAAATCTGGATAGCTCTTGCAGCATACGGGTACGCGATTGTTTGAAACGTTCATCAATCTCCTTGCCAGGGATTTCGTAGTCATAAAAGGGGAAAAACCGTTCCAAATCGGTTCCAGGTGGAATGACTTGAGTAGATACTCCCGATGGAATGCAGTACTCGTTGTACTGGTGATCGAGTTCGTGGTTCGTGCTAACGACTAATCCAGCAGCTGCATCCAAACACTTTTGTTCTTCCGATATTCTTCGATCGATTTTGAGGACTTCATTAGCACGTTCTTTGGTCCAGCCTTCATTGAGTAGATAATTTAGTTTCGGTATCCCTAATGAGTGCCCGGTAAAGATGAATGGGCATCCCAGTTCCCGTGCAACTTGCCTACCTACGTACCCTGCATCCGTATAATGGCCATGGACAACCGCTGGGCCATCAGGAAGTCTACTTGTATAGGAGAGGATCCCTTCAACCATTTCATCAAGAAACGGCCACAACTCTTCCTTGGGCAGGTACGCATCCGGACCAAATGGAATGCGCACGATCTTTGCATTTTCTGCAAGCTGTTCAAATTCTAGACGATAATCGTCGGAGACTTCTGGATCGCGAATGAGGCGAGTAAACAAGTCGACTTGCGTTACACTTGGAAACTCGGCCAAAGTTTTAACTAGCTCGATGACATACCGTATTTGACCACCGGTATCTGCGTCGCGGCCCATTTCAATTCGCTCCGACCGCACCAAGCCATGAGCGCTAATCATTTGAATGTACACAGAGTTCTCCTCAGATAGTGAAAGAACTCGTTCAATCTCTATCCATAGAATCGTGTCTCACAAAACAGCAACCACATTCATAGAGCTATTCTAGTGTTTCAAATCCATTGGTCGACCCTTATCGGACAAATGGCGAATTACTAAGTGATTTTCGATCACTGGTATCTCTAAATGATCTTGATTGCGACTCGATGCAGACATATGCCACCATGAACCTTACATTTCAAATCTACCAATCTGGTCAAATAGGCTGCGGATACGACATCGGGTCCGACCTGTCTACTGCAATCTCGCCTGAGCCGTCCCATAGTGGGTCACTGAATCCCAGCTGCATCTTTGTTTCAATGTATGCTGCATAGAGCGTCGGTACAATAAATGACGAAAAGGGCTCGGCCAGCATTCCACCAAATACTGGTATGGCCATCGCACGCGCCACATCAGCTCCACGACCTGTTGATACAAGTATCGGAATCAGTGCCACCAGCGTCGTCACTGTCGTCATAACGCAAGGCCTGATTCGCTTCAAACCTGCCTCGTAAATAATGTCTCGTATGTCTGCCTCATTGTTTATCTTACGCTGTCTAAGTAACTGATGAATATACGTCGCCATCACAACTCCATCGTCTACCGCAATGCCAAACAAAGCGATGAATCCAACCCAGACAGCTGTATTTAGCTCAACATTCATCCAGGCCACCAGCACCATCCCGCCAGCAAAGGAGACAGGAATTCCTGAAAAAACTGCCATTGAAATGGGAAGATTGCGAAACTCAAGATAGATCACCAACAAATTGATCAAGAGTACTGAGGGAATGATCCACAACAGTCGTTGGTTGGCCTCCAGCTGATTTCTAAAACTACCGACAGATTCCAACGAGTAGCCTGCTGGTAGATCTAACCGATCTGGCGAGGAAGCAGGCAGTAATTGCGAATCGAGAAGTTGCTGTTCAATAGCAGCTACCGATTCAAGGTCCCCGCGGACCCCATTGGTCATAAACGCCACATGAGCAACCAGTCGGCCATTCTCGCTACTGATCATGCCTGGCCCCCAAGTGGTCTCCAGTTTGGCGAGTTCCTCTAGCGGTACCACGGCACCACTATGCGTAACAACTGGTAAGCGACCTAATTGGTCGACTCTTTCTCGCAAATCGCGATTATAGCGCAATCGCACGGGATAACGCTCACGCCCCTCAATTGTCGTGACCAGGTTCACGCCTCCCAGTGCAGATTCAATCACCTGATTTACCATGGCAACGCTCATACCGTATCTAGACGCAGTCTCGCGATTGACTGTGAACTCAATATATGGCTTGCCAAGCACGATATCTGGATTCACCGTACCGGCATTGACCAGTGCGGATTTCCTCAGTGCCTCCGCCACATCCCTAGCAGCCTTGGAAAGATCGACTAACTTGTCACCGTATATACGAATTGCCATGGGAGCCTTGATTCCCGATTGCAACATCACAACTCGACCCTCGATCGGTTGCAATGCACTTGCAGGAGTCACTCCAGGCAAAGTGGCCACAGCGTTTATTTCGTCCCAAATATCATGTGCCGTCAAGCCTTCACGCCATTCGCTTTCTGGCTTGAGCATGATATATGTTTCCACCATTGCAGCAGGTGCCGGATCCAGTGCCGATTCGACCCGCCCAATTTTTCCCAATACGTCTTTGACCTCTGGGATACTGCTAATTAATACGTCCTGCGTCTGAAGAACTTGCATGGCTTGAGAAAAACTAGCGGCAGGATAGAGTGTTGGCATGTAGAACCAACTGCCCTCATCAAGTGCAATCCAATCATCAGTTTGGACACCTGTGAAGCTATGCTTGACGGCCACATATCCGGGAAACGCGTTGAGATCGGCACCGAGAATGCGAGCTAGGCTTTCAATCGGCCGCATTACCGTTGGAAATCCATAGAAAGCCCCGATTCCTAAGACCAGTAATGCAGACGGGAACGAAAGTGCAATCACCTTATGGTTCAGTGCCTGACGGAGTCGAGCTGCATACATCCAATGTACGAATCGGCTTGATGGAATTTCTTCGAGCGGACGAATTCTCTCTCGCATCCACTGCCAATTGATCACAAACACGGCGATTCCCAGGGCCGCAGTTACCACCCACAAATCCACACCTAGAGCTTCTGCAATGCGTTTACCCCACAAGAAATGTGCTGCCGAGCTGATCAATGCTGACAAGGCTATACTGGCGAACAATGCCGATCGTTTCCGATATCCAGCGCAACGCAACATCAATCGACAAAGAGCCGGAACGACCGTCACAGCAGTCAACATGGCTGCTGCGATTGCGAATGTCTTGGTATAGGCCAATGGCGCAAATAGCTTATAGTCTCGACCGGTCAGAAAGAAAACGGGCAAGAAGCTAACAATCGTAGTCGCTACAGCGGTCACCACTGCTGGTGCAACTTCTGACACAGCCGTAAATACTATTCGCACTCTCTCCGCATCCTGGGAGAACTTGGTTCTGGTCCTTGCCGCCTGTCCAACACTCACAGCTGCCGAGCCCTGGCGACCAATCTGTTGCCGCTCCCAATCAGCCAAGTGCTGGTAGACGTTCTCAGAGACAATGATTCCCATGTCTACCATCGTGCCAATGGCAATGGCTATTCCTGCCAGCGACATGATGTTTGCTTCGAGACCAACCACATGCATCGCAATAAAAGACATTAAGACGGCTGCTGGCAAACAGATTGCTACAATGAAGCTACTGCGTATATGCAGTAGAAAGAGCAGGATAATGACTGCCGTAATGATGATCTCGTCGCGCAGAGCATCGGTTAGAGTAGCCATCGTTTCATTGATTAACCCCGTCCGATCATATACTGCATGAATATGGACCCCCCGTAGCGCTGGTTCGATTTGAGATATTTTGGCCTTCACCCGGTCGATGACTATTCGCGGGTTTTCACTGTAACGCATTACGACTACGCCGCCAACTGCCTCCGTTCCGTTGTAGTCCAGTGCGCCGCGCCGAAAATCGGGGCCTAGCTGAACTTTAGCTACATCGGCCACTCGTACTGGAATCCCATCGCGCTGAGTAATCACTGTCTGTTCAATATCACGGATTGCTTTTAACTGATCCCCATCTCCTCCCAAAAAACCTTTCCCTCGAACGATGTACTCCATGCCCGTTGTTTCGACCGTTTTTGCTCCTACGTCTAGATTGGAACCCTTGATTGCAGAGGCAAGTGCATCTAGTGGAATTTCATGAAAACGCAATCTGTCTGGATCAACTTCAATTTGATATTGGCGAACGTATCCTCCTATCGAGGCCACTTCACTTACCCCCTCCACCGCCTGCAGTTCGAATTTGATGACGAAGTCTTGTAGGCTGCGCAGTTCGGCCAAACTCATCCCAGCCTTCGGAGGTTGAAGGGTGTAGTAAAAGATCTGCCCCAGTCCAGTAGCATCTGGTCCCAATTGAGGCACCGTGCCTTCGGGCAATTTGGATGCGGCTATACCTAGCTGTTCCGATACGCGACTTCTCGCCCAGTAGAAATCAACATCATCTTTGAATGTGATTTGCACAAAACTATAGCCAAACATGCTCTTACCCCGCACCGAGTCAGCTCCCGGCACGGCAAGCAGAGAAATGCTTAGCGGATAGGTAATCTGGTCTTCGATATCCTTAGGGGAACGTCCTGGCCACGGCGTAAGGACGATAACCTGGTTTTCGCCGACGTTTGGAATGGCATCAATTGGAATTGCTTGAAATACTAACCAACCGCCGACACTTGATCCAACGAAAAGAAGCAAGACCAGCCAAGGCTCTTTCACACAAAACCTGATAATCAAATTCAGCATACTGGTCTCCTAATTCGCCCTTTCGCTTTTCGGAGTGGCTGCATTCGCGTCAACGATCGCCAGATCTCCCACAACCTCACCACAACGAAGCATCTTGGCACCCCAATAAGGATTGGCAAGTTCTCCGCCAATTTGCATCCAGTCCCCTCCGCCACCTGGAACCATCGGGCAAAAATAGTGTTTAAGAGTTGAGGCCGTATTGGGACTGCGTGCCATTACCGCAGCACGCAGCATTCCATGGCTCACACTTCGAAAGGCATCGCGAGCAGATTCAATCGAACCTGCCATCCGCAGGACAGCTCGCCGCGAACTAGCAAATTGCTGTTTTGCATCAGCCGGAAGCTCGGGCAGGACTTCCGATCGGTCCAGTGAATCCAACAGTTTTTTAAGTAATTCTGGAGGCGGTGGTTTATCTTCCGCCAAACCACGCTGAATCTCAAAATATGCGTCGTAAGCACTGTCGATAACTTGTGCCGCCTCCCTAGATAACATCACAGTTTTACCCATAGACAAACGAAGTGGGCGAGATGAATAGCTGGATGCTCTAGTTGGATCCATCAAGGATGCATTGCCTGCCAATTGCATTTGCGAATCAATTAAAAAATTGCCTTGGATGGCAATTGTTTCACCCGCATCGAGCCCGTCGAGTACGATCACCTCGCGATCGGTCATTGGTCCCACCGTAACGCGCCGTATTTCAAATCGACCTGGCTCAGTTTCCACATAGATAACGGCACTAGATCCGGTAAGTAACACCGCATCGCGAGGCACAGTTACTACTTCTTGCTCGGGCAAAGGTTCGGCGGAGAATCCCAGCTCGCGTGTTGGGATCAACTCCATGTCACAATACGGACAGTTACCGGGTTCATCGCGTATGATCTGTGGATGCATTGGGCTGATGTACTTGCCGGCGAGTGCAGGATCGTAAACCAGTTCAGTGGCGATAGCAGGTACTGCGATACGCGCTGTGGCGAAGTCGCCAGGCCGCAGTCTGCCTGTCGTATTCATGATCTCAACTCGCACTCGCACAGTGCGCGTGCGTCGATTTACGGTCGGATCTATGAAAGACACACGTCCTTGAAATACCTCTCCAGGTAAGGACTGAATCTCAGCCTCAACTAGCTGTCCAAACCGCACGGTAGCAGCTTCATCCGGAAATAAATCAAGCATCAGCCAAACAGAGCTTAGATCGGCGATGCGATAAAGCTTTTGCCCAGTCTTTACGTAATCTCCTTCAACCGCAGTTTTTTCAATTACAGTTCCAGCCTGCGGAGACTTGATGCGAATACGTGACTGAGGTTTGCCGCCCTGCGCCAGTTCATTGATTTGCTCTTCGGTCATTCCAAGTTCGCTAAGATTCTCACGCGCCATCTCGGCAAGATTACTGTCGCCTATTGGAAATCGAGTCGATTTACTCCCCACAAGACTAGTGACGTACTCCGTTTGCGCAGTATACAGCTGAGGACTGTAAATCAATGCCAGGTCGTCATTCTTAGAAACCTCCACTCCCACGTAGTCCGCATACATCTTCTCCATTCGCCCATCTATATATGCTGAAATCGTCGACAATCGGCTTTCATCAAATTCAATAGAACCTATCGTTCGTATTGTTCGCGTTAATTCCCCAAGCTTAGACACGGCTGTTTGAATGCCGATCAACCGTCGCGCCGACGGCTCAATGAGAACTGATACTCCATCTCCGCCGCCGGCACTGGTCAGCTCAACAAGCTCCATTCCGCATACCGGACAACGACCAGGTTCAGTTAAAGGAGGTGTGCATTTCATGGGGCAAATAAAGCGTTTTTGCCCAGCCGCACTCTCGTTTTGTGAGGCCAAATCAGTGTTCGTGCTATGCTGCGAGACACCATCAGGCATCACCCAACCCATTCTTTGGGCAAGCCCAACAAGCCAAAGAACCAAACCAGCGACCACAACGGCCCCCATGGCCTTAGCCGCAAATCGGAAGAACCAAATCCATGGACTGAGCCGTTCAACTCGGCTTGCTACAGATCTATTTGTTCGAGATTGAGATGAGCCTGTTGAAGGTGCTGCAAGTTGTGCATGGCTCCCACTCTCTGTACCAACTCCGGATCCCAGTGCGTCAACATTGTCCGCTCTTGTCGACTGAGGTGCATGAGCCGACTGTGTCTTGCCACTGTCTGATCCTGAGGGAACTGCATCTTTCGATCCAGCTCCATCTATTCCTGTTTGGTTTTGGTCGTTCATCAATATTCTCAATTAGCAGGCTGCTGAAAAAGTCGATTTGCAAAAATTTGTGGACGATTAGTAACCCCCGAAGCGTCAGCCAGTGGGGCCACATTCCCTCGCTGACGCTTCGGGTTACTTTTCCATCACCCTGTTCGTGCGAGTCGTTCAGACGTATTGCATTTGTTTTAAAGGAAATCATCGATCAAATGGGCGAGAACAAGCTACCCTTATGTGAAGTTTGCTCTAGCATTGCTACTTTGCGTGACGCCATTTCAGTATTAGCCAATGGCGCAGGAGGATTTGAATTCCACTCGATTGTTGTAATCAGCAACACACGAAGACAAAGTATTGGCTATAGCCACCATGAGAGGTGAGACTGCATATCAAGAGCGCAGTCGCTTCTTCAAACACATGCTACAAATGCCAAACGCAATAAGAAATCTGCGAGAAGTGCGGTAAGCGCACGGACTGGGTGCCTTTAACAGGCAAAGAGGTCGATGGCTTGGCGGTCAATTCGTTGTCTAAACAAACGTGCAAGTCCATAACCATCAAATCGAGTAGTTCAAGTTGCATCGAGCGAGTAAGCGGTACAGCATACTTTTCTGAACTACATCTGCAGTGACAGGCATTTGGCCCGATGGAGTAGACCGCGCGCTGACTCTTCATTCCGTGCGAGGCTGGATTTGGATCTAAACTCCGTCCATCATCGACTGTTAGTTCCCCCACTGGCTCGTCCGATTCAGATTTAGCCCCATTCACTGGCAGGGGCCCTTCCGACGAACCACGACAACAAGCGTGTAGAGGCCGCGGTTCAGCCGGTCGTTTTCTACAACAGGTGCACTTTTCAGCTTCCTCGTGCACTTGGCAACAAGCACAGCCAGTACACTCCGTCTCCGATCCACAGCCTACGCGACCGCAGCATTTTCCTACACATGCCATTACCGGCTGCAACGTCATCGCGACGATGAGTAAAAGTTTGACGGCAATGTGGACTACGCGGGCCATATGAATTAAGAGGAAGTTTCGCTCTGAACGTTCCGAAGATTCTAGTTATAGGTACCTCAAATCTACGTCTCATCCTATGTTGTGGTTCAAGCCACCCATTTACATCAGGCACCCGCTATTAATTCTATGATAGCCAATGGAGCACTTCGCGATGGAGTACCCAGGCAGCAAAGTGGCTCAAAAATCGGAATGGCTAGAGCTCCAAGGGTACGCAATCGAGGAATTTCCAGGCAATATGCCGACACTGCCCAGCCTTCGATTTAGCAACAATCTCGGCCGAAAAACACTCATTCTTGTGGGCTTTCATCTGTTTCTTGCCTGCCTGCTCAGCGGTTGCGGTTCGCTACCAAATCGACATCGAATACTTCGAAATAACCCCATATCAAGCTATCAATACTCAGTTACCGATGCGGAGAATATTGAGGCTGAGACCGCAGGAAACACTTTCATTGAGGTGCTACCAGCGGCTTATAGCAAATTAGTACCTGAGTCTATTGCTTCACCAAATGCACTTACGGAAGCGACAACCCTCACGTTAACTGATCAAATTGACGTTGAAGATGCGTCAGCATCCGATCTGGAAAACGACACCGCACAGACGCCGGGTGCCCAACCGGTAGAACACTTCCTTTCGCTAGCATTGAGCAGCCATCCAAAGATCTTGGCTGCCCGTAGCCGAGTTTCGGCAGCGACCAACGTCATTCCACAAGCTTGCGCGCTTCCAGACCCTATGTTTGGCAATACTTTTTGGCCGATCCAAAACCAGGCGCTGCAAACGGCTGGAGGACGAGTCGCACACCAATTTCAGGTCTCCCAAGCCTTGCCTTGGCTGGAGAAACTTCATACCAAGGCAACGATCGCAAGTCGTGAAGTTCAAATGGCACAGGCGGAAGTTGAAAGCATTGAACGCGATATAGTCGAAATGGTAAAACTTGCCTATTTTGAGGTCTGGTTCGCAACTCAGGCTATGTCGATTGTCGAAGAAAATCGTGAACTAGTCTTACAGCTAGCAGAAGTTGCAGAAGCCCGTTTCGCAGCTGGGGGGACCAAACAGGATGTGTTGCGAGCACAGCTTGAAGCGGATCGATTGGATGATCAGCTCCTCACGCTCCGCAAACAAAAACAACAAGCACAGGCTGATCTGGCCGCACTAACTCATCAACCGGACTCCTTGATACCTGAAGCTCAATCCGATCTCGGCCTTTCTGACATACCCAAACAACTTGATGATTTGCTTGTTTTGGCGGAGCAATGCAACCCAGAGCTTCGAGCTTTGGCTTGGGAGATACAACGTGATCGAGCCAAACAGAGGCTGGCTTGCCTACAACAGTTTCCGGATCTCAATGTTGGACTAAATTACGCCATAATCAGCGACAATAACAACGTACTCAGTCCCGTAGCCAATGGTCACGATAATATTAGCTTTGCATTTGGCGTTACCATGCCGATTTGGCGAGAGAAGATCAATGCGGGTATTCGGGAAGCAGCAAATCGCACGAGCAGTTCGGCACAACGACTGGAGGCCGAACGTGACGCCATCCAAGGCAAGCTCCGCCGCCTGATGGCTCAAGCGGATGCATTTGTTGAGCAAAGAACCATCTACGAACAGAGAATCATTCCTCGAACTGAAGAAGCCCTTGCACTATCGCTCACGGATTATCGCGGCAGGAGAACTGATTTCTTTACGCTGGTTGAAATCTACCGTGAGTTGCTCATGCATAAGATGCAACTTGCACGCATCGAAGCCACATTGGCAGGCACCATTGCTCAAATCGAGCGCGCAGTCGGACAGAATCCTTGATCATAGCCTTCCAATTAGAGCAAACTTCACATAAGAGTAGCTTGTTTTCGCTCATTTGATCAATGATTTCTCAGAAAACACACGGTATACGTCCGCGCGACTCGCACTGGCAGGCTGCTGAAAACGTAACCCGAAGCGTCAGCGAGGGAATGTGCCCAGTCCCTCGCTGACGCTCTGATGTCTTCGGGTTACTTTTTCAGCAGCCTGTAAACATGCCTCCCTGTGTCCGCAAAGCGATTCTTGATTACATCCCTCCAGTCGCAGCACTTTGGGCACCACCGCGAATTGAGCCCAAACCAAATTATCTATACTCAGAGCCCCCCAAATGTGGCTCTGGCTGCGTACCCAACGACGTCGTAACATCAGGCGGGCTTGGATCAATTCTGTTGTCGATTCGCGAGATACATGATGGCGATAATCAAATCATTGGCTAGCAATACAGTTTTTGCCTTTCTTGTCTGCTGCGCAATTCTTCTCGGGTCCTTGGGCTGCAATGACTCAGTAAGCTCACAGGCTACAACTGAGAATGAAGGCCAGGAAAACTCTCCTAGTAGTCAGCATCAAGGTGATTCGATCACCTCCGACTCAGGTAACATGGCCAAAATTGACGAGGCCCTGGCAAACCTATCAGAGGACGATAGACAAGAAGCGATGAAACAGCACATTTGCCCGGTTAGCGAACAATTGCTTGGCACAATGGGCGCGCCCCAAAAAATCGACGTTCAAGGCACTTCTGTCTGGATCTGTTGCGACTCATGTAAAGAAAAGCTTCTTTCCGAGCCAGATAAGTACACGGCGAAACTTAACAAATGAGTTGCAATCCAACTCATTCTCTCAATAGAAAACTCGCCATAGTATCTACATATTTTTCGTCCAACTTCAGCATCTCGCTGTCATCTAGACTCGACTTGCCCCCTGGCTGTACTGCTAGCTAAGGCAAGTTGATTACTTCAGGTTCTGAAAATTTGCCTTCGCTCATGCTAGCGCCTCCAATCGCAACCATTGATTGAGCATCCAGAGGCAACAAACGATGGAAGAATCTAGCGTTTTTGGTGTGTCCGATAATCTGCCAATCTGACGATTGGTCATTCCAGCTTTGTAGTGATCCGTCAAGAGCGGTAACAAGTAGTCGCTCACCAATGCTCACACCTGCGACCCCAAAGCCAGTCATCGGTTTTTCCCCTTGAAGTTGTCCACCGTTGACCCACATTCGCGTGGTCGGATCGTAGATCGCAACCTCTCGAGTTGGGGTTCCTTGTTGGTTCATGCCTCCAATTACAAACAATTTGCCAGCATGTCCCACTGTAGCCAAAGCTCTACGAACAAAAGGAGGATCGGCAATTCTCACCCACCGTGGTTCTTCTGACTTGAGATCCAATGCCCAAGCGGAGTTATGCCATTGCGTATCCTCATCTCCTTGCATGTTCCAACCACCCACGACGTAAATCGTACTGCCGATCAAAGCTGCATCGTGGCTGGATCGAGGCTCTGGTAAGGCTGGTAGGTCGCTCCAACTGTGGGTTGTTATATCAAAGACCTTCACCTGAGATTGTGAGTGCAAATCCTGATCTTGCCCTTCTTCGTTGAGAGCAGTAAATCCACCAATGACAATCAAATGTGACTCAAAGGCGACCATGCCAAGCCCCTGCAATCGTGGGCCGCTCGCAATTTCATTCCATTCGAGTTGCGGTTGGCTTAGGTTCAGCTGAAACAATTTCTCATTTTGTCCCTTGTTTGAATAGCTATGGGCTGCACCCATATGCCCACCAAAAACAAAAATCGAGTCACCGAGCTTCACAGCACCAAAACTTGTAATCTCGACTGGCAGTGGAGGTAGATTGGAAACTTGATGTGATTTTGCTTCAGTCATATTTGGAACAGGCGCAAGAAATGTTGCGAACAAGTAAGGCAAATTTGAATTCAACGTCAGTGACTGCGTGCTGTATTGACTGCCGAGTTGGCCCGCGATTTGCGAATAATTCTGCGCACTACAATTAATCGCAATCGTTACCAGCAATGGGAAAGCGAAAATCCCAGGTGAGCAATTGAGGGTGGTCATTCAGCATTTCCTTTCATTCTTATCAAAACAAATATAAGTTATTTGAAGCGTCGCCTACCGTTTTCCACCGGTGCTAACCAAGCGAGTTCTCCAACTGAGTCCTATACAACATCGCCACAACACAACTTTCTTCCGACGATACTAATTAGCATTCGAATTCTTGCCGGGTAGCGTTGATTCCGGATCCGATAACAACCTAGGCTCCGCAAACACGGTCCTTTGATCATCTTGTTTTGCCATCCATGATTCCAAACGACCTTTCAGCTCCCTTATTCTTTCAACATGCTCAGGGCTTTCGATCAAATTCACTGTTTCGAATGGATCGTTTTGTAAATCATAAAGTTCGAACTGAGGACGCCGATGGTAGCGGTCAACAATTGCACGAGCTGACGGCGAATTCTTGGCCGCTTCATACCACGAAATCCAATAGCGCCCACCATCTTTGGCTAGGGCTTTGTCAATATGAGTCGTATAGGCAAACTCTGGATGCAGATTCCAGATTAGTTTCCAGTCACGGGTGCGAATCGAACGAATCGGATAAACATTCATCGCGCCATCGCCTGAGTGTGTCGTGAAGACAACATCTCGATGTTGACCGTTCTCACTTTGAAAGTTGGAAAGAAACGATCTTCCATCGATGGTGACAGGTACATCGCCACCCGCCGCTTCAATCAAAGTGGGTAGAACATCTATCCACTGAACCATGGCCTGAGATTGGCTACCCAAACCTACACGACCTGGCCAGGAAACGATGAGTGGTACGCGAATACCGGAGTCATATAGATTCCATTTTCCAAATGGCCATTGGGCACCATGGTCGCTGGAAAAAATGAAAAGACTATCCTCCCCTAGGAATTCTGCCGCCAGCTCGCGGACCTCTCCCAAATCACGGTCCGCACGCGTAACGTCAGCATAATACTTGGCACGAAATTCGCGGGTAAGCGGTGTATCAATGAAAGTCGGTGGCAAGAGTGCCTGTGTTGGATCGTAACCATCCATGGTAGGCCAAGGAACATGGGGATCATGTGTGCCCACGAAAAGACAAAGCGGTTGAGTTACATCCCGCGACTTTAGATACTCGCGGATCGTTGCTTGATCGTGCTTTGGAGAAATCTTGTCGAACCTGTGACGCACCGCATCCTTCCCATGGGCAACTTTTCCGAAGGCCGCCAATTCGTAGCCTAGGGCTCTTAGATTCTCGGTCAAAGAAGGAACGTCATCTCGCTTGAACGAATGATTGGCTTCCGCACCATTGCGAGCAGGCATGAGGCCAGTAAGTAGTGCAGCCCGACTAGGAGCACACGATGGCGAGGCGACGAATGCATGCGTAAACGTCATTCCAACTTCGGCCAGCTGCTTCATGTTTGGCGTGCGAACATCGGTTGCGCCGTAGGGTTCGCTATCAAGCAATCCAAGATCGTCAGTTAGGAAGACAACTATGTTTGGTTTGTTCTCAGCTCTGCTGTGCGAGTCCAAAGCAACAGCCAAAAGTAACGCTAACAGTGCAACGAGGAATCGTTGATTCGAAATCACGGTTAGCCAAGTCACACGTTTGCCATACGACTGAGAGGCCAGAGTTAGTATCATTGCAAAGCTTCCGCCGAGATTGGGATGCGACTTTCTACCATAACCAGTTGGTTGTCGGCTCCGATATTCTACCCGGCGTAGCACTTTTCAGAGTCCCCTTGATCATGCAACCGTACGCTTTGTGGAACAAATTCCTTGCGCGAACTTTGGTCTATATGCGACATGTTGTTCTATGTTGGTAATCAGAGAAAACTTCACATAAGGGTAAGGTGTATTCGCCCGTTGGATCAATGATTTCCTTGAAAACACACGCTATACGTCCCTGCGACTCGCAACCAGCTGATCACTGCTTCCCAGGAATTATCGCTATCGACTCTGAAGGTTTTGGGCGAACCCGGTTTCGTAGTATTGCTGAGTGATTAGCCGGTTTACGCCGGCACCGACTCCAAAAATTAGTTTCCATTGTCCGACCACATTGACAACAGCAGTCAAGTAGGCGTAGGAGCTCCGTGCAAATCCTGGAACACCTTGCGCTGAAAAGGCAGCTAGCTCCGTATCAACTATGGTTGGCAGAGCTCTCCATGCGGGAATTCCTTGGATACTCGTGAACAAAGTTGGATTGATTACGCTATCGAGTACGTGCCCGAGCTCATGGCGGATCGCCGCTTCGCGACCCGTAAAAACAAATCCAATCTGGAATGCATCTCCATGATAGTAGGCTCCAAGGGCCTGGAAGTTATAGGTCAAGTCATCGAGTTTATTGATGAATTCCGCCCACTGATTTTCCGAGATTTCGCCAAACTTGCTCAACACGCCGCTGCGGAATTTGTCCGATGCGGCGACCGTCTTGACCTGGGTTGCTAAGGCTTGCAATTCTTCAGCAGATGCAGCCCTCGCGGCAGGAGTGGCAAAGTGGACACTCTTGTACAATCCGCCCACAACTCCCCAACCAATCGCTCCGAGGGCTATATCAAGCAAGAACGTTGACTTTGTATACTCAGATCCTAAGGCGTGGTGCGTGAGCGCGCTGATACTGACGCTCGTGGCGACCTGAGTAAGTAAACCGAACGCTGCTGTCGTGATTGACGTCTGTGCAAGTCCGCCTGGCTCATGTCCGCTCGGATCGATCAGATTTGTAGGATTTCCCTGGCTATAAAGATAGCGATTCCATGAAAGTGGTAATTCCTGTCGACCGACGTTTGTGTCGCGAGAAAGAAAACGGTTGCTCTCAACACTGTAATACCGCGCGCGAAGGTAATATGCGTTTAGGCTCGAATCCAATTGCTGTCCTGCAAAGCGAAAGGGATTGCTTGTGGTCCCAATATGCATTATTGGACTACCGTACGCACTGTAGTCGTACCGATCGGTGATCGTACCTGCTTCGTCCAGTATGACTCGGGTACTTCCCAGTCTATCTGAAAGATAGAATGACGATTCGGCACTCCGCCACATGGAAATCAAGCCCTGACCACGCGTATATGCCGCACTGACTTCGCCAGCCGGTGTATATTCGAGCAAGACGTTACTCAGTCCTGAGCTGCTATCATTAAGAAATCGCGTTTCCGTACCATCGACGGTCTGACTTGTTCTGTTGCCATCGTTGTCATAGGTGTATTCAACATGAGAAACGCCACTCAAGCTTGTAATGTCGGAGCCCAACAGCCGATTGAGCACGTCCCAATGATAGGTTACTTCGGTTACTTCGTTCGTCTCGCTAATGAACTTCGATATTAGGTTTCCATTTTGATCGTACAGGTACGTGGTGAAGACACCGCCTGAAATCTCGGAACCTATTTGATCATTGGCGTCATAACTACGAAAAGTTTCTCCATGTTCTGAATCTACGAGACTAACAATATTGCCCACCGCGTCGTACTGATACGAAATCGTGTGCGGTGTGGAAGTTTGGCCGACGATGGATTCAAAACTAACACGCTGAAGTCGATCGTAGGCAAACGTGTGCTCGGTAGTCCCCGCCGACGATACGGTCCGCTCGCTCAAAACATTTCCCGCAGGATCGAGGGAATAAGTGCTCTGAATTATTACGCCTCCCGCATTGGTAGCCTGCCACGCCACCAGTCGATTCAAGGCGTCATATTCGTACCTTTGTGTGACACCGTTTGGCAGTATCGTTTCGATGCGATTTCCCGCAGCGTCGTACTTGTAACTTGTCACCTGACCGAACCGGTCTGTAACGGATTGCAATCGATTCAGTTTGTCGTAACTGTAGTTAACAGTGCCGAACGAATCCGTGATCGACGTCACGTTTCCACCCAAATCGTAGGTATACCTAATGAATTGGCCGTCCGGTTGCGTTTCCAAAGTAAGTCGCCCGGCGCTATCGTATTGAAATAGCGTTGTGCCGTTAGCATTAGTTGTACTCGCTTTTTGCCCTTGAGAGTTATACGTAAACTGCTCAGTCGAACCATCCGAATAGCGGCGGGCGATCAATCGGTCATTGTTGTCATACACGAAACTGACGGTTTGACCATTTGCATCGGTCGCTGTTAGTACTCTGCCAAGCCCGTCATACGTGGTCTTAGAACTCTCCCCCATCGGCAGAATCGTCGCGACGAGGCGTCCTTTGTCATCATATTCCTGCCCGATCGTGTGTCCGTTGGCATCCGTCTGCGATGTCATTCGGCCAAGCTCGTCATAAAGTGTAAACGAGCGTTGGCCAAGAGCGTCGATGGTCTCTATTAAGTTACCCAGTTTGTCAAAAACATAATGGGTGGCAGAACCATTCTGATCGATGAGGGCAACAAGTTGGCCATTCGCATCGTATTGGAAGGCCAGCGTCGAACCGTCAGCAAAAATGGTTTCGATTTCGCGACCAAGCACATCGTATATGTGACGGGTCGTATGACCAAGTGGGTCGGTCGTCGATATTGGCCTTCCGATCGTATCAAAGGTTACACTGGTTCTTTCATTCAGGGCATTGATCACCGCCACCTGATGCCCCACCGCATCGTACTCATATCGCGTAGTGTTACCAAGTGGGTCGGTAATAGCGATGACGTGTCCAACCGCATCGTATTCTGTTCTCGTCGTAGCGCCATCGGAGTCTGTCGCTGACGTTTGTCGGCCGAGTGCATCGAATGTATAGTTCGTTGTTCTACCCAGGCGATCGGTCGTGGAAATTTCCCTGCCGAGTACATCAAATCGAGAACTTGTCGACGTCCCATCCGGATACTCGGTCTTGATCAACTGTCCACGATCATCGTAAACATAGTCGATACGGCGTCCAATCGAATCAATAGTCGCCAAGAGATTGTCCGCCGCATCGTAAACACGCTCAATCGTCGCACCATTCGGGTCCGTGCGCAATGCGGGAAGTCCAGATGCAGTGTAGCTAATGCTGACAACCACAGGCTTGACACCGTCTGCGACAGTCACTGTCGTGGCCGACTTGAGTCGATTGCCACGGGAATCGTATTCAGAGGTAGAGACGTGCCCGTATGCATCGCTCGTTCGAGCAATCTTCCCAGCAGCGGTGTATACCAATTGAGTCGTATTACCCAACGCGTCCATAATGCTCAACGTATTACCTACGCTGTCAAACGTCCGGGCCGTCTTATTTCCTAGCGCATCCGTCGATGAAATATTATTGCCAGAAGCATCATAAGAGTTCGAAGCCGTGTTTCCCTGGGCGTCAGAAAGCGAAACAAGTTGACCAAACGCATTGTAGGTATAGAAAGTAACGTTCCCCAATGCGTCGGTTCCAGTTAACAGGTTCCCACGGTCGTCGAAGCTTGCCGAGCGAAGATTGCCTAAAGGATCTCTTTCCGAAATAACGTTATTGTTTTCGTCGAACGTACGGGTGGTGACGCCACCCATCGCGTCCACTTGCACCGTGACATTGCCTTGCTCATCGTATTGGAACGTCGTCGAGTTCCCAAGTGCGTCGCTAACAATTTCAGCAGAATGCGCTAAGTCATGCACGACTGTCGATGCATTTCCCAGTGGGTCTAGCGTTCTTGAAATTCGTCCCTGTTCATCATATTCAACTCGTGTTCCGATTCGACCAAGCGGATCTGTAACGCTGTCAACATAATGCGGCAGTGCCGCGCTGTAATGGAATTGTGTTGCATTTCCCTCACGGTCGATAACGCGTATTAGATCACCGGCTTGATCGTATTTGTATTGGAAAGATTGCCCGTTTGGATCGATAACGGCAATAATCCGATTCCGAGCGTCTCGCTCGAATTTGATTGTTTCTCCATTTGGACTGGAAATCTCATTTTCTGCGAAATGGATCGCATTGCCGTTCCGATCGGAGATGGAGACGAGAGCGCTGGTTGTGCCGTCGATCCGAAACTTGATCCCTTCCTTGGTCGTCAATTCATAAGCCCCCCTTCCGATACTTGGGTCGGCCGGGTTGTAAGGTAGCCCACCGCCGAATTGGAAGTATTCATTCCCCTGTTTCGAAAGTTGCAGACGCCTGACTGTCAGGCTAGTGGTCACGCCTTTGTCGGGCACAAAGTACGGTACAAAGTACACGCTGTTCAAACCATTGCCGGATTGAAAACCGGGCGGCACGTCGCGCTCGCGTTGATAAGGGTCAAACAACCCCACCGCCTTGGGACGGAAGGTGTAGCCCTCGCGCTGGCCACCTGGCAAGGTGACATAGACGCGTGTGCCATCGCGGAACGGCGTGTACAATCCGCCGAATTCATCCCCAGTGTTTGGCAAGTTCGTGCGCAGATCGACATCGCGGAAGGCGAGCTTCCAACCATAGCCCAACTCGCCATCCTGATCGGCGGACAGCGTGTCGTAAGTTCGTGTGATCGTGATCGGGATGCCCGCCACCGGTATCGAAAGATCAGTATATGACAACGTAAAATTACCGAGCTTCAGATTGCCACTTACATTGACAATCGTTTCGATGCTGCTTGATAAGCCTCCTGCATTCAAAGCCGTCAGTCTCAAGATGTACGAATCATTTTGCAGCAGCGTTGGATCGAACGTGGCCAGCTTGCCATTGCTTACTTGGTTCGTACCACGGGCAATTTGTTTGAAATTACCGCTATCGAAAGCGGCAACTTCCAGTGACCAGGAAACGAGATTCACATCCTGAACCGTGCCGATAACATCGGATGGTGAGGTAATCGTGGCGTCTTCCGCTGGCGAAGCTAGATCGACATTGGGAGCCTCACTGATGTTCGCGTCTATCACTAATACGTCGGTCGTTTGACGCTTCGTATTCCCCGCTGGATCTTTGGCTATGGCTGCGACCTGGACCGAGCCGGCTTGGCTCATCAACACGGATGCTCGCCCCTGAATGTCCAGCGCAACCGGAATTCCTCCCACCGACACATCCAATGATGATAATGCCACGTTGTCGGTCGCTTGGACGCGAATCACGAGCGTATCATCGAGGGCAATGGGGTTGCTGCTAACTTGAATGCGGATTTGAGGAGCCTCAGTGTCTGGAACGAAGTCCAGGTCAAATTCTTGTAAAGCTGACAAACCACGATCATCGCTTACCATGAGCTTGACATGCCGCGAGCCAATGTCCGTGGATTCGGTCTTCCAAGTAATTCGGCCTTCGGAATCCATCGACATGCCAATTGGTCCCGTAACCAACGCATAAGTGAGCGGATCCACGTTCGGATCACGAGCCTGCAAGTCATATCGATAGGTCACGCCAGATGGGAGCTTAGTATTTGGAGAAGAAATAATCTCTGGAGGCAGATTCGAACTCGATACTACAACCTCAAACGATTGTCTAGCTTCACCACCATATTGATCCTCGGCTAGCGCTGTGACTCGCCCAACACCTTCTTGATCGGATGTAAAATGGATGAGACCGCTAGTATCGTCAATGGACATGCCGTCGGGAAATTCCAAAAGCGCAAAGCGGATCGGATCTCCGTCGGAATCCGAGGCCGTGAGCTGGTATTGGTAGGTCTGGCCGACCGTGGCAACTAGCAACGGCTGCGAAGTAATGGCTGGCGGTTGATTGGGTGCTGCTGCCGACACCACAACCATGTAGGATTGTTCAACTATGGCTCCCAGATCGTCGCTGATGCGAATTCTGACCGTGACATTACCGATTTCCGAATCTACAGGCGTCCATTGCACGACTCCCGACGCATCGATACTCATGTTGCCCGACTTATTTGCCAGTGCATACGTTAGCGGTCGCCCTTCGGGGTCCGAGGCTTGCAGCCGATACGTATAGGCACGGCCAACTGCGGCAGCCGTAATCGGCGAGGAGGAGATTTCCGGCGGCAGATTTGATCCTCGCACGGAAACGTCGAAGGTCTGCGTCGTGGACCCTCCGGCGGTATCTGAAACGCGTAGGGTGACCTGTTGGGTTCCCAGTTGCTCTGCCGTAGGTGTCCATCGAAGGGTGCCGCTGAGGGCGTCGAGGGACATGCCCAACGGGCCCTTTTCCAAGCTGTAGGCCAGTGTGTCATCGTCGGCGTCAGTCGCTGCCAGTGAATATCGGTACTCTCTGCCCACCGTCGCTGCTGGAGGAGCGGTCGACGTAATCACCGGCGCGCGATTGCTTGTCTGAGACCGAACGGAGACGGTAAACGATTGGGATTTCTCGGCTCCACGTCCGTCCGTGACTCGTAGATTCACCGCATTTTCCCCTAGTTGCGCGCCATTCGGAGTCCAACTAACGAGCCCTTGTGCGTCGATTGTCATTCCGGCGGGTGCCAAATCGAGCCAATAACTCAGAGGCTCGCCATCCGGATCGGTGGCTTCTATCGCATACAAGTACTTATTTCCCAGCCGCACTTGCTCTCGTGGCTTCGAGTTGATAACTGGCGCTCGGTTGGGTAAGAAGGTCACTTGCAAGTCGATGGTTTGCCGAGCTTGGTTGCCAACAGGATCTGTCGCCAAGACGGTCAACCGGTGCCACCCAAATTCCTCTTGAGTCGGAAGCCAAGTAAAGACGCCTGTACCGTTGTCAATTTGCATATTGCCAATCGCCCCTTCTAAACCGAAGGTGAGCGTGTCGCCGTCGGCATCCTGGGCGCGCACGGCGTAGCGGTAAAGCACACCGAATGAAACTGGCCCGGAAGGTCGCGAGGTAATGGTAGGTGCAGAATTGGCAGCATAGACAGTGATCCGAAACGCTTCGAGGGCGAGTCCACCGCGGCCGTCGCGTACGCGTACAATAACATCGTTGACTCCAACATCCGCTACGCCTGGCCGCCAAGCAAGGACTCCCAGTGTCGGATGGATCGTCATTCCATCAGGATGAACCACTAGGTCATATTCAAGCGGATCCGCATCTAGGTCGCGAGCCTCCAAGGAATGCCGAAGCAGATCGCCAGCTGTTACGCTGGTAGGCGGTGGAGCCGTTATGACCGGGTTGCGGTTCAGAGAAAGTTCGGAGGCGTTTCCAAAATCGATTCCCGAAGCGGACTGGCTTGTAGCAAGCGGTACTTGCCGCGAACCGTTGTCCGGCGGTGAGGTTTGTCTCCAACCCTGCGCCAATTCTTGCCGCACTACATAATTCCCAGTTGCTAGGCCAGCGAACCGATACTCACCGCGTTCGTTGGTTAGGATCGACGCTTCTCCGACGTCGAGCTGGCCGTTGTCATTCTGGTCCAGATAAACCGTTTGCCCCGGCAGGCCGACTAGCGTGTGAGTGGTGAACGTCACACGCGCGGTGATCGAGCCGCTATTGTTGTACCAGCCAAAGCCATCCATGGAGCCCAGAAACAGTCGAGTGGCGCCTTCGGGAATAATGATTTGCTGTGTGGTCCCGTCTTGCGTGTGACCATCGCCGATAAAGAAAACTTGCTTAAGTGCGGGAGCAAGACTCAGATAGTTGATTCCATTTGGAACATTCCCGCCAGTAGTGAAAGAGAGCAGGTTCGGGGCTGGCGAGAGGTTAGGCGCGTCGGGGCCAAGGAATACTCCGGCCAAAGCATTGGCGGGCATGACGACGTTGCTGACACCATTGATGGCTCCGTTGTAGTGGGCGATAAACGCTGCCGTGAGGTCGCCGTCGGGTCCGTCTTTCGGTGGACTCCCTCCGAAATCGAAACCCCCGTATGCGAGAACGGTTATTGACTCGCCCGGCGTGAGCACTAGGCCGTTGACTTCAGCGGGCGAACGATCGGGAGCAACATCCCCGCCAGGGTCTACGCTGCCGTCAGGCATTCCAGCCAGCCATGGATTCGCATCACCGCGCACCGTCGCGTCAACAATTTGTAAATTTCTACCGTCGCCAGTGGGGTCATTCAGAACAGCGCCCCGGATACTGCCTGCATTAATGTCGACTACAATCGTGAAATCCTGTTGGGAAACTCCGCCTCGTCCGTCTTCTACTGCCAAAATCACATGTTGTAGGCCAGCTTCGGCTGGAGTAGGCATCCAGGCTAACTTGGTCGAACCGGACTCAAATTGCATTCCGGCAGGTCCGTCTATCAGTCTGTATGTGAGTGTATCGCCATCAGCATCGACAGCTTGGACGTCGTATGTGAAGCCAGCAATATCGGAGGCAGAAACCTCATAGATCTGGTTGTTTAGCCCAACGTAGAGCTTCTCTTGCAACGGATCGAAGGCCATGTCAGGAAAAAACGAGGTGGAAGGATCAACTCCACGTATTGCCTGCGAGAATGGCAATACCAATCCGTCGGCATCGATGCGTACAATCCGGCCGCTGCTTTCGAGCGCGTAAAGATAGGTACCGAATCGCCCCCCCGGCGAGAATCGCAATGAAACCGGCGAAATTGTCTCACTTGTCAAAAACTCGGAGATTCGACCGCGATCATCAACTCGCCAGATCGTATGAGACGCTTGGTCTGCCACGAACAGGTAATTGCCGTATGGACCACTGGGACTGAACTCGATATGCCCAGGCAGAGACTCAGTCGTCCATGGGCCACCTTCGGCAAATATGCTGACTTGCCCCGACGGTGTAATGCGCTCCAACAAAGGCACTTCTGAGGAAATGCCCTGCAAATCCATTACATACAAATCGTTTCCGAAGGATCCTCGTCCCAGGGCTACTCCAAACGCATCCCCGACGCTACGTTGTGTTGCGCCAACCAGAATTGCGGTTGAAACACCTGTAATACGATCGGTACGGAAAACGGTCCCCTGATTGGTTGGCCCTGCGTTCAAGTCAGCATGCAATAGGTCGCTGCCAAAGGGTGATCCATTGGGCACAACCATGCGTACAGGCGTAACAAGTCCCGAGTTCATCAAAAC
Source organism: Planctomycetales bacterium (assembly GCA_020427005.1). Classification (GTDB taxonomy): domain Bacteria; phylum Planctomycetota; class Planctomycetia; order Pirellulales; family Pirellulaceae; genus Aureliella. Next base: position 36,408 of record JAGQOY010000045.1, read on the forward strand.
CGACACTTCCCCAGTTGCCAGATCCTCCTGGTAAATCGGTCCCGAGAGATTGCTAAAGTAAAGTTTGCCGTCCGTGCTGACCGCCATTCCGCTGATCGATTCCGATGGGGTCAATGTGGTGAGCACACGTGCGGTGAAGCCAGGTGCAAGCGGCAAAGCAGAAGTGAAGCTAATAGCCGTGTCCGGCGTAGAAACGATCACCGGAGCATGGTTTCCAGCGACCGGCTGAACACTTACGTAAAATCTCTGCGTAGCTTCACCGCCCTGATTGTCAACGACGCCGATGGTAACGGGGACTGCATTGAGTCCTGTCGAGGAAATGGTCGCAGCGATCGACGTGCTGTCATAAACAAAACCACCGGTTCCAACGCCAACCACGAAGTCAATGGTGTCTCCCGCAGTGACGCTGCGTGAAACTGTGGGAAGCCTAGACTCGCTGCCGACTCCATTGACCGTACCGGAGAATAGCGTTTGCCCGTTGTGCAGGACATAAACATCCGTAGTCGCTCCCGCACTAAAGTCGATATTGCCGAACGTGGCCGCGATTTGCACGCTGCCAGTGATAGGAGCGGTCCATCGTACTACGGACTGTTGCCCCAGTTGGCCTGGATGAAAGCTTAGCTGACCCGGCTGCCAAATGATGTTCAGGTTGCTATGAATAACTTGGTCAGTACCATTGTGTGCCACACTAGGCGCACCGGCCGAGATAATCGCTGGGTCATCCCAAACGTCCAAACCCTGAACCTGCGATTGATTGGGATACACGTTCAACGTTGCGCCAAGGGTTGCTGTCCAACCGTAGCTCCAGTCGCTAACAGCGTTGACATGTGGCGAAAAGTCGCGCGCTGCATCCCAGGTGCGCGTCGTGGCCTCAGGCGTCCAAGTGATACTTCCCGTCTGGGAGTCGACCTGCATTCCAGGCGGACCATCCAACATGCTAAACGTTACAGGGTCGTCGTCTTCATCGCGGGCCGTAGCTTGGTAGATGTACTCCGAGCCCAAATTTGCATCAACGACCGGAGTGGAGGTAAAAACCGGTGGACGATTTGGCGGAGGATCGATTACCGTTAGGTTGAATCGTTGCTCGGCGATTCCTCCGCGGCCATCCTCGACTCTCACTGACACACTATGCGATCCCACGTCCGATGCACTTGGTATCCACAATAACGAGTGACCATCAAAGATGTTGGGACCCGACAATAACGAATAGCTCAGGCTGTCGCCATCCGGATCGGTTGCATCCAAAGTGTAAGCATAGGTATGCCCAACGACCGCCTCAGTGATGGCCTGGCTGACAATTTCGGGAGGACGATTGAGCTGGCCAAAAACGGCCACATCGTAGGTAAACTGAACTGCGTTGGGATCCTTGAACAACAACTGCTGCACAGCCGTGACGTCGTGGGAGCCAAACACGCCTTGCGCGTCATTCCAATCCAAGTTGAAATAGGGCAAGCCTGAAGGCGTGAATCCGTCCGCGTTAGACAAACCAATGGTCGGATCGCTTAAGTGATCAATAACGGCCACTAGCGGGCCCTTTACCGAGTAGTTGCCGGAATTGCGAACGGCAAAATCGGTTTGCAGAATTCCATCTAGTGGATCAAATGACGTTCGACCATATTCTGTCGACATGCTGGGCGTCACATCCGACAAAAGACCAAAGTCGATTGGTGCCTCTATTTGAACGCGCCCTGAGCCTGCCGGATGAATTCCAGCTGGTGTACCTAGTGCCTCGTTGATCACTTTAAAATTGGAAATCTGGACCGAAGTCGCCGAGTCGGAATCGTTATTGACCAACCGCAATATCAGTTTGGCTTTGGTACCAGGTGCAATATTATGTAAATCGACCTTCAGGTGATTGCCACTGTACTGTGCATTGACTCCAACGCTTGCGACTTGGCCTTCGCTGAAATTGAAAAATGCATCGCGCGAGCCTGCGACCGTATGCACCAAAGATGTTCCTTGTTCATCCACTAATGCCGCTTCAAATGCATCGTTGATAAAGTCGTCCGATGTGTCAAATACAAGGTTTCTAAATTCAATATCCAATGCTGATGGTGCGTTCGGTACGATGATGTCCGCAGCAATTTGGGATTCAAAGGAATGGCTCTCAACCAAACGCGGATTACAAGTCCCAGAAGAATCAGTGATGGGGCGAATGATTCCTCCGGAATTCGTGAAACGAATTCCCGATGTATACCTGTCTGCATTGAGTGCATTGATAATTCGCAGCGCGTCGTTGGGTGCAACAAACCCATCGCACGACACGTCCAATCCGTATGTATTGGATATTTCTGGACCTGGTATTGGTAAAAGCCCTGTGTCCGCTGCTCCATATTTGGGACCATTGAGCTCGTTGATAATGATCAACGCGTCGATTGGAGTGACAAACGTATCGCCATTAACATCTTCCCGCTGCAAAAAGTTATGCCAGCTTACGACCGAGAGTACTCGACGATCTTCGAGTTGTTCTGGAGCCAGGAGACGTCGTATTCGATTTCGTTTCAAGCGGCGAAGATTGGACTGGTTCTTGATGATTAGATTCCTTTGCTGTGGACGGGCTCAATATTCAACTAAAGCCAATCCACGAGCAATTGAACTAAGCAATCCTTACCGATAATTAATAATGCAGCTCCATATTCAGATTTTGCGAGAGATATTTTTGCAGCGTGATAAGAATACCACCAATAGTTAGCCCGCCATAACACTGTTTGATCAGTCTTTTGCACGGCGCGGCGCAGAAGCCACACCTCTAGCAAGTCTTACCCGCTACTTTCTTTTAGAGCAAACTTCACAGAAGAGTAGCGACTTTTCGCCCATTTGATCAATGATTTCCTTGAAAACACACGCTCACGT
>JAGQOY010000459.1 GCA_020427005.1 Planctomycetales bacterium
ATGTCCCCGGTGCAGCGCGTCGCTCATGCCGCATCCAGAGCATGTAGTCCTTCACTTGTTCTTCGGTGAGCATCGCCGGATCAGCATTGTGAAAGAACTTACTGAGCATGCTGACGGCCCGCAGATAGGCCTCCTGAGTCCGCTCCGCCATTCCGGCCACCACAAGATCCGCCTGCATTTTTTCACGCCAGTTTGAAGACGTCATCACACGTTCCTTTCGAACAGAGAAACTGAGTTCCGAAAAGAACCGTGCTACGCTCGAATCCCCCGTGACACCACTACTTTATCCCTCTACAATACCCCCCGCCGCAAAGCGGCTTCCTTGAACAATCCAATGCACCCGAGCGGCGAAGTCGGGCGTTTTGAAATGGACAATCTCTCGTCGCCGCCGGGTGATTGGTGTCGTTAGCCGTCTCCTAATCGGAGGGTTCGATGTGTGCAGTCTTTCTCATTGTTGCCCATTGTTTCGTCATCAGCGCGTTTGGAGCGACTGCGCAGGCTGAAGAACTCAACGTTGATCGACTCACTGCAGCAAAAAGGTTAATGCTCCGTGACATTGAGAATGCAACGGAGAAGTTGCTCAAAGAATTTGATGACCGTGAACGAGTCGGACGCCGCGCCGGTAATAAACAGCTCATCGACCAAATTGATTCGGACCGGCGTTCA
>JAGQOY010000460.1 GCA_020427005.1 Planctomycetales bacterium
CGGATGATCGATTCCTTGGAGCAGACGTTCAGCGAGCCGAGAATCTTCAGCAGGACATCGTCGTACGCTTCGCGGGCTGGCGGCTCGGTGAATGTGCTGGCAGCGGGCGGCGTGAAGACGGCTTCTCGCACCACTGGCGGGCGACCATCGTGCAGCAGAGACATCGGCAGGTTGCCGACTTCGTTGTCACCGTACTTCAGTACGAGCTGTTGCGTGCCGGTGAATTGGCCGATAATGCAGGCTTCAACACCTTCCGAAGCACACAGGTCACGGAATTCCTCCCACGTCTCCGGGCCCACGGCGAACACCATTCGCTCCTGAGCTTCGCTGATCCAGATTTCGGTGTAGGAGAGGCCGCTGTACTTGAGCGGAGCCCGGTCGAGCCAGACCTCGGCCCCGGTTTCCTCGCCCATTTCACCCACAGCACTGCTGAACCCTCCGGCCCCGCAGTCCGTCACGGCGTGGTACAGGTTGCGGTCACGTGCTTCCAGCAGCACATCCATCACCATCTTTTCGGTAATGGCGTTCCCGATTTGCACTGCTCCGCCGGAGAGGGTGTCGCTCTCTTCGGTCAGCTCGGCAGAAGAGAATGTCGCTCCGTGAATCCCATCGCGTCCAGTGCGTCCGCCAACAGCCACAATGTAATCGCCCGGATG
>JAGQOY010000461.1 GCA_020427005.1 Planctomycetales bacterium
TTGAGCGCAGCCGGGATTTTGGGCGATGTGGGCTTGCGTGGGCTGTAGACCCACTGTTTGGGTGCACGTCTTGCCATGGTGGTTGTTTACCTCAGGAACTCGTTTCCGTATCTTCCATCGACGGCAGATGCTCGGCAAATTGGGTCAGAGACGCACTGGTCAACACGGCATCGACCAAGGGTTCTGCTTGGTCTAGCGAAAGGGTATGTATACGCTCTTGGATTGCAACCGGAATCTCGCCGAATTGATAGGTCAATAAGCGCAGTAGAAGGCGGATAGTAACTTCGCGTGCTTTTTTAAGTCCTTCTTCACGTCCTTCTTCACGTCCTTCTTCCCGTTCAAAGTGCGCAAACATTGAAACATAAGGTTTTGATTGTTTCAACTCCATTTGGACGATCTCCTCTCGTAGCTGCTCTTCCAATGCTCGGGGCAAACGCATAATCCTATCGTAATCGTCACGGTTGTAATTAGTTCGGGGGCCGGCCATGATAACCTCGTCGTTTGTCTTGCTAACCATGATTGTCACTCACAGTATAGCACAAATTTTCTCTCTATGCACAACAAAAAAGCTGAATGTAGTACACACGCTTGTACTACATTCAGCTCAAATTCAAACAATGATCAGCCTGTACTCGCTACTCCGTCGCGCCCCC
>JAGQOY010000462.1 GCA_020427005.1 Planctomycetales bacterium
TGGGCGAATCAACTCAGTTCCCGGACACCACACCGTAAAAATGTGGGAGAGTTTCTGTACTCCGACAAGCGAAGGCGGGGACATCGGAACTATCTGGGTTCAGGTCACGAATCCAGGACAAACTCTGCCCAACCTGAACAAGCTGTTCAACCCGAAGGGAGACAGCAAGGCAGGTCTGGAAGACAAGTTCCTGATTGTCAGCGACGTCTATCCCACCGCGACAACGCGACTGGCCGATTTGATTCTGCCGTCCGCCATGTGGGTTGAAAAAAACGGAATGGTTGGCAATTCTGAACGTCGAACTCAGCAGTGGTTCAAAATGGTCAATCCGCCCGGCGAGGCTCGCGATGACTGCTGGCAGACGATTGCTGTCGCTCATGAACTCCTGACGCGCGGCGTCGAGGGAATGAAAGATCGAAATGGTCAGTTTCTCTTCGAGGTCAAGGACGCTGATGGAGGTGTCGTCCCGATTTGGGAATGGGAACACTACTACGACACCAATGTGGACAAACATCTGTTTGAAGAGTATCGAAAGTTTACTCGCTTCAAGCACAAGGATCTGGCGCCCTACGGCGAATACGTGAAGGCCAGAGGCTTGCGGTGGCCCGTTGTCGAACACAATGGCGAATGGAAGGAAACT
>JAGQOY010000463.1 GCA_020427005.1 Planctomycetales bacterium
ACGCTTGCAGCATTTCACTGTACTTGCCCTCGCGCGTTGCCAGCTCTAAGTCGGCGCGGCGATTGGCGGCCATCGCTTGGCCGCTCGGCGGAAGATCATCGCAGTCGTCCTCTTTAGTCTCGGGCGGAATAATCTGATCCAGCGGGTACATGTCGAAGTATTTGCGTGGAGCATAGAACGGCAAATGCGGTCGATAGATACCGGCTGCCAGAAAGAATTGTTGCTTTGGAGGTTCAGCCAAGAATTGCTTCGCCCACTCGACCAGCTCGCCATCCCCCATTTGGTGGTCGGCAAGATCGAATGGTCCCCAATCGAACTCGCGGGCATTCTGAGGCGGCTTGCTAAAGGTCCGAACTGCTTCGATATTGTTCAGTGGGAATCCATCAGGCCACTGGAAGTTCTTCACGTTCAGACCGCGAGCCAATTGGTCCTGATAATGGCTGTCGAACACTTGATCAAAGTAGTTGTGCCAATCGCGGCGTCGGTTGAAGCCGGGCATGTGATGATTGACCTTGCCGCCACCCACGACGTGGTAGCCGTTAGCTTTGAAGTGGCCGGGCAGACTGGTGATTCCTGGAAACGCTTCATGCCAGACAACATCATTGGCATAGATGCCAGTCGAACTCGGCCTGCGTC
>JAGQOY010000464.1 GCA_020427005.1 Planctomycetales bacterium
CGGGGGCGGCTCCCGCCGGAGTAACTCTTAGCCAGAGGCTCTGTATCGAGTTTTGCAGCGTTGATATAAGGCAATTACGCAGAAGTTCAACGTTGAAGCGTAAACAGAGAGGTAGTGAGGATGAAAGGTAGAGATTAGCGATCTCGCCCTGAATGGTATTGAGCTCCGAAATGTGGTTTCTTTTGGATCCTGCCCAAAGTTTGTGCATGCTGGAAGGCAACACCGAGCAACGCGTCATGGCAAGTGTTGTTTGGAGACCCGGAGTCCGAGGCCCATTCGCGCTACACATCACGTCTTCAAGGCAACCAGTGAGACCCAGAAGTTCTTGACCCAGTGTGAATACCAATCATGAAGGACTTGAGTATGCCCACCGAGCCGCAGAGGCGAGAAAGGCAAATGACTTTCTGGGAGTCGGATGGCCGAATAGTACCGCAGTATTCTGCTCAATCAGCGGAAGAATCAAAGCGGGGTAATGCCCGTGGAGGGAAGGCGGCCAAGCTAACACGCGGTTCAGTCAGGCCATCGCCTGCACACAGGGGCAGCCCACCGGTGCTCGCTCGACTGAATCGCATCACCGATCGAGCCGAACGCGACCGGACAGCTACGTTCAACAATTTGTACACGCTGTTGAATG
>JAGQOY010000465.1 GCA_020427005.1 Planctomycetales bacterium
AGAAGTCGGCGAGTTGTCGAACACTCCGCAAATAGCCATGGACGATCCGTTGTCCCATGCCTGCAAGATGCAGGTCGTCTTCCATTCTTTTGTAGAGCTTGCCGTGAAGGAACTTAGAATGAACTGGATTGTTGTAATCGACCACTTGGAAATCTCCTTGTTGAGAAAGAAACAGAAAGACAACAAGGAAAGATGGGATACAAATCGCCAGCACGAACTATTGCAATTCGATTCCCGATTCGATTAGACTCAATGCGAGAAAACAACTGCCGCGCAGCGGCTTACTTGAACAAAATGTTGGACCGAAGCCCCCGACGGTCCGTTTCGAATTTTAGAGACCGTGTTGGCCAACATTGCCGTTATTTGCCTCATCCGTATACGAACAAGTCGGTTGCCTTCATCGTACAACGTCTAACAGCTCTTTACTTATGCCTCGGATACGAAAAAGGATTTTCGCTATGATTCGATCACTCGCAACAATGGCAATGCTATCGCTTTCAGCCTTCTGCTTTGGCGGAGAACCAAACGTCGCGCACACTGCGCCAACTAACAGATGGGAACAGTTCATGTCGTCTCAACCTCATATTGAGGTTGACAATTTTCAGCAACGGCTGGCTGCAATGGACAAGGAGTT
>JAGQOY010000466.1 GCA_020427005.1 Planctomycetales bacterium
CCGATGGTGTTCGCGAGTTGATTATCGTGGCCCAAGATACCACCTACTACGGAATGGATCTGTATGGCCGCCCTCAGTTGACCGAACTGCTGCAGCAGTTGGATCAGATTGACCAACTGGATTGGATCCGGCTGATGTACTTCTATCCAATGTATATCGACGACCGACTGATCCAGACGCTGGCGCAGGCAACTCGCATCGTGCCTTATCTGGATATGCCCTTGCAGCATATCAACGACACGATGTTGCGACGCATGTCACGGCGGGTCACTCGCCAGGAAACGGAGGAGTTGTTGGCCAAGTTGCGGGGGAATATCCCGGATCTGGTCATGCGAACGACGTTCATCACTGGTTTTCCAGGGGAGACGGACGAGCAGTACCAGGAGTTGGTCGAATTTGTGCGGGCACAACGGTTCGAACGCATGGGCGTGTTCACGTATTCCCTGGAACCCGACACGCCCGCAGCCTCGCTGCCAGACCTGGTGCCGGACGCCGTGAGTGTCGCACGTCGCGACGGCTTGATGCAGGCTCAGCAGGAGATCGCTTTCGCCTGGAACCAGCAGCAGTTGGGCCGCCAGATCCCTGTAATCCTGGACGGGGAGATCCCTGAGCAACCGAATGCCTGGGTCGGAC
>JAGQOY010000467.1 GCA_020427005.1 Planctomycetales bacterium
CGTCTGCGGTACTATGCAGCGTTCCGACTCCCTGAGAGTCATTTGCCTTCCTTGCTGTTTCGGCTTGTCCGGCATACTCGATCCGTCATGATTGGGATTCATGATGCAGTCAAGAATCTCAGGGTCTCATTGGTTGCCTTGATGACGTATTGTGTAGCGCGAATGGGCCTCGGACTCCGGGTCTCCGATCGCCACTCGCCAAGACGCGACGACCGATGTTGCCTTCTGGCATGAACAGACCTTGGGCAGATTCCAACAGGAAACAAAGCCCCAGAAGAGCAACACCGCGGAGCTCAATACCGTTCACGGCTGGGCGAGCCGACCCAGTCCATTCATCCTCACTACCTTTCTGTGTACGCTTCAACGAGTGAGTTACCTCAAACGCTGCAACACTCGATACTGGGCCCGTGGCTAGCGGTTACCCACGCGGGATTCACACCCGCTCGTCATCAAACCATTGCCAATACGCACGTTCACCGAATAGTTAGGTGCGTGCCAAGGGGATGTCGGTAACCGCGGTGCGATCCACCCAGACCTCGGTCCCGACAGGGACTTCTAAGAGCGATTGCACATCGTCCGCAAGAAACAGACCGTAGCACATTTGTTTTCTTTGGATGTAGGTCATCGAGT
>JAGQOY010000468.1 GCA_020427005.1 Planctomycetales bacterium
GCTTGAGCTGGAAGTATTCTTCGTCCCGGTAGCCGTAAGCCTGCCGTTTCATGGTTTTGATCTTGTTGTTCGTGCCTTCGAGGGGACCGGTCGAGATGGGGTCGAGATACCAGTCGAGGATTCCGGTGCGGTAGCCTTCGAGCGTGTTCGCCATTGTTTGCAGAACCCGGATGCCGGAGGCCCGGGCGCGGCGGCACCAGTCGGTGAGGAACAGGCCGGCCTGGGCTCGGGTCGGCTGTTCCCAGATTTGCCGCAGGTCTTCCTTGAGGTAGTATGGCTCATCCGAAAAAATCTGACACACAACAGCGGAAATACAATCCTCGCAAGAGTTGAGGCCGTTTCGCCATGGATTGTAGTTTGCGTCGGGTCAGGTGTTTGAGTTCTTCTTTCGTTTTGGCTTGATGACTGGCTAACTCTTGGTGTTTCAGGTGATTCCAAACTTTCTCATCAGGATTCCAATCGGGCGAGTACTTGGGGAGATAGAAGACGTGCAGACGCGGCTGACTTGCGATCCAACCTTTGGTTTTCTTGGACGTGTGCGGAGGTGCCTGGTCCATGACCACGACGAGGTGACGGCGAGGATGATGCTTCAGCATTTGCCCCAGGAAGTCGATGACCTTGCCTGAC
>JAGQOY010000046.1:0-19409 GCA_020427005.1 Planctomycetales bacterium
GCATGCCAGCCTGGGTACAAATACAACAATGGCTGCAGGATGAATTGGCGCGCTTAAGCGCTACCAACTCAGCCTTTGCGAATTCTCAACAGGTCGAATCTGTAATTGAATTGATTTGGCTGAATGTCCTACCTGCCTATCTCGACTTTCACCGTGATCTTTTGTTTCATCAGGAACCTGAGGGCCTGTTTAACGGTTTTTTCCTTGGCCGCGTTATGGAGGCGGTTTTGGAGCAGGGCGGTCCTTGGAACGAGTCTGAACGAATCGTTTCTGGAACGATTGCCCGATTGAACGACTTTGTGGGTTATCGGCCTGTGGCAGTACTTGAGGGGCGACGACTGGAACCCTATGCGAATGAGTGGGTTCGGCCAATCCCACTTTATATTGCCGGAGTCGGAACATGCGACGGGCCGTATCGGAAGGTTATCGATTTGTGCATGCAAATCTTGGCCGAGACCGACAAAGACATAATTCGTCGCGCGGGATTCGACCTAAAAATGATGTCCGAGCTGGCGATCGACCCGCGAGCCTATGATTTCGATCATCCCGTCAACCAAAGGCCAAACTATCATTTTGGCCAGTGGGATCCCCACTGTATCGACAATTCTGGCTTCTACCGGCGATTTGTAATACAACATGTTACGCTTAACGCTCTATTGGCCCGAATCGAGCAAGAACCAGAATTGCCACGGGAAGAACTCGTGTTTGAGGCTGCCGCTGTGTTAGCGGGCACAATGTTGATGGCCTCGGGGATTAGCGGCAACGGGCCTGGTGCTTTTTCGTCTGAAGTTACACTCACTAGCATGTTAGGTCCGATCGCGCAATATCGAGATGATTTCTACGAGCACCTGATGAGCAAGCTTGCAAGTCCACATCTCGATCGTCTGCAAGCAGAAAAAGAAATTCGAAGACAACCGTTGGGAGGTGCGAGGCAACATTTGAATACGTTCCTTGCAAAGCACCGCGCCTGCCAACTTGAACACGTTCACTTGGCTAGATTGTTCGCTCGCATGGGAAACTCAATTGCGGCCAAGGAGCAGTCGGATTTTGTGTCGGTACCTAGCGCGAGGATCATGAGCCGCATCGATTGCCTGCTGACGGCCGCAGACCATTTCCTGCAGGTCGGCAAGCTAGATGAGGCGGCGGAAATTTCACCACAGATCATGGACTTGATCCAGCGAGGCATTCAATGTGGGGCCCTGGTAGACCCCTGGAATATCCTCGGCTTTGCAGGCAACTTCGCGAGATTTGAAGGACCGGACTCGGCGGTACATGATCATCGCGTGGATGATCTGGTGCAACTAATGGAGTTGGTGTTCGCCTTGCAAAGCCGTATTTGGCGAGAGGGTGCAGCTGCTGGCAGAAAGGACGTTTGTTTTGTAATTGAAAAACAACTTCGAGAAGGTACAAAATGGTGGCATCAGTTTGCAGCCCATGAGGTAGCGGATGTTGGTGCAACCGACCCTAGGGAAACACTTCAATCGGCTGTGATAGTCGCTAAAGCTCTGGAACTGTGGCACTCTGGAGGCGCTGGCGCAGGCGATGTCAGATTCTGGGCTCCGCACGCAGACCTATTTGATTCCCCCAAAGCGTACGCGCTGGTAGTTGAATCACTGCTTGAGCGTGACGACTTTGTAGCGGCCATGGCGCTTCTTGTACATTGGCTCGGGCAGGCCGACCGAGTGGGCTTGCAATCTGGTGAAACTAGCTTCTCCGACCTAGCCCGTCGATGGATGCAACGCCATGAGACACGATTGCAACTTGCTCAAGGAGAAGACACAAGCGACCCAAATTCCGGCGGAGATCAGCGATTTCGCGATTGGAGCGTAGCCCAAAAGTTTTTTGACTATCTGGAAGCTAACGCCGGGGATTTCTGGTTACCGCCTAAATTCCAATTGGCCGTCAATAAACGCCGAAATAAGGCCGACGAGAATGATCCTTTTGAAATCGCAGGCGGCGATGATCTGGATTCAGACGAAACAGAAAATCTGTTTGAAGCTGCGTACGAGGGTGTCGTTTTCAACGACAGCACCGACGATGGAGTTGATTCATCGTTGTCAGAAGAGGGTGACTTTAACTCGACGGAATTGGCAGACGAAGCAAATCGTCTGCATCAGCGTTTGAATTTTCTGACCGCCATCGCTCAAATGTGGAAAGGCGCAGCACTCAGCTTGCATTTGCGGCGTGAACTTGCTGAAGACTCACCAGTGCGTCCGACCCGTCTTCATGCTATGGAGGCCTGGGCATCGCAGGCAGCCACCAATCGCGCGGGCCTGTTGCGTCTCATGAAAGACGTTTCCCAATTCGTGATTGCCGGAGGGGCTGCCACTCACGACGCCATGTCTCGTTATGATCGACAGCGTCTTATTAAGGAATCCTTGCTTGAGCGAATCATTGCCGCAGCCGTAGAAACAGCAGATGCCAGGCGGCTGCTGCTGGCCACCCTATCAGCGAGCGGGAATGTTAGCGATTCCGTAGCAACTGAATTGGAACGCCTGCCAGAAGACGACAAGTTAGCCATTTGCATTGTTGGTAAACTCCTTCACGGCAATCATGCAGATGTGCCAGAAGCTTTCACACGGCTTTTGCTCGTTTTACGGACAAAAAAGCTACTGTACATACCATTGGCGAGAGGCGGAGATCCGGCACAAATCTACTCCGTGCGACTTCGTCGTCGAGTTCTGTCACACCTTTTGGTTTGGCTGCCTCGACAAGGAATGTTCTACCAAGCCTGTCAGCTGATTGAGACCGCTCGATTTATGGAACATCACAATCCCATCGGCCCTGGCGCCGTGACGGAATTTGATGATCTTTTCCATTTGTGCTTTGTATCCATGGCCCGAGCAACAGTTCAGAATTCGCTGCAATGGCGATACCAGGAATTGAAGGGTATGGCTGCAGGTTCGAAAACCAAAGGAAACAAACCAAAGGCAGATAGCAAATCGCTTACCAAGGCCGGTACCAAGCGATTTGAATTAACGCCGGAGCAAGCACAAGCTGCAATCAAACGATTTGACAACTTAAATGTGGATTTACACGACGGTGAGTCTTTGGCGGAGTTGGAACCAAGCTCGGATGAATTGATCGTCGCCCTCGAACAAATCACCGAAGTCATGTTGGGCAGTTGGCTATCGCATAGTCGCACCTTGCGCCTGAGTATTCTCGAGACGGTTGACAATAGTCGCAATTGGCAACAACTCGTTGAATTCATCCAGCGCTACGGTGGCCCGATTTTCACACAATCTTTTCTGCGGCTTGGCAATGTTCGTGCCATCTTACATCAAGGAGTCGGAAGGTGGTTGCGACGAGTTATGGAAGAGGGGTTTCATGAAGACGAATTTGATGACTTGACAACCGGTATTCGGGAAGGACAAATTTCTCAGCAGCACGCCGAACGAATGTTGAGCGTTGTGCTGGAGGCAATCATCGATCATTATGCGGAATACCGAGATTACAACAGTACGACAACTCAATCCGACCGGGGTGAGTTGTTGTACATGTTCTTGGATTTCCTTCGATTGCGTGTTCAATACGATCGTGTTTCTTGGAATCTCAAACCCATCTATTGGACGCACGAAGTACTAGTGCGCATGGGATGCCAACAAACCGCCCAGCAGTGGCGTCGAGCGTTGGCAGAGCGCATCGGTCGCGAAAGTGATGTTTATGTCGAGAGATTAGTCTCTTTGCAAACCAAATATGCCATGCGCATGCCGACCGTGGCAGATCGATTACACGAACGATTTACGCGCCCCATGACCGTCGATCGCATGCGTTCTCTGGTTGGCCCTTCGATCCGTTCGTTCTGGCAGACAGGTAAAACCGCCACCGTGTTTGAACTTCTCCTCGAAGAATGCAAGTTGATGATGGAGCAACCCACCGGAGTTGGCCTGGATGTGCCACAATGGCTGAGTGCGCTTGAGGAAGAGGTTGAAACAGTCCTAGATAACCAGAGAGGCTACTCTAACCGCGCTCGTTACGATTATGCCGTCGCATTCCGCCCAATTGATAGTAACGAAATCATCGAGCAACTAACGGCGGCGGCCACAACGATCAAGTCTTTGAATCTCACCAGCGGTGAATAAGGCACCTTTCATCTCCCGGCAGGCTGCCATATCGGAAGCCGGAATAATACGCATAAACCATTGAGATACCCCCGGTCAAGCAGAATCTTCAAAGATTCGTCCTCGCATTTTGCGTGGCATTTCTCGAGAGTTGCCGAAATCAAGTTGAGAGTGTTGAAAGATGGGGCCGCAAAGCCAAATTAGGCGAGGCGAGCGTTCACACTGAATTCTGCAGCGCACGCAGGTTGTACTGGACTTGGGGCAAATCAATGGATACAAAGCATTACGATCTAATTGTGATTGGCACCGGGCCGGGCGGCGAAGGTGCAGCTATGCAGACGGCGAAGGAAGGAAAAAAAGTTGCCGTCTTTGAACGATACCATCGCATAGGTGGCGGTTGTACGCATTGGGGAACCATTCCGAGCAAAGCACTGAGATTCTCAATCTATAGTGCAATGGAGGCCCTCAATAATCCCATCGTGAAAGAAATGGGAATTCGTACGCAACCGACTCTAGCACAGCTGCGTGCTAGCAGTCGATCTATTATCGCCAAACAGGAGTCCATGCGGCAAACCTTTTACGACCGCAACAACGTGCCCGTTATACAGTCGCACGCAAAGTTCTTGGATAATCACACTATAGAAAGTGATGATGGCACGCGCTACCAAGCAGAGCATTTTGTAATTGCCGTTGGCTCCAGACCTTATCGCCCAGACGGAGTTGATTTCAATCACCCGAGAATCTTTGATAGTGACACTATTCTAGACCTCAAAGAGCGTCCTCAATCCATTACGGTATATGGAGCAGGCGTGATTGGCTGCGAATATGCCAGCATGTTTCGCAACTTAGGCAGCAAGGTGAATTTGGTCAACACTCGAGCCAAACTACTAGAATTTCTCGACGATGAAATAATTGATGCGATTTCTTACCATCTGCGAGACCAAGGAATCTTACTTAGGCATAATGAGTCCTTTACGCGAATTGAAGGTGTCGACAACGGCGCAATCCTGCATCTCGAGAGCGGCAAACAGATCAAGACTGATATTATTCTGTGGGCGAATGGACGGTCTGGAAATACAGAGAATCTAGGTTTAGAAAACTTAGGCATATCGCCATCAAAACGCGGACACTTAACAGTCAATGAACATTTTCAGACATCCGTTCCACATGTCTATGCCGTGGGTGACATTATTGGCTACCCTGCATTAGCTAGCGCTGCTTACATGCAAGGTCGTGCTGCGGCACTGCACTTAATCGGGAATACGGATCACAAAATGTCGCTGGCCGACATTCCGACCGGAATCTATACCAGTCCAGAGATCAGCAGCATTGGAGCCACTGAGCGCGATTTGACTGCAGCTCGTGTTCCCTATGAAGTTGGCCACTCGCAGTTTAAGAGTCTCGCTCGAGCACAGATTACTGGCCGAGCAATTGGCATCTTAAAGATTTTGTTCCATCGCGAAACATTGGAAATATTAGGAGTCCATTGCTTCGGTGAAAATGCTGCTGAGATCGTTCATATTGGCCAGGCAATCATGAAACAGCCGGCTCCCTACAATTCGCTTGACTACTTTATCAATACGACATTCAACTACCCAACTATGGCAGAGGCGTATCGAGTCGCCGCGCTGAATGGTTATAACCGCCTGTTCTAGTTTCCGTTGCACTGGGCGTTGCTACCCTCTCTGACACGTTTGGAAAGGGCCATTCCCTGCCTGATAGCAAGCTCGAATGGCCCATATTGCAAACATCCTGAACCATTTCAGCTCCAAAAAATGCTTGCTTCAATCCGGCGGTCGTAGTTGATCCACAAAACCACGAAAACTTGCTATATTCTGTTTGCCTAGCAAATCCATCTAGGCTTGGCCGACCACCAGACGGCAAAGTTTCTTGGCTTTCGGTATTGCATCCGGAAACTGATGAGCTCAAGCTCAAATCAACTACCCTTCCATCGTCTTCATAATGAATACCTTATTAGTTTGCTGCGGTTCACTGATTCTCTTATATTCCGCCTACCGTGTTTATGGAACATGGTTGAGCAACAAGCTCTTTGAATTAAGTTCCGATGCGGAAGTTCCAAGTAAGCAATTACGGGACGACCACGACTATGTACCGACTCCGAAAAGCGTAGTATTCGGACATCATTTTACGAGCATTGCGGGCACGGGCCCAATAGTTGGTCCGGCGATAGCCGTTTTCTGGGGCTGGCTGCCCGCGCTACTTTGGGTAGTGCTTGGCGCTATACTCATTGGCGGCGTACATGACATGGCAGCTCTCGTCATTTCGATGCGGAATCGAGGGCAAACCATTGGGGAAATTGCTGGCCGCATGATTTCTCCCCGAGCGAAAATCTTATTTCTATCCATTCTGGCTCTGGCATTGTGGATTGTGCTGGCCATATTCGGGTTGGTAATTGCCAACATTTTTGCCTGGTATCCCGAAAGCGTTTTATCCGCTTGGATTGCAATGCCAGTGGCTATCGTAATTGGATTGATGGCACATCGAGGCGCATTTTCGATGACCATCCCTTCGCTAATATCGTTAGCCATTCTTTATGCGGCGATTTATGTTGGCGTCTATTATCTGCCCCTAGATGTAACCAGACTGCCCTTTATGCCAGCAGCTGAAAGCGAGTCCATTTTGACACCCACTGTCTTTTGGACCTTGCTGCTACTTGTTTATTGTTTTTTTGCGTCCGTACTTCCGGTATGGCTGTTGTTGCAGCCGCGCGATCTCGTGAATAGCCATCAACTGTTTGTTGCACTCGGATTGTTGATTTTGGGCCTGTTTGTTGCAGGCCTAACGCAATCGGCAGATCTATTTGCAGCGGCTGAACCTATTTCCTCAACCATTCCTGCTGATGCTCCTCCCATTATTCCGTTCTTGTTTATTACTATCGCTTGTGGAGCCTGCAGCGGTTTTCACTGCTTGGTATCATCTGGAACAAGCAGTAAGCAGGTTTCCTGTGAACGTGATGCACAGTTGGTTGGTTACGGTTCCATGCTATTAGAAAGTGCCTTGGCGGTACTGGTTATCATGGCCTGTACAGCTGGCGTAGGAATGGGAGCACTTTCGAAACTGCCAACGGATTCCCCGGCCAACGTAGGTAATGCGGCTACCTATCGGTACGTGACTGGAGAGGACGGGAATGCGCTACGTGGACGTGATGCCTGGCGTGAGTATTATCGCAGCAATGCAGAGGATGGCTGGAAAGGACAAACGTTAAAGAAAAATCTAGCGGCCTTCGTCGAGGGAGGTGCTAATTTCTTATCGAGCATCGGAATTCCCTTGGAACTGGGAATCGGCATCATGGCCGTGCTAGTTGCCAGCTTTGCGGCCACCACTTTAGACACTGCGACTAGGTTACAGCGTTACGTTCTGCAGGAACTAGGTGCTACTGTGGGACTTCCAACAACCAATAAGTACGTAGCGACAAGCCTAGCTGTTGGTGTAGCCGGAGCGATTGCCATTTTTGCGGGACCGCGGCCAGGGGAGGGCGGGCAACTATTGTGGCCCCTATTTGGAGCCACAAATCAATTGCTCGCTGGCTTAGCGATGATGGTCGCCTCTTTTTACTTATGGCGTCGCAATAAGTCTGTAGCTGTACTGGCGGTCCCTGCGATCATCATGATGTTGGTACCAGGTTGGGCAATGACATACGACCTTGTATTCAACTGGATCCCCGGCAAAAAGTACCTACTGGTCAGCTTCGGGGCCGGCATTTTGCTACTTCAAGTCTGGATGTTTGTCGAGGCACTCTTGGTCTGGAAGTCCGCTCGTGGCGTGCTTGAACCACAATTGCCTGCTTTAGAGAAGGTAACCGTCACCACTTGATTTCATCAAATGACGAAACACTTGAGTTAAGATCAGCGCAGAGTCACGCCAATGGAGTCTGACGCCAATACAACTGCAAGAGGAGGTATCGAGGCTATTAAACTTGGTATGTTTTTGGGTGGAATTTCTCCGGCAATCTACGGTCTATACTTAATTCTAGCGAGCATCGAATTTGATTCGGCGAGTCGCACATTGCCAAACTGCGGAACAGCTGCAGCAGTTGGAATTCTAATCATTTTGATATTCGTTCCCGCTTGTGGAGCTGCTGGAGCGATATGTTTCTCGCTGGATTCACGCTTATTAACTGTTCTTGGTCGAATCGCGAATAAGTAACCTTATCGATGCGATTCGAACATTCGCTGCCAAAATGTTTCTGCTACGGTCCGTATGGCTGAAGACCCCAATACTCAGTCGTACAAGAAGTCTCTCAAAACCTATTCAACCGTGTTACGATATCCGCCAGAGGGTGACATGGGAATCCACTTATCCGGTTTAAGTGGTGACCTTCCCCATGCGACATCGTCAGTTTGAAGTCCAAATTCGATGTCGTCCAACACTGGGTTACCATCCCTGTCGGAGCCAACCAAAAGGATTTCTTCACCGTCTTTTGACAATTTGAAATTAAGGTGCAATCCGCCTTTGGATTTGCCATCATCGTCGGCCCATAAAATGAGAAATTCACCCGCCTGAATCACCGTGTTGTTGGGGAATTGCCATTTCTTGGGTGTGAGGGTAGAGTCAGTCAGGTAACAACCGGACAAGTCCACGCTGTGCGAACTGCTGTTCCAAAGCTCGACGTAGTCCTCCCGATCTCCCTGAGGATCGCGAATCTCTGACTTCTTATTGGAGGCCAGCAATTCATTGATCACGACTGCTTCCCCGATGACGACGGCTCGCCGAGGTCCAAGTTTAGGCGGTGATAACTCCCTTGACTCTGACGCAACTGGCAAGGGCTCAACAGCCGCTACATCCGCATGCCCGAGTAGATAGGCGCTGCGGTTGTCGATAAATCCACGCAAACTCTGCGTTCGACCAGAGGATTCAGTGGCCTCTTCGGAGGTGGCCGCCAAGAACTCTTCATATGAAGAAAGCTTTTTGGTATCTAACTGGAGTTCGTCTCCAATAAGCTGGCGCGCATTTTGTATCGTGGGACCCAAGTTGTTCCAAGTTAGTAGACTTTGGGCCACAGTCTTGAGACGTCGCAAGTACTCGACGCGCAAGGTTTCATTCTGTAGTAGTTTGCTGTGCAGTGGCTTTGTTGGATCTTCCATAGCCGCAAAAGGATCCAATTCGACTCCGCCTCCTCGTGGACCGCCGCGAAATCCACCTCCACGTTGTCCTCTGCCTTCGCCTCGTGGACCTCCAAATTCTCCTCCTCTTCCAGGCTCGCCTCCAAATTCGAATCCTGGTTCCCTGATTCCACCTGGACCACCGGGCTCTCCAAATCCTCCGGGTGGTCCAAAGCCTCTGGGGCCTCCCGGCCCACCGAAGCCACCTGGCGGCCCACCCATTCCACCAGGACCTCCCATTCCAGGCCCCATGGGCCCATGAAAGGCTTCGTTCATATCGTGAGGCACGACATGGAACTTTCCATTATCATCTTGATATAGACTGTAGTCACTTGCCCTCGTCCAATAACCATCATTGTTGATAGTTGCCAAATCGATGGCCAGGAACCAAAGAACCGAATCTAGATCTAATATCGGCTCCAACGCCTGAGGCAGCTGCTCAGCTGGAGTTTCGTCCAACACTCGACAGAGCTCAATAAGATCCTGCCAGGCTTGGGGATCCTCCTTAGACTTCAGACTATAGATTCGTCGATAAGCGTCGACATTCTCGCCCAAATAACGCAATCCTCCGTCTGCACCTGGATGTCCGCTTACCTTCCAACGCGGGCCGTTTCCAGAATCAAAATGTTCTTTGAGAAAGTCCTTGTTGAACTGCTGTACATTGACATAGATCCCCCAACTCTCACCGTTAATTACTAGGCGTACAAAGTTTGCTTTGGGAGCCGGCGTAACTGAGTTCATCAGATTCGATAGTAAGACAGAGCTCAGAAATGACGAATCTTCGTGGGCGTTCAAGAGATTCAGCGTCCTATAACCATAAAGATCTAACGCAGAATCGGTGAAATCAACTGACACATTCAATGGTCGCTTGTAACCACTCGGAACGGTCATGTAGCTGGTATTTCCACGAAAATGTACGCCTACTCCAGCGTAGACTTTTCCATCAACTGTCAACTTCGCCGGAACCTCTACGTCTGTATTATTGAAAGCTTCGAGTTCTTTCTCCCAATCGTCGTATTCAAAATCAAGAAAAAGCGTGCGCAGGATACTCGGATCGTAGAATTCGTTTTCAGGATAATATTCAACCTGATCACTCCCCACGGATAGACCTTTCTCAGCGGGCTCGTCATTCCCTCGCCCTCGAAAACCCGGCCCACCAAAGCCTCTATTTCCGTCTCGACCGACACTTTCACGAGCCACATCGCGCTCAGCACGATTCAGTCGCCCATCGCCATCGGTATCAAAATCTTTTACAACTGGACGTTCCGCTCCCATCCCGCCGGGTCCACCTGGACCACCAGGCCCACCCCGCGGGCCACCGAACCCAGGTAAGAATTCCGGCAGGAACTCATCCGGAGAGAGCTTGCCGTCCTGGTTGCTGTCCAGTTCTAGCAACGATTCAGCTGCACGTTCCAATTCACGAATACTAATCTCACGATCGCGGTCCGCGTCAAGTTTTTCGAGTATGCGCTGCGTAATCATTTCCATTGGATTTCCATCCGGTCCAAAATCCGGAGGTCCAAATCCCGGTGGCTGAGCAAAAGAGTTTATCGAGCTCAACATCAAGGTAGTGAAAAGCACGTAAGGAAACGTCTTGCTTGCGGCCCCAATGAATCTCTGTCGCATGCGTTACTCCAGTTGAAAACGAGAAAAGATTGCCGTCCAATGCGGGTGCGATTAGTAGTAACATAAACCCATCAAGAGCCTAAACGTTTCGTTCGCACTACGAAGTGGTGCAAGTTTGTGTTCTCATTCGCCCAGCCTTTGCAATACGCCGAGCAATTTCTAAATCACGAAACCATTCGATTTAAAATTCGCTACAGCAAAATATGTGTTAACTGCAGCTTCCATTAACCAAACCGAGAACATTACAGCCCAGAACATATTTCGAACATCTTTCCGCCCGCAAAGTCAGCGGAGCAAATAACTCCTTCAGCTCACGTTCCCGTCCAATGGGCGTTTTGCCTTCTAAGACCAGAAAGTTTGGCATTCTTATTGGAAAAAGATTGGATACGAATTGCCGTCCAGTTTGATCGTAGAATTTCAGGTCGTAATCCAATGTACACCGCAATTGACCGTCTGAAGATACAAAGTGCTCTCTTCGATACTCCACTAGGATTTTGGGTTCGCTATATTGAAGCAATTCGGGCAGCATCTCCCCTGGGGCCACTCTCAGGAGCTCCTGGTACCATTTGCGATAGCTCCACTCCGAAAACGATCCGTCTAAACTCAATTTCATCCGACGCTTACCGGTCAGCCGATTCCTCCTCCACTTTACTTCGAGAAATACGCTACTTCCGGGCAAGTCTTGATCATACCAACGCACTCGTACCTTACGACGATCTCCAAGTCCGTCCACATTTGCGTAATATGCGTTCCAACGTAGATCGTCAAAGTAAACACTTCGTACGGTTGATACAACTTCATTATGAATCAATTGCTTGGCATGCATTGACAATACAGAACGCAGAGTCTCTAAGCTTATACCCTTCAACACATACTTCGTCTCGCGGCGCTGCGCGAGATCCGCACGCGTTGAACTTTCATCAATTACCTGCAACATGCGTTACTTACCAGTTGGACTGCATATTCACGTAAGAAATATCACAATCAGGCAACCGCTGCCTAAGTTTACTTACCGTCCGCGCTGTTTCACTTACATGCGACTGGTTGATAACAATCCGCAATTGTCCTCGATCGCTTTCAACATCGAATCGTTGCACCGAAAATTTCCGTATCTCCTCACCCAGAATATTCAACGCACTTTGCTCCGAGTCTCCGAAATAGCGTTCGGCGTCACCTGATATCGTTAAGAGCAGATTCTGTTGCTCCGGATGCTGACTAAAACTCATCCCCATGATGAACAAGGATGCAAGACCCAATAGTACGACAGCCAACAATGGCTGCCCCGCTCCTAGAGCGAGGCCAAGTCCAATACAAAGAAACAAATAGACCAATTCTTCAGGCTCTTTGATCGCAGCTCGGAAACGGACTATCGATAAAGCGCCAACTAATCCAAGGGAGAGAGCCATCGATGTTTTTACGACCGTAATGACACCAATAGTAACTAACGTCAATAGCGGAAAAACTCTAGTAACCGAATTGGCATCATTGGCTGAATTGGCACATTTACGATATAAGAAACGGACGTAAAGGCTCATCAATCCGCCAATCGCAAGATAGAACGCAAACAACATGGGTTCGACGCTGGCGTCCAACGTGAAAGCTTGAGCAAGCTCAGTCTTGAAACTCTCTAGTTGTTCATTCATGGAACTTGTTATTTCTAAAAAAGACAGAAAATCGAATCGTAGCTAAAATTCAATCTAGCTGCCCATTTTTTAGATTCCCAACGGATTTGGGCCAGCAAACGAAAATGTCAGTTTTGAGCATGCCGAGTCCAACGGCATATCCCAAAACACCCTATGCCGCAGCAGATTAGCTAACCTCAACGAACGAATCATCAGCAAAGTGCGATCTCATCTTCGCTGAAAACCAGAAATAATGAGAACAGAAAATTAGGATAAGTGATATTCGCAGGACAAGAGTTCTCGCAGGCCAAAATAGTATTTTGTTTGACTTCTGCCTCGATTGATGCATTGCATATTGAGGTATAACCCAGCATTTCGATTCGAGTTTCGATGCCATCTGGATCTTTTATAACGTCCCAGGAAAGACAGCCGCCAAACTTCCTGCTACACCGACAAATCGGGGCAATACCTCATCCGGAGGGAGTTGAATTCAGGATTTGGGCACCCAACTGTAGCCGTATGGGAGTAATGATTCAGTATGGCGGATCCAACAAGCACATTCCCATGAACGAAGACGAGGCACTTGGGAAAGGTTGGTTTTCGGCAGTCGCTCAGCTAAATCAAGATGAGTCAAAGGAACTTTTGTATCAGTATGCTCTACCAAGCGGAAATTTGCTTCCGGATATCCTATCCCGGTATCAACCCCATGGTGTTCATGGTCCTTCCCAGTTCGTTGATCCTCGGCAATTCTCCTGGAATGATAGCGACTGGCGCGGTGTGCCGAAAAGCGACTTAATATTGTACGAAATGCATGTTGGCTCCTTCACTTTTGAAGGAACCTACAAAGCTGCCGCAGAACGACTAACGGAATTAGCCCAATTGGGGGTTAATGCAATTGAATTAATGCCTCTGGCTCAAGCGGCGGGTAAATGGAATTGGGGCTATGACGGAGTCCAGTTTTTTAGTCCGAGTGCATCTTACGGCTCCCCTGATGAACTTCGCCTATTCATTGACCGTGCTCACTCTCTCGGAATGGCAGTTATTGTCGACGTTGTTTACAACCATTTTGGTCCAGAAGGAAACTACTTTCGCGAATTTGGTCCCTACGTATCTCACAGACATTCGACAGCCTGGGGAGATAGCCCGAACTTTGATGAGGAAAACTGCCGTTTCGTTCGTGAGTACTTCCTGGCAAATGCGATCTACTGGTTGGACGAATATCATTTCGACGGCTTACGAGTAGATGCAATTCATTGTATTCAAGATGAAAGCCCCGCCCATTTCGCTACTGAGCTTGGCGTCTGGTTTGCGGCATATCAAGATCAAGCAGAGAGAGCCTTACACTTGATTGCCGAATCGAATGTGTATGACCCGCAGATGCTGCGCAAAAATTCAGCAGGAGGACATCAGTTCGATGCTTTGTGGTGCGACGATTTCCTGCACTCCACTTTTGCCGTCCTCTCCCCAGGTATCAACATGTCTCAACGGGATTATCATCCCTGCGACCTACACACCACTTTGCAACGCGGATTTGTATACGAAGGGGGCATCCACGATTCCCGAAAACGTGTCCCGCTTTCAGATGAATCTCAGCGAGTTGACCTTGAATCGCTAGTTTACGCCATTCAGAACCATGACTTCATTGGCAACCATCCTTTGGGTAAACGATTACATCAAATCACCTGCCTGGATACCCAACGCTCTGCCGCCACACTACTCATTCTTTATCCAGCTATACCGATGTTGTTTATGGGGGAAGAATTTGCGAGTGAAAATCCATTTAGTTTTTTTGTGGATTACACTGATCTTTACTTGCGGACAGCTGTAGAAGAGGGACGCAAAAGAGAATATCCACAACACGATTGGACTGCGGTCCGCTCTCCCTGCTCCTTCGAAGCTTTCGCTGCTTCAAAAGTCGGCTCTAGAGAATTGGGGGATCAACGCATTTGGACCTGGTACCAAAAACTTTTGCTTCTAAGAAAGGCAGCCAAAACATTAGGCCTATTGCGATCCGAAACTCTTGAAGCCAATTGGAATAATCATCAGTCCTTTGCTTCCTTATGTTATCGATCCGGTAGCGATTATTTGAACGTTTCCGTTCGCTTGCACGCCCCAGGACGAATACTGGATTCAATACAGATCCCAGTTCCAGGCAATGTCTTGCTGAGCCACAACACGTCCTGCGACCCTAATGGCAACTCGGTTTACGAGTTGAAAGAACATGGAGTAATAGTGGAAAGCAACCTCGCCATCTTGATGGCAGAACCTACCCAATCTGCCGTCTAAATGAACCTTCGCGATTTATGAACTCGGGTTTATCAAACTTCTGAGTTACCATGCATTCATGTCCCTTTATGCCCTTCTTACGCTAACAACCGCAAGCGTTAAACTAGAGCACGCGTCGCGCAATTTGGCCTCAGTTCAAGTACTACACAAAAATGACCATACATAGAAATCCAACTCGATCGGTTCATGTCGGAGCCATTGGAATTGGTTCCGATTTCCCAATCGCGGTCCAAAGCATGACGGCGACACATACCCAAAACATCGACGCAACAGTAGAACAAGTTAATTCATTACAACAGGCTGGCGCTGATATTGTTCGAATCGCGGTTGACAGCGAAAAAGATGCATTGGCATTAGTTGAGATTCGCAGACAAACCAGCGCTAATCTTTCGGTCGATCTGCAGGAAAACTACAGGTTAGCAGAGCTCGTTGCGCCCTATGTGGACAAAATACGTTATAACCCAGGACATCTTTACCACCATGAAAAGCACCGTCCATGGCAGGAAAAAGTCGCTTTCATAGTGAGCGTCGCCCGTGAGCATGATTGCGCGTTGCGAGTAGGGGTCAATTGTGGCAGTATTGATCCTAATAAGAAATCAGAATTCAACCCAACTGATGAAATTGGCCCCATTCTGGCAAGCGGCTTAGAACATTGCGAATACTTGGAACAACTGGGCTTTACTCGATTTGTAGTCTCCATGAAGGACAGTGACCCTACCACTGTTGTGCACATCAACCAAGAATTTGCGCGTTTGCGTCCAGACATACCTTTGCACTTGGGGGTTACTGAAGCTGGGCTTCCACCAGAAGGAATAATCAAGACGAGAATTGCATTTGAACAATTATTGGGACGCGGAATTGGCGACACGATACGTGTTTCACTCACCGTTCCAAATGCCAGAAAACCTGAGGAGATACAAGCTGGTCGAGAGATTATCGATGATATTCGAAACGGAAGACTTCGAAGCGTCGTGGCCTTGGATCCTAATAAACTCAACATTATTTCGTGTCCAAGCTGTTCGCGAGTCGAAAACGAGGCGTTTGTCGAACTAGCACAAGAAGTCAAGACGATGACTGACTATGCCAAGGACTATGCAATTACAATTGCCGTGATGGGATGCAGAGTGAATGGCCCAGGAGAAACCGACGATGCCGACTTGGGACTTTGGTGCGGACCGAATCGCGTAAACTTGAAACGCGGTTCTGAGTCGCTCGGAGCATTCACCTACGATGAAATACTTTCTAAACTACGATTTGAACTCGACCAATTAATTGAGTCCAAGAATAAAAAATAAAGAAGGGTAAGTCCATGTTAGGCTTGGTAAAAGCGGCGTTCCGATGTGAACGTAGTTGCCTTCAGTCGTCCAACTATGGAATGGTTATGCTGTGCATTGGCATATGTTCGCTTGCTTTACCAACCCCAAGCAAAGCCTCTGAGCAGCCCAACATTCTGTTGATCATGGCAGACGATTGCACATTTCGGGATTTGCCCTTGTATGGCGGACAGAATGCCCGCACACCGAATTTGGACGCATTTGCACGGGAGAGCCTTGTTTTTGAACGAGCATACCTTTGCTCAGCAATGTGTCAGCCATGTCGGGCGGAATTATATAGCGGCCAATATCCGATGCGTAACGGTTGTGCATGGAATCATTCGGCGAGTCGCAGTGAGACGCGAAGTTTGCCACATTACTTTGGTGACTTGGGTTATCGAGTCGGTATCGCTGGTAAAGTACATGTGCTACCACAATCAGCGTTTCCGTTTGAATCCGTGGACGGCTATGACGATAACTGCGTTCGCAACCCAACCAAGCCTCACGATATCAATCAAGTTTCAGCGTTCATGGCGCGCGACTCCAAGCAGCCATTTTGCCTTGTTGTGGCCTTGGTAGAACCACATGTGCCTTGGGTCATGGGAGACCCAAGCGCCTACCCACCTGAGACGTTGAAATTGCCACCCAACATTGCCGACACCGAGTTATCACGCGATGCGTTCAGTCGCTACCTCGCCGAAATCACCTATATGGACAACCAGGTTGGTGAGATATTAGCAGCTCTCGAATTAAGTGGACAAGCTAAAAACACGATTGTGATGTTTACTTCCGAACAAGGGGCCCAATTTCCTGGCTGCAAATGGACTAATTGGGACACAGGAGTACATACGGCCTTAATCGCGCGCTGGCCAGACCACACCTTACCAGGTACTCGAACGCATGCATTGGTTCAGTACGCGGATGTAGTACCTACCCTACTTGAAGTCGCAGGCCAGTCTGCCGATAACAAATCGTTGGATGGCAAGAGTTTTCTGGCCGTTCTAGAGGGACAAAGCCAGAAGCATCGACAGTTTGTATACGGCATGCACAACAATATTCCCGAAGGTCCAGCTTATCCAGTACGCTCGGTAACAGACGGCGAATACCACCTAATTCACAACCTCACACCGCATGAGATTTTTATCGAGAAACACTTAATGGGGCTTCAAGGAGACGGCCTACTAAACAATCCTTATTGGGGAACCTGGGTGTTTTCAACAGAGCAAAAAACCAAAAGCTACCAGTTAGTAAAACGCTATATGCTACGCCCACCTGTGGAGTTGTACCGGCTCAGTGACGATCCATACGAAATGAACAATTTGGCCGGTCGAACTGAAGTCTCAGAGATTCAAACTCGCTTAACGAAAGAATTAGAGCTGTGGATGCAAAGCCAAGGAGATCCTGGAATTGAGCAAGACACACCCGAGTCGCATCGAGCTGCCAAGCAAGGCAAACATCGTTTTTTCCCACCTGCAGGCTAGCACAAACTAGCTGGCACTCAAACTCTTTGAAAATTTGTGCGACCGACCTCGGAGCTAACCAATGAATCTTAATATGAAATTCCCTTTTGCTTTTTGGGCCACAAGATTTCTCCCGGTGGCTCTAGCTGTCTTGTTTTGCAATAGATTGAGCTTAGCTGCGGAGCGCCCGAATGTGGTATTCGCATTTGCTGATGACTGGGGACGTTATGCAAGTGTGTACTCGCAATTGACACCCGGCGGCCCCAGCGATTTGGTTAGTACACCGAACTTTGACCGTGTCGCAAGGGAAGGAGCGTTATTCACCCAGGCTTATATCAACGCTCCATCTTGCACGCCCTGTCGCAGTTCGTTGTTAAGCGGGCAATATTTTTGGAGGACGGGTATGGGAGCCATCCTTCAGGGCGCAACCTGGGATGACAAAATACCTAGCTACCCTCTTATTCTCGAGACAGCTGGATACAAGATTGGCCATACGTACAAGGTGTGGAGTCCGGGTAGCCCAGCCGATCAACCACATGGAGGACAGAGAACTAGTTACAACCGAGCAGGGCGTAAGTTCAATGCATTTTCCCAAAACGTGACAAAAGCTGATAACAAGGATGAAGCCAAAAAGGAATTGTATGAGGAAGTTCGCCAAAATTTTCGTGACTTTCTAAGCGAGGTCTCCAATGACCAACCCTTTTGTTACTGGCTAGGACCTACAAACTGCCATCGCAAATGGATCAAAGGCTCTGGCAAAGACCTTTGGGGATTGGACCCTGATAAACTTCAAGGTAAGCTACCCAAGTTTCTGCCAGATACTCCGGAAGTGCGTGAGGATTTCTGCGATTACTTGGGTGAAGTCCAAGCATTCGATCATGCAGTTGGTGTTCTCATTGAGGAGCTTGAGAGGATTGGCGCACTTGATAATACGATCCTGGTTGTTAGTGGTGACCACGGTGTACCAGGCATGCCAAGAGGAAAATGCAATCTATACGATCTGGGGACCCGGGTTAGCCTGGCTATTCGTTGGCCAAAATCAGCAGCCAAGGGTGTTGTTATCGACGACTTTGTAGGTCTGCCTGATCTTGCTCCAACATTTGTTGATGCCGCCGGACTAACCCCTCCTAACGTTATGACAGGACGAAGTTTAGTTCCACTTCTGATGGCGGGTAAATCTGGGATCGTGGATGCCGCTAGAGACCATGTAGTGATTGGCAGAGAACGGCATGTGGCAGGTGCTCGCAAAGACTATCTACCATACCCACAACGTGCAATAAGAACGAATCAGTACCTATATATTAGAAACTTCAAACCCGAACGTTGGCCCATGGGTGAAGCACCTGGCATGGGCAAGAATGAAGGAGAATGGCCCAGTTTTGAAGATCTTCAGGAAAACACTTTTTCCGCTTTTGGTGATTTGGATGCAAGTCCTACCAAAGCCTACATGCTAACGCATCGTGATAGTGAACAAATGCGATCACTCATTGACTTGACATTTGGCTTGCGACCGGAGGAAGAGCTCTACGACGTCTTGGCTGACCCAGATCACCTGCACAACTTGGCAGGTCAACCGCAACTGGCAGACGTACAGACCGCGCTGAGTGCAAAGCTAATGCACATTCTTGCGGATTCCGGAGATCCTCGCGTTTTAGGAGACGGCACGGCTTACGACAAACCTCCATTTTCCGGTCCAGTAAATTAGCAGGCTGCTGAAAAAGTAACTCGAAGCGTGAGAGCGTCAGCGAGGGAATGTGCCCCCAGCAAATATTAGGAGCCCCTTCTGCCAGCGGTCTACCCCTGCTAGCGCCCACTGAGCACTCCTTTCACGAATCCCACCGGCTTGTCCGGTGGGTCGTTAGGCTTCAACCTACCCAGCAAATAACAAGCCCCCTTCTGCCAGCGGCCTACCCGACTG
>JAGQOY010000046.1:19509-39005 GCA_020427005.1 Planctomycetales bacterium
CTACCCAGCAAATAACAAGCCCCCTTCTGCCAGCGGCCTACCCGACTGAGCACTCCTTTCACGAATCCCACCGGCTTGCCCGGTGGATCGTTAGGCTTCAAACTACCCAGCAAATACCAGGGCCCCCTTCTGCCAGCGGCCTACCCGACTGTGCCCTTCTTTCACGAATCCCACCGGCTTGTCCGGTGGATCGTTAGGCTTCAAGCTACCTGGCACACAGCCAGCGCATCCCGCGTACTGACTGCCTCTCCTGGAAATTTCCTTGGGAGGTCTGGAACCAGCATGGGAAAAAAGTGATACAAGCCATGCCGAACCAGGTTCATCGACTTCTCCACCAGGAGTCAAGTGGCAGGCCTAGTTCAACAGCTTTTTGTTCAATCTCTTGGCGGAAACGTTTGGCATCAACGGGATAACCCGCCGTAGGTCGAATTTCGGGAAGATGTTGGTTCCAAAATCGATTGAAACATTCCATGATTCTTTCTCGAACATATTTGGCACACATTGAGGCCAATGCTGTTGGAGCAAAGCTATCACCTCCAACTGAAAAGTGGATTGTTAAATTGATATCTGTCGATGATTTATAAGTGCAGCGAGATGGGGATGAAATTACCTCCGTGAACCAAACGTCTGACATGGCTTCAAGTAAAAGCGGCAAGTAATTCGTTCGCCCTCCCTGACGATCACAATAAACTTCAATTTCGTGTTCGGAATACTTTTCCACTAGCGACGCTACGAGCTGCAATGTACGTTCGGACAAGACGATTCCTTTGGAATTCGATCGAGAAACGGCTAGGTTGAATTCCTGCTCTGAGACTATGCTGAAGGAAATCTCACTTAGTCCGATTTGCTCCTCTTCTTCAAAACTTGCCGCCAGTCGCCCCAAACGAATTATTTCGTCCTTTGGTAAATTGCAGGGAACTGGTACGATCTCCCAACCGTTATACCAAGGAGGGGCAATTTGCTTCGAATCAAAATTGGTGAACGCCACCTCAATTAGTTTCTGCAAATCGCTTGCAGATTGGTCGGTGTGCCACATGAGAGGTAACAAACCAGCTTCAAGGTTGATCAGCCCCCTTGTTGATTGATACAGTTGTTTGGAGTCCCCGAGAGGTAAGTAGTTGCAGCCATTCTTCCATGGCTGGCAATGGAAGCAAGCTTTCAAACGTTGCGTAAGATCACTTTCACTCATCCTTTCTGAAGCCCACCAAACAGAAGCTGCAATGGTCAAGGGCCCTAAATTTGGGCCGTAACCGGCCTCATCCACACCGATGAAAATCTTCATAATCGGAGGATTCCTTTCAGATTTCGTTCGCCATCCTGAGTAGATTTCACCATAATGGGGATACTTGGACCGGCAGATCTGCAGACGACGATCGAGAATACCGCTCGCCAAATACGTAAAGTAAAGCAATGCATCGAAACATAAACAGCATTCTGTTTGCCGTCGTTCTAAGTATACATTTCGGGCCATATTGTCTAGCGCAGCAACGTGTTGTTCGGGTCGAGAACGGCGCCGTTATTGAAGGCGAAGTTCCGGCAAATGCCGCTCGTCCGGCTCCTCAGCCTCCCAATAAGCCACCCGAGACGAAACCAAATTCTCCTGATTCTCAAAAACCAGCGGATAAGGAGAATGCGAGTAACAAGCCTGCGGATGATGCCAATGCTCCAGTTAAACGTGGAGCTGAACCACCGAGTCCCCCTGATCCTGACGAATTTAATGTCCGGCCAACACCGGATGGGACTATTCAATTTCAATTTCGCAATCAACCGTGGCCAGACTTGCTCCGTTGGCTAGCGTCTGTATCCAATCTATCGCTCGATTGGCAGGAGCTTCCAAACGATTATCTCAATATTGCAACACAACGTCCTTATACGTTGTTTGAAACCCGCAATCTGATCAACAGACACTTACTGGTGCGCGGCTATACGATGCTGGAGCATGAGGGGGTCTTGTCGGTCGCAAAGATCGACGCTCTCAATCCCGCCTTCGTCCCACGTGTCAGGCCTGAAGATTTGGCAGATCAGCAGCCTCACTATTTTGTTCGAACTAGCTTTCCACTCTCTTGGTTGATTGCAGAGGAAGTTGTGGAGGAATTTAAGTCGATGCTGAGTCCTAACGGAAAGCTAACTGCATTGGCGGCCACCAATCGACTGGAAGCTATGGATGCTGCAACGAACTTGCTGGATATCCACCGATTGCTGGAACAGGAGCAGTCGGCCATTGCCCTCGAGAACCTCGCTAAGGAGTTTATCCTTTCACATGCTCGTGCGAGCCAGGTTAAAGAACAGCTCGAAGCATTTCTTGGAATTCAGCGTTCTGCTGGCGGGGGTTCCATGAGCAGTGACAGCATGCGCATGATGCAGCAACAATTTCAACAGCAAATGCAGCAGATGCAGCAGCAAATGCAGCAAGCTCAGGCTAACAAAGGTGGCGCGGCACCCGGGAGAGCTCGAAGACCCGAAGAAGTCTATTTGGTAGCGAACGAACGCAGCAATAGTGTCATCGTTCATGCTCCTCCAGACAAGATGGCTATCATTGCGGCGTTCATTGCCCGTGTCGACGTTGCCAATGAGAATTTTGATCTACAGCGTCTAGAGACTCGTATGAAGGTCTTCCGCTTGGCCTCTCTAAGTCCTGCCGAACTTGTCGCGTCACTAAATGCAATGGATGTTCTCGATCCCACTACGCGATTACAGGTTGATGAAAAAAATAACGCGATAATAGCCTATGCTTCGGTTGCCGATCAGTATTTGATACAGTCTGTTATCGACCGCTTGGATGGGTCGGAAAGACGTTTCGAAGTTATTCCGCTACGGCGACTTGAAGCAGAGAGTGTTGCGGGCAGTATCCGCTTCCTCATGGGTGCCGATGAAGAGGAATCAGATTCCAACAATCGACGTAGTAGCTATTACTATTATGACTACTATAGTTATCGCAATAATAACAGCGAAAGTCGCAAAAAGGACAAAATGCGCGTTGGGGCGAATTCGCAAGACAACCAACTACTTCTATGGGTCAACGACATCGAGTTGGAAGAGGTCGAGAATCTCCTAGTTAAATTAGGAGAAATACCTCCCGCGTCCGGGAATTTATCCACGACTCGGGTTGTCGACGCCTCGCGACAACCCGAAACATATGAATACCTCAAGCGTCTCAAAGAACAATGGGACAGAGTATCTCCAGTACCTTTGAAGATCCCGGAAGCCAGCGAATTTGAAAACAATTCGGAAGTTTCCCCGTCTCCTGCCGACCAACCTTCACAGACCAATCAGGCCCAGGAAAACGACATTTCCCCCAAAGACGAGATCACCAGTGCACAACGCCCATCTCCGTTTCTTACCAGTACGGGACTTCAACAAACTTCAGGCAACCATTCAGATAGTACTAATACGCAACCAAGTAACACCACATCCAACGCTTCACAACAAACCTCTCCACTTGCAGGTGTTTCCATTTTGATTGATGAAGGCGGTAATCTAGTTCTTCACTCGGATGATACTGCCGCGCTGGATAAATTGGAGGAATGGATGCAAGTCAACCGACCTCCGCGCAAGCCCTACGATATTTTCAAAGTCAAGTACGCTCGAGCAAGTTGGGTTTCGCTCAACTTAGAAGACTACTTTAAAGACAAACAGGACGACGAACGACCGAGGTTTTACTCGTTTTTCTTGGATGATCGACAAGACGACAAGAAAGACCAACAGCTTGGAAAAAAGCCACCTCTGCGTTTCATTTGGGATAACGATACCAATTCGATTGTCGTTCAGGGGGCTGACGACATTGACCGGAAAACAATCAAAGAGCTGATTGAGCTCTGGGATGTCCCTGAACCTGTTGATGAGACGGGCATCCGCTTTACACGACTTGTGCGTATTCAATATTCTAGGGCGGACGCGATTGTTAATACCTTAAAGGAAGCTTACCGAGATTTGCTCAGCGCTAATGACAAAGCTTTTCAACAGCAGGCGGGTGGGGATCGCAATTCAAGTAGTACCGAGGAAAAATGGAATAATAATGGAGGAGGTGTCACTGGCGGAGGCATGAGTTTTAGCTTCAAAGGAAAGCTTTCCCTTGGCCCAGACCCAATCACGAACTCTGTTTTGGTTTCCGCTGAGGGAAAACCGCTTTTGGAATTGGTCTGCGACATGATAAAGGAACTCGATGAAGCAGCGCGACCAGAGGGAAGCTTGGAAGTCGTTACCTTGTCTCCTCAAATGAATAACAAATCCCTAGAGAAGGCCTTGCGAGCTCTGCTGCAAAGTCCAAATTCTCAACAACCTCAATCGCCTCAAGGTGAGCAGCCCCAACAGCCCGCGGAGCAAAATCAACCTGGCAACGGAGGTATCAACTTGCCAAGTGCAGGCCAACGTGTTTCTGGACGACCTTCTAGGTAGCTTTCGTTAGACCGACAGCCCAGACTTAGCCTGTCTGAAAAGCAAAATGCTCATGCTAGTTTGCTAACATCGTGCGCCGGCATAGATTCATGGGAAGAATCGTCTTCCAAGGCGAGGCAATTCCCACCTTCCGTCGCACAGTCTCGCCACGCTCATTGCTGAGAAGCGTAAAAAAATCCTCTTTTTTCAATAAAACTCTTCGCCTAGCAGTTCATCTTCGAATTCCCTATTCGTTGGGGATTTCGAATAACGTGTGCGGTGTATCCACGACAAATTGTTCTTCATAGCCTGAAGAACCGATTTTACCAGCACAACTAGTCGAGCAATTTCAGACAGGAATTAGTTGGACCAGCAATTCAATCACTTCGTCAATATTTGACTGACATTGCCCAATAAACTAGGTTTTCGAAGCCCACATGCCCACTTTTAGAGCTTTGTGTGTTATTTATGGAAACCGAATATGTCAAGCCTAGAACCGGCAATCGAACAGAATGCAATTCAAACAGATGAGCTCTTAGCTCGCTGTATGAATCGTGTGGCGCTCATGGAGAGAATACTTGATCACTTTATTACCAACGCAACTAACGACATAGCACCCTTGCTTGCCGCGGTGGGAGAAGTTGACCGCGACAAAATCGCCAGTTATTCCCACAAACTAAAGGGAACGAGTTTAACGGTCGCCGCAAAGCCATTGGCAGTCTTAGCATCGCAATTGCAGGATCAAGCCGCCGAAGCGTCTGAAATAGAGTTGGAGGCACTAGTTAATCAACTTCAGGCAGAATTCCAGCGCGCGCAGTGCTTCGTAACAAATATGCAGCGCAGCTCAAACTAGGAGCCCAGGAATGGCTGAACTCGATTGCACCCACTTGCCAATTTTGGTGGTGGACGATGATGTCGTCTGCTGTGAACTTTTGGCAGAATCCCTGCGCGAAATGGGCATGGAGGTCGATACGACCCATGATGGGACCGAGGCCTACGAAAAAATATGCAACGGTGACTTTAGAATTGTCATCTCAGATTGGCAAATGCCGGGTCTGACAGGACTTGAACTTTGCCGCCGCATTCGCAATCGGCAACTTGGGGAGTATGTCTACTTCATCTTGCTGACTTCACTAGATCGTGGCGAAAACCTAATCCGTGGGTTGGATGCGGGAGCCGACGACTTTTTGACTAAACCATTTGATCCTGACGAATTACAGGTACGGGTCAATGTAGCTCAACGCATAGTAAATCTTGAGAATAGGAACTTAATAGTTTTTTCATTGGCAAAGCTGGCAGAGTCGCGGGATCCAGAAACGGGTGCCCATTTAGAACGCATGCGCCAATATTCACGTGTACTCACCGAGTACTTGTCTACTACCAACAAGTATGACCACGTGATCGATCGCGACTTTATTCGAGCCGTTTATCTCACAAGCCCGTTGCATGATATCGGTAAGGTTGGCATTCCAGACGAAATCCTCCTGAAACCGGGCAAGCTATCGGAAGATGAGTTTTGCGTAATGAAGCAGCACGCAACCATTGGTGCTCAGACATTAGACGCAATGATCGCGGCCTGTCCAACGGCGAAGTACCTTGAACTTGCTAGAGATATCGCAGCTTCGCATCATGAGA
Source organism: Planctomycetales bacterium (assembly GCA_020427005.1). Taxonomy (GTDB): domain Bacteria; phylum Planctomycetota; class Planctomycetia; order Pirellulales; family Pirellulaceae; genus Aureliella. The sequence goes on from JAGQOY010000046.1 coordinate 25,519, forward strand.
AATTCGATGGAACTGGATACCCATTGGGGCTTCAAGGAGAAGACATTCCTCTCTGCGGACGCATCGTAGCCTTGGCAGACGTATACGACGCACTAACAACTAAGCGAGTTTACAAAGAGGCTTTTTCCCATGAAGAAGCTCGTAAAATCATTCTAGATGGTGCTGGGAAACATTTTGATCCAGACGTCGTTGAAGCCTTTGTCAAGGAGCAAGATCGATTCTTGCAAATAAAGAAAGAGTTGGATGATCAAGAAGAGCAGGGGTGTATTGACCAAGAAATTTCAGCCGAGCCTCAATTGCTCTATGGAGGGAAATGACCTGAGGGCAAGACGTGCAATCTTGATTGCTGGGCCGCAATTGAATCGAAATATTTAGAGTTTGATTCAAACTTCACGTTCAGGTCAGTTCTAGTGATCTTTATTAACTCAAGGTTTCACAGTCATTGACATGTTGTGGACCCTGGGGCGTGCCGTGATCTGAATAGGAGCATCGACTCGATGGATTCGACCGGATGGTGATGACACAAAATTGATAATAATTCCGGATGCATCTCTGCTAGATTCCAGTTGAGACACGTCGTATCCAGCCAAATCAAACAAGCGAAATACGTCGCCTTCAGTTCTTTGATAGAAATACCAATCCAATAACCACTGGTAAATTGTATGATCGTAACGCTGGCAATCCTTAAAAGCCACATACATTACTCCTTCCGGCTTCAGCGTATCAAGCCAAGCGTTTAGCATGCGAACCAAGTGTTTGTCGGATAGATAATCCAATAGACCCACACTGTAAATAATGTCACAAGTTCCAAATTCTCTCAGGTTCGATTCCGCAGAAACGGTTCGCAATGCATTGTATTGCGTTGGTTTAAGTACGGTTTGTTGAGGAAGCAACGGAACTACGTGTTCTTTGACATAGGCAATTGCGTTAGGATCATTGTCTAGCGCAAGGGACTCTACCTGTAGGATGTCAGAAAACCGTGGCCACTGAATATACTCTCGGCAAGGACCGCTAGCGACATCCAGGATCCTAATCTGTCCTCTGCGCTGAAGTAATTCTTGCAACAGGAATTCTCGTGCAGAAGTCAACCGAGTCCGCACTGCTTGACCTAGTTGGATTTGAAGTAGCCAAGTATCAATGTAACCACCCAATCCACAAGCAGGCGTTTGCTGATCATAGATTTTGACCAACATCAAATAGTCGCCTGCAAAACCGCTAGGCTTCGATCGAGCACGTTGAATAATCCAGCTACAGCTTAGAAAACTAGTTTTTTCCAAGTAGACTTGCCTTGCTAGTTTAACTAACTGGGGATCTTCGCTCCACAATGCATCAAACTCTCGACAGACAGCCAAGGAACGCTCTATAGCCTCCCCAACGACCTCCATATAGCCATCATGCGTATTGGGTTGGGCAGTATTTGGAATTTCTTTCTCAAGCCGAAACAAGGTTTCGGCCAACGGATTTATGGCCTCCTTTTCAAACTGTCTGAGTAACGGCGCGCAGTCCTTGACGGGCCGCTCATTCTGCACGGTATACATGAGTTCTTACCCCATTTCTTGTTTGAGTCTCGTTCGAAAACCACTGAAATCTCGCCCTCCGAAAGCGAGATACAATTGGCCTGATTTTTTCGAACTTTTGGGTTTCTTACAAGAAATATTATTGAATTCGCACCCAAGTACTTGACCGAGCATGTTTAGGATGTGCATTGCGCAAAGTTAATCTACTAACTGAACAGGATGGCGCGTACTACTTGTATCGATTGTTTCGTCAATCCACTCACTTCGCCCCAGCTAGATTTAAAAACCCACGATTGTGGAGGCAAGCGTAGCCTACTATTCAGTACATGCCATGGGGCGCAGATACTAAACCAATACGTTCTCCGGACAGATCATGTCGGACTTGGACCTAGCAACAGAATTGCGAATTAATCGGCTGGTCGCTACCCGCTACAGTTTGGGGCGGCCCATTTTTGAAAGTACTGGAGCCAGTTCCTACTACGCAATAGACGTGCATACGCAGAAGCCGGTAGTAGTTTCTGTCGCCTCACCGCGTCTTCTAGACCGTGGCACTCTGGCCCGCCTAAAATTTAGCGTCGGAATCCGAGCCGCAATTAATGTCCCGACGTTAGAGAGGATTCTGACCTTCGGAGACGACGAAGAGTGCGGCTTCTTTACCGTATCTCAGTTTGTTCCTGGCCAATCAGTCCAAGAATTGGTGAAGGAAGCCGGACCACAGCAGGTACTGAACGCCTTAGCCATCGCCAAATGCCTTTTTGAAGCCCTCGATCAACTGCACAGCCAGAATCTAGTTCATGGTGGCGTGTCAACTTCGACAATCATTATCGCCTCCAACTCCTTACCTGGCGAATTGCCATCAGCAGTACTTGTAGGTGCGGACCGTTCGAGAAATATTGCTCACTTCACTGATGAACTAAATCAATCTGATATTGATTCTCTTCGATTCATCTCTCCTGAAGAGGCAGGCTTGATTGATGCCGATTTTGGTCCTTGTGCGGACCTATATTCTGCAGGCGTTGTGCTTTTTTATCTTCTAACTGGACAATTCCCGTTTGATGGAAATTCTACAAGCGCGATTCTGCATGAACATTTAACTGCTCCAGTTCCTGATCTAAGATCAATTATTGCAGATGCCCCGCGCGAACTAAATGAATTGATTCAACGGTTGTTGCGCAAATCTCCGACAAGCAGATATCAAACTTCTAGGGCAGTAGTCGATGATATTAGCGCCATCATCTCCATGCTAGAACAAGGCCATGGTAACACATGTCTGGTGATTGGCGGTACCGATAAACGTGCTACGCTTACAGAACCTGCATTTGTAACTCGCGAGGACGAATTGACCGTAGTCAGCAAGTTTCTTTCCGATTGTATTCAGGGCAACGGAGAAGTACTTGTCATTAGAGGACAATCAGGTAGTGGCAAGAGCCGCTTGTTACTCGAGCTTACAAGACAGGCGCGAAGCAAAAAAATCCATGTCCTAAGAGGAGCTGCGAAGAACCAATCGGCTCAAAAATCATTTGTTCAATTCAATGAGATCGCTGACTGTTTAATGGCGTTGGTTCAACGTGACCCCCAATTGGCCGAGCAACTTAAATCGCAACTGGAAACTCAAGCTAGTGACCTTATACAAGCCATACCGAGATTGCGTTCGTTGTTCTCGGAGTCACTTACTGAAAACAGCTCTCCAGAGGCATTCGGAGAAAACCGTACACTTGATGCGTTGATGCGCTTCCTAGATGCCATCAGTGACCCGAGCTCTCCTTTCATAGTTATTTTTGATGACTGTCAGTGGTCCGATCATCTATCCTTGCAGGCACTGCGCAAATGGCAACAAAACATGGTCTCTTGTCGCCATTCGTCGATAGTGGTGTCCTATCGAGATGAAGAGGTTGCAGAAAACCATATACTCCGACAAATCGAGTCGCGAGGCCGAAGCCTACATCTAAGAGCCTTCACCTCTACCGAGATACGCAAGCTACTCGAGTCCATGGCAGGTAAATTGCCTGACCAGGTCGTTAACGAAGTTAATCGTTTGGTGGCGGGAAGTCCATTCATGGCTACTGCAATTCTGCGTGGCCTAGTAGAATCAAGCGCCTTGTCTGTATCGAATGGTCAATGGCAGGTCGATCAAGAAAAACTGCGTGTGCTTCAATCTTCTACTGAAGCTGCCCAGATCCTGATGGATCGTCTTAATCGACTGCCCGAACCTACACTACGCATTTTGACCGTAGGCGCAGTCATTGGGCGGGAATTTTCTGTGGATTTGGCGGCCTGGCTGGCCGACGCGTCGCCATCGAAGGCCTTTTCAGCCCTCGCGGAAGCCCAACAAAGAAACCTAGTTTGGGCAAGGGCAGAACAAGACATTTATGCATTCGTACATGACAAGATTCGAGAATCACTGTTAGCTTCGATATCCAATAATGAACGACAACGATTTCACTTACTTGCTTCAGCCTACTTCCGAGAACATTACCCGGAACGTGTTACAGACATTGCATACCACTATTCTCAGGCAGGACAACTGAAGCTTGCCATGCCGTACGCTCTAACGGCTGCCAAGCATGCACGAAATCAGTTCTCATTAGAAGTTGCAGAAAATCAATACAAAATCGCCTATCAGGGTAGCACCTCTGCCGTCTCAACACAGCGGCGTGACATATCCGAGGGACTTGGCGAGACGCTTATGCTTCGCGGCAAATACGATGAAGCCGAAATTTACTTGCGCGAAGCTGCTGAATTCTCTTGCGATCAACTCTCTAGGGCAGCAATTGAACTACGTATCGCGGAATTGGCCTTTAAACGCGGTGATAAAGAAAGTGCAACAGTCGGATTTGAACAGGCGTTGCAGATTCTAGGCATCCGAGTTCCGCAGAATATCGTTTTTCGAACCATTCATCTGGTCAGAGAGATTTCTATCCAGTTGTTGCATACATTCCTGCCCCGTTTTTTCGTTCATCGGCGCAAACGACAACCAACTCCGAAGAAAAAACTAGCCATCCAGCTCTACAGCAAGTTAGCACACGCCTATTGGTTCTGTCGTACCAGACCACAATGTTTGTGGGCTCATCTACGGAACATGAATCTTGCCGAAAGCTATCCGCCATCGGATCTTTTGGGAGTGGCTTATGCCGAGCATGCACCCGCAGTTTGCTTGGTTCCTTGCTTTGAACGGGCCATTCACTACGTAGAAAAATCCCTTGCCATTCGCCGAGAACTCAAAGACACATGGGGTGAAGGTCAATCCCTGGCCTATCATTCGTTCTCACTGTTTTACGCCTCACGTTATGCTCAATGCATTGAAAAAGGAACTGAAGCTGTAAAGCTCTTTGAACGCACCGGCGATTATTGGCAAATGCACATTGCTCGTTATCAAGTCGCCGCGTCCCTCTACCATCTGGGGCGTTTCGAAGAATCGATTCGCGAATGCCAAATCAATTACAATTCAGGTATTGAAATTGGCGATGAACAAGCCTCAGGTATTATTCTCGATGTCTGGGCTCGGGCTACTCGAGGCAATTTGCCACCGAAGATCTTGGATTTGGAATTGCAGCGTAGGCGACAAGACCCACAGGGAGTTGCGCAGGTCTTGTTAGCTAAGGGTATTTGCCATTTATACAAAAGAGAATTTAAAGAAGCCGTCGGCGCCCTTGAAAAGGCATCCCAAACATTTTCCAAAGCCGGAATAATAAATGCATACACTATGCCTGTTTGGGCATGGCTGGCCACTGCCTACCGTAGGTATGCCAATACTTTCTCGCAATTTGCCATTGATCGTCGAGACTATTACTTAGCTCGCTCTCTGGCTACTTCGAAAAAGTATGTACGATACTCACGTCTGAACAAGAATGACTTGGCCAGAGCCTATCGGGAACTGGGAATTGTATATGCCCACCAAGGCAAGTTTCGCAAGGCAGATCGCTACCTCGCAATGAGCTTGCAAGTTGCCACAGATCAGCATTCCAAGTTCGAGTATGCAAAGACTCAGTGGTATCTTTCTCAGATACACCAGGCCCGAGAAACCACCAATTGGCAGCAAGAGCAAGCTGCAGCCGTAAAGTTGCATGAGGAGATGGGATCTCGTTCTACGGCATCTGAACCGACCCTACCCTCCCTATCGCTCGTAGATCGTTTTGACGGTGTACTCGCTTGGGGACGACAAATCGCACTTTCGCTGACGCCAGAAAAAATCTTCGAAGAAGCCACAGCTGCTGCCGAACGATTGTTGCGGGGCGAAGAGTGTTTTCTTGTCCGGCTTGACAGTGCTGATGCTTCTCTTTGCATGGAAGATCCGTTTTGCAAGCGTCTCGTTTCACTTAGCCTTGAGAATGGTCGAGCCACCGTTTGCTTTGAGGAAGACCAGCCAAGGCGTCAATTGGAAGCCACGCGATGCGGCCTGAGTGTTCCTATTCGAGTCAGAGAAAAGACTTTGGCCGTATTGTGCGTTACCCACAGCCAAATCAAGAATCTGTTCGGACCAGACGAAATGCGTTTGGCCGATTTCGTTGCTGCGATCGCCAGTGCGGCACTCGAAAATGCCAACGGTTTCCTCGAACTTTCCAACCTCAACGAAACATTGGAACATCGCGTCGCTGAGGGCACGGCGACAGCCATCGCACGCGCAAACGAACTTGCCAAGTCAAACCGAGAGCTCAAGCTCACAGCCCAGGAATTGAGAAACGCCCAAAGCGAATTACAACAAGCCAAAGATACGGCCGAAGCAGCAAATGCGATGAAAAGTCGGTTTCTCGCTCGCATGAGCCACGAAATACGAACACCTATGAACGGTATTCTCGGCATGACTGATCTGGCCATGCGCTCAGGCTTGAATTCCCGCCAACAAGGGTACCTTCAAATCGTTAAGCAATCCGGGGAAGCACTACTCTCGTTGCTCAACGATATTCTTGATCTCTCAAAAGTCGAGGCCGGCAAGATGTCGCTTGAGACAATTCCGGTTTTGATACAGCGTCAGCTTTCTGACATCTCGAAATTGATGTACATCTATGCCGTTAAGAAGGAAATTGAGCTAATATGTTGGCTTGATTCATCTTTACCATATCTCATGTACGGGGACCCATGCCGCATTCGTCAGATTTTGACCAACCTAATTGGCAATGCCATAAAATTCACTGACTATGGCGAGGTTATGTTGCGAGCCTATAGTGATACGGAAACTCTAGACACCCCCTGCTTGCATGTCGAAGTACGTGATACTGGTCTAGGCATCGCGCAGGACAAACAAAGCCTTATCTTCCAGGCATTTGAGCAATCGGATACGTCTACGACCCGACGATTTGGAGGCACCGGCTTGGGCCTTGCCATATGTGCAGAACTAGTGGCACTCATGAAAGGTAAAATCTGGGTCGAAAGCGAGTTGGGACATGGTAGTACATTTCACGTGGTAATTCCTTTCATTGACAGTCAACCTGAGCTCATCAATGAACGAGCTTTAGCGGGCAAGTCAGTAATAATAATCGGTCAAAACGATTCCCTCTGTCGCGCATATCGAAATGCGGCCGAGGCAGTGGGTGGCCTTTGTGAATCGTTCCAATCCATCCCTATGGCACTTGAACATTTGGACAACCACCAAGACAAAGAAAACTGTATTGTGTTGCTTGATATCGCTCAAAATACAGCCTGGAACACACGACTGTTAGATCGCTCCGCTCAACGGATATTTCGCGATCTCAACTGCTTTTTGCTGTACTCAGGTGAGCCTGTGACAGAAATTGCTCGCTTTTTCAATATCGCACCTGAATGGTGCCTAATGAAGCCGATCGCAGCTGGCGAATTGATTGCCGTATTGAGCTCTGTTACTGGTCCTAAACAAGCCAATCTTCCGGTCCTAATGAGCGACATCAATCCAGATGCGATCTCTTTCGACTATCAGTTATCGCACGCTGTTGCCTCGTCTGATTCGAAGGTAGTTGAAGTCGAAAGCAAGTTTTTCGAAGTTGAAACAGCCCCAGAATCAGGCCGAACTAACGAACAGTCTTCAGTATTGAATCGAGATATCCTGTCGAACAAACTGCCCTCGGAGCAGGATAGCCCAAGCTTAGTCGCAATACCGATTAACCTACAGAACAACTGTCAGGTCGAGGAAACTTCTTTCAATCCAACCAGTACGTGCGCAGAACCCAATATGTGCACAGAACTCAGAGTACTGCTGGCCGACGACGCTATCGTTAATCAAGAGGTGGCAAAGGGGATACTTGAAATACTTGGCTGCACATGTGACATTGCGAACAACGGACAAGAGGCAGTCATTGCAGCGGCAAAAACCGAATACGACTTGATCTTGATGGATTTAGAGATGCCTCACATGGATGGTCTAGAAGCAACGCGGCAAATCCGGGAATACGAAGCCCAGGGGAAGCACACTCCCATAATCGCAATGACCGCACATGCCATTAACGGAACCGAGGAAAAATGCATGCGAGCGGGCATGAATGCTTGGCTAACCAAACCAATAGACCCACAGATCATGATCGAAAAAATTCAAGAACTAGTCCAAGTACCACTATAGTAAATAGCTGCTCATCAAGTTCATCTTTTTCTAAAGAGCGTTTTGGCCGCCTCAACCAATATTTAGTGCCTTGTCTATTTGTTTGGCAACGGTAGTAAGTCGACTAACATCTCCGCCTGAAACCTCCGCAGCCACCCAACCTTGATAACCAATCTCATCCAGGGCAAGCCGCACATCCGCCCATGGCAAGTCATCCTCGGTAATATCTGCCCACTTACTCTGCTGCTTATCAAATCCCTTAATATCCAATTTGATAATTCTTTTTCCTAGCTGGCGAATCCAAGCGGCAGCATCGCCGTATTTCCAGTGGTTGCCAATATCAAACTGCATCCCCACCCAGGGAGAATTGAATTCATCTACATATCGGACAAATTCATCAGCTGTTTGGTTGGGTGGCCCGTCGTGAACATATAGGAAACTATTCCAAACGTTCTCAATAGCGATTGCCACGCCCAATTCTGCAGCTAACGGTACCGCTTGGCGAATGTTACTTACCGAACGCTGCCACACCTCTTCAGGGCTACCATCTTTTCCGTGCCCAACAACCAACAACACCGTATGACCACCCACCGCTTTTGTTTGACGCAACGCGGTCTGTAGATCTGCTAAGGCCTGCGCTCTGGTCCCGGCATCAGAACTAGAATGGCGTACATTCCAGTGCGTTGAACACACAGACCCATCTACTGGTAGACCCGAAACTTCGATGGCCTTCAGTGTCTCGTCCACATTAATCCCCGGACTATCAAGCTCTATTCCATCAAACCCAGCCTGCTTGGCAATCTGAAACTTTTCAACCAATGAGTTTGCCTTAACCATCCCAGACTTTAGAGTCTTCAGCAATCTCCTTGGGGAGCTAGTATGCTGAATCTCATTTGCTTTCGCTGATCTCCAAACGGCGGTTGCTTCTGCTACCACGCAGGTACTCGTCAACAAGAAATTACGGCGGCTAAATGAAATAAGCGTCATTGATGAACTCACCCCAGTATTAGAATTCCCGTTACCACATCACTCTGCAGTTTTCATTGCGAGCTATGGCAAATATTGTACCGCACATTGACCAAACGTTTTGCTTCAAAGATATTTCCCAAGCAATTTACTATCCGAACTCCACACAGGAAATCAATTTCGGAACGGCGACGTTTGTCCACACCTATTCACAGTTTGGCGACAAGCTGAGTCCAATCAAATTTCTCATACCATCCGATAAGTAAAGGGTTTCTTCCGATTTTCGAATTGCTTGGACATAATTCAATTCGGAAGGGCATTCCCACCGCAGCTTAGCGTGGAGCAGATCCCCTTTACAGACCCTACCGTCCGCCAGTCCTATCCATACTGCTTCCAAACTCTCAGTTTCGTGACAAACGATACGAGATTCCAATTGAATGAAACGCACAAGCCGATTTTGCCGCGGATACCACAATCGTACGGTACCATCGTAGCTGCAACTTACCAGCTGACTTCCTGTCGCCGTATTTGTTTCTATGGAAGAAAGCCCCGCAATTGGACCACGGTGTTGAGAAAAACTTGTAACTTGCTCACCGCTTAATAGTTCGGATAAGATTATTTTTCCAAGCCAATCACCTGAGGCCACTTGCCCGTTCAGCGGCAAGACGCAAATGCTTGTTAACATTTTGTTATGGGCAGCAGAAGTCCAGAGTTTTTGATGCGTAGATAAATCGATGCAAGTCAATTGCCCCTGAATATCCCCTATCAAGCAGAAATCACCATGCACAGCCAGTGCCGTAATAGGGTGATCCACTTCATTGCATTGCCAAAGTGGCCTTGGATCGCCCGGTTGGTGGATTGCCAAGTACCCTAACTCATCATTGTAGTTCCCGCCGATGATCCATTGGCCGTTGGTTCTGGGAATTGCAAAACTCGCTCGAATATCGGGCAACTCAAATTTGTTGATCGTGCCAGGGACACCTTGAGACCATTGTGCTACGCCATGCCCTCCGGCCACCAACCATTGAGTAGCTGTGACCTTTACCACATCCCTCTCCGCCGATGAAAGGCGCTCCATTGAGACGATTGGAAATTCGGCAGTGTACCGATGGATTGGTTCACCCGCTTTAGCATACAGCCCAACTAACAGAGCCAAGTAAAACGAGATGTACTTTACGATGGTTTGCACAACGAAGAACCTAACAATGGAAACGTTTGCATACAATTCATTGCGAACGATTTTACCAAGTACCGCTTGCAGGAGCTAAAGTCGGCTAGCCAACGCACTTTTGGCCCTCGGGAAGGATCAGCCCCTATTTGAATCGAAGCTCAAACTTGACCAGGGCCAATCCGACGGCAAACATGTGGAAACCGTCAACGCAAAAATGCAAATCCACGCAGCCAGACACAAAGTTGGCCATGACTTGGTTTTGCCCGAACGCCTAAACTGCACGATCTGGTTTGGAATCATCCAACACAGAAAAAACAAAACCATATTGGTAAGCCCGTACAATCGTATCGCCACCAATTGCACACCACTAAACTCATCGAAAGGCTGAAAAATCAACATCACCTGCATTGTTAACTGAGCTGCCATGACTCCTAATGCTAACCAAGCCACGGGTATCCATTGTACAGCCTTGAAGCTTGGATCAGTTAATTGGGTGGGGTAACTTCCAAACGTCAACTCATAGGCGCAAAAGATACAGAGACCACACATCCAATTCGGCAACACTTGTTGCAATGCTGCGATCCAGGTGAAACGTGCTGTTAGGCCGTAGCTCCACGAAGGGACAACCAACATGTATGATACCGCGCACACGGCGGCCGCAGACAAGACGAAAGGTACCCGATCTAGCGGCTGGGCGATTAACGGACCGGTCCCAGCTTCTATTTTTCGCAATCTTGGATCTAGACGGGACCAACGTTTGGCAGCTAGCCAACATAATACGAATGAATTGAATAGTATGGCGAGCCACCACCCGTTGATGCTACTTTGGTAAAGTGCAGGCAGACAACATAGTCCTCCGATGAAACATAGTGCGCCCCAACTTGTGACAGAACTTTTCCGCCGATCGCAGAAAAGCACCAAACTAGCCGCTAACCATGCACTCAACGGGAATTTTTGAATCGCCAAAATGAAACCGGCGGAAGCAAATTCAAGGCTCGTCATCGAGCACCACCCGTTATCAAGCCCAAGATTTCGGCTCGCGATGAAGCTCGGTCCCTAAATATGCCGCGCATAGCAGAGGTCAATGTCATGCTACCAGGTTTTCGAATTCCGCGGATCGTCATGCACGAATGGGAGGCCTCCAAAACGACCGCCACCCCCCTCGCATTCAATCGTTCCTCTATGAGATCCGCGATCTCCTCTGTCATTCTTTCCTGAACCTGAGGCCTTCGAGAAACCTCTTCAACGACTCTTGCCAATTTGCTTAGTCCTACAACTTTTCCGTCAGGTAGATAGCCAACATGGGCCTTGCCAATGAACGGTAACAAGTGATGTTCACACATACTGCAAAAATCGATGTCACGTACCAGCACAACTTCGTCATATTTTTCAGAAAAAACACGCTCCAAATGTATCCCAGGATCACGCGTCAATCCTGAAAACATTTCAGCATACATTCGAGCGACTCGCATGGGTGTCTCAAGCAGCCCTTCTCGGTCGGGATCCTCCCCAACAGCTGTCAAAATCTCCCGTACCGCCGCCGCAATTCGATCATGATCAACGACGCTCTCGGATGCATTCAAAGACATGCAACAACTTTCGTAAGACGGTCACCTAACTACAGATCGCCTCAATCAATTGCTGACCCACTTGATTGATTCTATTGCCACCTGTTTTAAAATCGACTTCTACAAGCCGGGGAAATTATTAGAAACCCACTACCCAAATGTGCCAAGGCATCCACTTTCATGGAAATGCCATTGGCCAATAAGCGAACCTGGCACGCGGCGGTTTTTGGGAGAACATTTGTCAGTCCACTTTCACACTTTCTTGTAAAAGAATCACTCGTTAGAATCCAGTTGTTTCCCGAGTATGTAATCCAATGCCCCAAAATCAACGTGATGTGGGCCCATTGGACCCTAAAAAGAATGCCAGGTTCCCAAGAATACTTCGTAGAGGTCCTGCCCAGTGAGGTTCTACCATTGTACCCAAATAGAAAACTTGGTTGAATGTTCGTAGCATGCCCATTTGTGTCCTGTAATTAGGCGAGCGGTAGAAATAAATCTACCAATCCTAACCCGAAGCGTAAGCGAGGGACCGTACAAGAATTCCTCACTTACGTTTCGGGTTGGGAGGTTTATTCCTGCCGCTCTCGATTAGCTGCAAAAGCTATGTTTTTTGATATAACGCGTTTCTTCGGACAATCCAGGCGATAACTGCAACCCGGCTTGCTGCTAACGAATGTTGAGCCGGTCAGAGAGGCGTGTTCCCAATATTTTATGGCGAATTAGAAGCAAAGGTCGAAAAATGCCCCGTGGAAAGAGTTTTGAAAGCGTTGTTCAAGCAATTGGCGATACGCCAATGATTCAAATCAACAGACTCGTACCCGACGGACAAGCGACGGTGTTTGCTAAATGCGAGTTTTTCCAGCCTTTGAACAGCGTCAAAGACCGAATTGGCGTAGCCATGATTGAGGCCGGCGAACGGGAGGGTAAGATCACAAACAACACCCACATTATCGAACCCACAAGCGGTAACACTGGTATTGCTTTAGCATTTGTGTGTGCAGCCAAGGGATATCGTTTGACCTTAACAATGCCTGAGTCGATGTCGATCGAACGCAGAGCTCTGCTACGTGCTTTGGGTGCAAATCTAGTTCTGACACCCGCTGCAGAGGGCATGAAAGGCGCCATCGCACGAGCAGGCGAGCTACTGCAACAGGACCCGTCAGGTTTTATGCCCCAACAATTCGAAAACCCAGCTAATCCTGCGATTCATGAAAAAACGACTGGTCCGGAGATTTGGGAGGATAGCGGGCACAATATCGATGTGATTGTGGCTGGCGTAGGCACCGGTGGCACAATCACAGGTGCTTCCAGATATCTCAAGAAAATGAATCCAAATTTTAAGACCATTGCTGTTGAGCCCAAACACAGTCCGGTTATTAGCGGTGGGCAGCCCGGAAAGCACCGAATCCAAGGAATTGGGGCAGGATTCATCCCGAAAAACCTAGATACTACTCTTGTCGATGAAGTGATCACTGTAGACGATGAAGACGCATTTGCCTGGGGACAGAATTTGGCCAAACACGAAGGAATAATGGCTGGTATCAGTAGCGGGGCGAACATGTGGGCAGCGGCTCAGGTTGCGGCACGTCCCGAGATGAAAGGCAAGCGAATTGTCACTATCATGTGTTCCCTGGGAGAGAGGTACCTTTCGACTCCATTGTTCGGTGATTTAGGAACCTAGCAAGGTTTTGAAAAAAATCGATTTACAAAATCTTGTAGACGATTAGTAACCCGAAGCGTCAGAGCGTCAGCGAGGGGCT
>JAGQOY010000469.1 GCA_020427005.1 Planctomycetales bacterium
ATTGACGGCGACACGATCACGGTAGAGTTCCCGATTGACGGCAGCTATGACGGTCATAGCCAGGCGGCACCATATCCACGGTCGGAAGTGCGGAAACGCTGAGTCCGACGAATGTCGCGATTCACGCGGTTCGCAAAGGTGATTTAACATTGGTTTATTTATAGCATAGAACTCGCGTGCAATCGCATAGTTCAGCCGCGGGAATCGCGACATTCAGCCGACGGCAAGCTTGCGGCATTGGAGTATCAGTGCCGCGAGTAGTTTAGTTTGGTCGAGTGGTTAGGCCTCGCAGCGAGGCACGAGCGCAGAGGCCGTCGGCTGAACGTTGGCATTCACGCCGTTCCGGGGCATGACGTTTGGTGCAAAGTGAAGCAGCCACCGGAACTGGCGTGCAATGCGTGGTTATTTGGTTCTTTCTGTTTTGTGATTTCCAGGACATGGAGCGATAGCCTTTGTGCTGAAGCGTGATAGTGAACGGAAAGGGCTAACGCGGTGAGCAATGCGGTTGAGCTCGGCCCCAATGCAAACCAACTCCAGTATGGATTGCCGTCTATCTCCAAGAATCGCGCGGTCAACACACCCATGACAAGCGCGCTCAAAATGGTCGACGACAGCAGGCGAATTCG
>JAGQOY010000470.1 GCA_020427005.1 Planctomycetales bacterium
AGGTTGATGTCGCGGAACGTCAACGCTTCGCCGCCGCCTTGCGACTGGGGCCGTGCTTCCCCGCTCCCAGCTTCGCTCGTTCCTCGCTGCGCGGTCGCTACCGCCCTCTATAAAGCGGAATTCGGGCATCCAGCCCTCATCTGTTTTTAAGCGGGCGTCCATGCCCTGCGCTCCGGCTCGAAACGCTCCGGGCATCGCGGCAGTCTAACCCGTTGGCATGTCGTTCGGTTCTCAAACTTCGCCCTTCTTACTTCACTCTTCAGCGACGCAGCCGCGTCCATGCCCTTCGCTGCTCGCCTGCGCTGTGGCCGCTGGGTTCGCTGCGCGAATCCTCCGGCTCCGGGCATCGCTCATCGTTCGGTGGACTAGCGGTTTCCTCTTCGTTCACCATTCAACCTTCCACCTTCATCCTATCATCTGGTCCGCTTCCTTGCCCTGCACCTTCGGACGCCATCCGGGCGCCGCGGCCGTCATTCGCCCGATCGTCCATGATCGGGCTGCCTTCGGCCTCTGCTTCTTTCCAGTATGTCAACACTGGCATTCACTCCGCTACCGTCTGCACTCCAACCCGTTGGAGCGTCAACTCAAGTTCCGCCGGGCGTTGAGACTCTACTCCTTCGGC
>JAGQOY010000471.1 GCA_020427005.1 Planctomycetales bacterium
GGTGCATTCAATTGATGGCTCTTTGTCTTCAACATAGATGATCGAAAAGTAGATATCCAGATAGAACCGTTTCTCTTTTAACACGAGATTTCCCGTGGGGTTTACCGAGACATGGTACTTGGTTTTGTCAGGAGTATCGAAGTTGAATTTAGCGTTGAGAAAAAGAAAGTCGCTTAGTTGAAATTCTGCTGGTGAATTAGTTTCCTCTGGCATGTTTCTGTTTTGAATTTGTGGGTGTTAGGACGGGAGGCAAATCGAGTAGGAAGATAGGGATTAGTTCCCTATCTGTCCTCTCACACCACCGTACGTACGGTTCCGTATACGGCGGTTCATTAAGTAGATAATCTCAAAGAGTACAATTGCGATAAGCTGATGTAGCCAAAGTTGTGGAGACGGTCGATGGTGATAGCCCGGGTAAGAATAAAGCTATGGCATACACGCCAACCACCCTTGCGGGTATTTGCCCATTGATAAGCCTTGGCTTTTGGTATTCCCATGCTAACTAAAGCATTCAACTTTGTTCGTATGTGTTTCCATTGGTGCCAGATACAATAGCGTAGTCGGCTTCGTATCCATTCGTCCAGTTGCCTAAAGCTTTTCTTTGCGTCGGCTAGCT
>JAGQOY010000472.1 GCA_020427005.1 Planctomycetales bacterium
GAAGACATCGCCCAGCAGTTGCAAAAGCGATCCAGTTTTCGTCGGACGATGAAACGGTCGCTTGAGCAAACGATGGATGCCGGTGCCAAGGGGATCAAGATCCAGTTGGCCGGACGATTAGGTGGAGCCGAAATGGCTCGCCGCGAAAAACAAAGCATGGGCTCGATTCCGTTGAGCACACTGCAAGCGAAAATTGATTACGGGACCACCGAAGCGATGACGCCACAGGGGCACATCGGTATTCAGGTCTGGATTAACCAAGGTACTTACGGAGACGACAACGATGGCGCTGATGCCCAAGCGGGTCAAGCATCGAAAAAGCCAAAGAGGGCGCATAAAAGGTAGCGCGACTCGTGGCAACACGGTCGTCTTTGGTGATTACGGGCTCCAATCGTTGGATGCCGGTTGGATCAAGGCGACGACAATCGAGGCCGGACGGATTGCAGCTCAGCAATATGTTCGTGGCGAAGGAAAACTGTACATCCGAATTTTCCCCGACAAGTCCGTTACCAGCACCCCGCTGGAAACTCGGATGGGTAAGGGAAAGGGTGAACCGGACTTCTGGGCCGCGGTCGTTAAGCCGGGAACAATCCTTTACGAACTCGGCGGTGTG
>JAGQOY010000473.1 GCA_020427005.1 Planctomycetales bacterium
GCGACTTCCGCTTGGAGCGCTGGGGTGATTTCTTTCAGCGTGCCGCGCTCGCCGGCGACTTCAAAACTGCCATCCACGTTCATCCGCACTGTGACCTCCGAGGAATGGGGACGCTGCCACCATGTTGCAACAAACAAAAAAGCAGGCACCAGACAGATGAGCAGCAACATCGTGCATAGGCTGAACTGTAATGGCTTTGATCTCTTTTGCATGACGCTCGGACCGTTGAGGTAAATGCGTGTACTTGAACAGGAATGACCTAGCTAGCCAACGTCACGATAAACGTGGCGGAGGCCGGTAACCATCGAAATTAGAATCGACGCGATCCGCCGCTCACGTTCAACCGATTGTTCGGCCGCAATTTTGTTAACGAGCATCTAAGATGCTAGCGGGCCTGCGATTTCAGAAATATCTCCTGCGATGCTCGCGAGACGGCCTGCGCGCGCATCAAATCACCCTGATTGGAATAGTACGAATCCAAGAGAGTCCAAAGTTCTCTAACAAATGCGTGTGCTTTCTCTTTACCAATCAAATTGCGGTTGCGGTAAATCTCTCGCAATGCAGCAACCGGCGACTTTCCATTTTCAAACGAGTCAAATAAGTCGGGTGTTGG
>JAGQOY010000474.1 GCA_020427005.1 Planctomycetales bacterium
CCCACGAGCGTACCTACCAAACTATGCGTGGTCGAAATTGGCATCCCGATTCGAGTTGCCAATAGTACCGTTAGCCCCGCGCCAAGCGCGACCGCAGCACCGTAGTCAACCGTAGCCGCCAGATCGGCATCGACGAGCCCTCTACCGGAAAAACTCTTGAGCAGCGTGTTAGCCAAGAGGACGGCTGTTAGCGAGCCCAACAGCGTCGTGACCGTGCCCCACGCCAGCGCACGTCGATAGTCAGTCGTCCCGCTACCAAAAAGCGTGGCAACTCCCTTGAAGTTGTCATTCGCACCGTTGGCGTACGCGAGGCACAAGACGGCCAGAAGTATGGTTGCGATCATCATGACGGATTAAGTACGTGTCGCAATCAACGGCGACTTCGGATCGTCGTCGGCTTCTGGGAATTCGGACTGCACTTAGGATGTGAGTTCAATGACGAAGACGACAATCGCGGGCATCGATGAATTGCCGAGTGCAAGGTTGCGACGACTGGCGACGTTCATGCGGTTCGAGGGAGCATGATACAACATCCACCGTCTTGACGGTAGTTGCGAGCGCATGCTGCTCAAGCGGTCGATTGATGGCCACGTGACATGAACT
>JAGQOY010000475.1 GCA_020427005.1 Planctomycetales bacterium
GTGTCGGAAAGCCAAGCAGTTCTGACCGCGCTCAGCCGAAAGAGCTACCCACCTTCGCGAAGACGCTACGGCGGGCAGGCTGGCACCTCCTTGCCCGGCGAAGCTCGGAGGACGAAGACGGGTCCAGGACGATGGCAACCCAAAGCGGCATGACCAACGCATGGCTTGAATCACAAGGACTCGTCTCGGTGCGCACCCTGTGGATAGCGTTTCACTATCCGGCAACAAATCAGCCCGGATGACCGCTACGGAAGCGGGTAAATCTTCTGAACCGCCGGATGCGGAGCCGCATGTCCGGTGGTGTGGGAGCCCTAGGCTAACCTTTACGGGTTAGCCGGGGCGACCCGATTAGCCGCCCTTACTCTCCACAAGGTCGCCTTCGACGTATTGATGAATCATCCCTGAAATCAGCGTTTGGTAAGGGATACCCTTTTCCATCGCCTTCTTCTGAATCCCCTTCAAGTCGTGATCGTACAGACGGATCGTAACCCTCCGGTTCTTTCGAAATGTATTCGTCGCTGCGGCCTTGACCCGGGCAAGTTCTGCCTTGGTGGGCTTGGTCAATCTCATCCCGCCCTGGTCATAAGCCTCCAGGATCTGTTT
>JAGQOY010000476.1 GCA_020427005.1 Planctomycetales bacterium
ACCGACCACAAGATTTTGATTGGCTGAACAAAGTACGCCCGATTGTGACACGTTCGCACGTTTCCGGTTTGTTTTACTCATCTGCGGCAGCTGATGAAGAGCCGTTTGTTCGAATTGGTGATTTCTGCCACAGGACAACCGTCGTTGGGATCATTGAATCAAAAAAGATATTCTTTCACATTACCGCAGGGCATAGTGGAATTATTACTGAAGCCTATGTTGGTAACGGTACATCTGTGGCTGAAGGTGAACCGCTTTTCAAGCTCGTCCGTCCGCAGAAGACAGATGCGCAGCGAGCACGAATGAGATAGCCCAATGCACCCGAGTCGCGAAGTCGGGCGTTCGACAATGGACGATCGAGCCGAAGCTCAAGGCATTTGTTCAAGAAATCCATGTTTTGCGATTCAGGCCCGGCAGGGCCGATACATCCTCTGCCGGGGTCGAAGGCCCCGGAATTCGCACCACAGCGCCCATAAGGCCTGACAGGCCGACACATGTGCGTCATCATGAACAGGTCAATGTGTAGGCCCGCCGGGCCTTGAATGCTGACTTTCTCCTTCTGACCGGTGGCTCACGCACACCGGCATGGGGTTTGTCGGCC
>JAGQOY010000477.1 GCA_020427005.1 Planctomycetales bacterium
GTGGGACATCAGTTCCAGCTTTCGCAAGGTGTGCCATGGCCGGCAAAGTTGAGCACGAAGGCCGCAATTGCCAGCCGCGAAGTTCAGATGGCTCAAGCCGAAGTGCAGCAGATTGAGCGTGAGATCACTGAATCGGTTCGACTGGCATATTACGAAGTTTGGTTCGCAACCCGCGCAATCACGATCATCCAGGAAACTCGCGAGTTGGTGGACGACCTGACGAACGTCGCGGAGGCTCGCTACAAGAGCGGCGGAACCCAGCAGGATGTGCTGCGAGCACAGCTTGAAGCGGATCGGCTGGACGATCAGCTTGTCGGATTGCGAAAACAGAAGGAACAAGCGCAAGCTGATCTTGCGGCGTTGTTACAGCAGCCTGTGTCGCTCATTCCTGAGACACAACAGGACATCGGCCTGACCGATGTGCCCAAGCAACTCGATGAACTGCTCGGCCTTGCGGAACAGTGCAGCCCGGAGCTTCGCGCTTTGGCGTGGGAGATTCAACGTGACCGGCAAAAGCAACGGCTCGCCTGTCTTCAGAAGTACCCGGACTTCAATCTCGGCCTGAATTACTCGATCATTAACGATGACACCAATGTCATT
>JAGQOY010000478.1 GCA_020427005.1 Planctomycetales bacterium
GACTGATTCTTTGGCGATCACCGTTCGGCTGCCATCGGTCGCGCTCATCCGCACGACATCCAGTGCTTTCATATCGCAGAAGTAGAGATTGCCGTCCGCGTCGGTACACAAGGCATCGGCAAACCCCAAACCATCGGCCACCAATTCCCACGACTCGCCAGGGACGAGGAGCTTGAGCAGCGTTAAATCGCCGCCGAGGTCGCCGCGCGTGTCGTACTGCGGATCGTGAGTTTCCTTCCGCCATAGCCAGGTCATTGCCTCGGGGAAGTGAGCGCTGCCGAAGTCGGCGTTGTGGGCGTAGCCTTCGGCCCAGTCGAATCGGGCATCGTACCCCATGTAGCTCAGGGCCGAGGCCATGCGCTGATTCGCCCAGGGCCAACTGCCGAACGCGTTGTCGACATCGCCACTCGTGTCGGACATGTAGACGCGGATCGGTTTGGGTTCGGTCTTGCGGACGAGCGCTGGATAGACGTTGCCGCCCCGCAGGTTCGTGAAGCTGCCGACATGTGAGTAGACCTTGCGGAACTGATCGGGCCGCTCCCACGCGACGGTGAACGCCGCAATGGCACCCGAGCTAGCGCCGCCAATCCCGTGATCC
>JAGQOY010000047.1 GCA_020427005.1 Planctomycetales bacterium
TGGAGGCACCGTGGTGGATTTACCGCTCCAGTGCCCCCACTCGTAATGCTATGTGGGTCCGTTCGGAAAAAAACCACTTGTTGTTGAGCGATCGCGTCGGCTGGGAGACAGCCATTGAGTTATCCAGTGATATTAACAAATCCATCGACCAATGGTTGGCATTGAGCAAGCTTGGCGTCTGTTTGAGGCCACGTGCTTTGCTAACTACCATGTTTAGTAGATTGCTTATCAGCGACCTTTTCGTACATGGAATTGGCGGAGCCAAATACGACCAAATTACCGATGCTATTGTCCGCGAGTTTTTTCAGGTCCAACCACGCCCGATCGCAATCGCTACCGCTACGATGCATTTCCCTTTTGATCGCATCGATTCAGGTTTTCGACATATGGTTTTATCTGCTCCAGCTACCAAAATAGAGCTCAAACAGAAACAACGGCAGGCGGAGTATCATCCAGAGTTGTTAAGTTTCGACACGAAGGACCCTGACATCGGTTTGCTGGCGGAGAAAAAACGCCAACTATTAGCCAATATTCCCTTGCGTGGCAACCGCTGGGAATGGCATCATGAAATCTCTTCCGTAAACCAACAATTGCGCCTGCTTCAAGATGAACGTTTGAGAAAAATGACTCAGCTGCTTGATGAACAAGAAGCTTTGATAAGGCAATTCCGGCTCCTGTGCTCTCGAGAATACAGTTTCTGCTTGTTCCCGTTAGAACAGCTTACCGATGCATTGAAACACTTGTCCTTTCATCCATAGTCCTCGATCATGAGCGATTCAGATCCCAAACAGACCCAGTGCCAGCCCATGAGAAATGTTGGTCAACACTTGTATCAATACACAACATTGATTGTTTTGGCGGTTTCAATTTGGAGTTACTTACTATATCAGTTATGGCTTGCTGCGCCGATTTGGACGCCACGCATCATAATATCAATGGCGTTATTGGGTATTCTGGCTTGTATTGCAACTCGGTGCTGGAACAACCCTCAAGCCAGGCTGCGTACAATCGTCGTCACTCTTCCAATGGCAACTGCCTTCGTAACTCTTCCAGTGCAAAGCCTCAATTACCGTAAGAGCCTCCTTTCGCGGCTTGAGACAGCTGGGATTCAGGACTTCACGCTCGAAGCTAAACATGGATATTCAAGATTTCTGCGTTATGTGGGCGGCCTTGCCTTTGGCGAAGCTTCAAATGAACACTTCGCAACCCAATTGACAAAGGTAACCCTAGACTTAAACCGTCTACATTCTGACGGCTTGGATAGGCTCCCTCGTAACGACCTACGAATGATCTACATTCAAAGAATACAAACACCGTCTCACAACGAAATTTCACCCTCTGACCCTCCTTGGCTATCGGCTAGCCTTGTCAATTGGATCAATAGTTGCTCATCAAGGCCACTTGTCAGCATCCATGTTGTAGCACCCCAACCACTTGAGCTACAAGCACTAAGCGAATTGCAATGCGAAACCATACTGAAGCTTGAAAATCTCTCGTTGAATTCTCCGTGGGATTTTTACGTTCCAAAGGCTTTCGACATTAAGTTCGTGAACTGTGATCTCTCGTCTGGAAATGGTCCGGATTCCGCGAACCTACCATATGCCAATCGCATTGAGCTGGATCATTGCAAATTCGATGGCGATAGCTCCATCTTGCACGGTCAGTTTGGTGATACCGAATTAGCCTTCAACAATTGCCGCTTGGATGTGGCAACCGCCAACCAACTACTAGCTGGCAACTTTCGCAGCCTATCACTTTCCAATGTCCACTTTGATAGGCAGCCAACTATCGATGCATCCACCCTAGCTCCCCTTCGCAGCTTGGTCTTGTGGGAAACCAATTTGGAACCGACAACAATCCTTGAGTTGGTTTCTAAACGGAACCCTCGCTTCGTGCAACTCAGCGAAAATGAGATTATAGGCGAACAGCAGTTCAGCGAACTTATAGCACAGGACAGCCTGCGAATCTTGAACTTATCGGCGCCCTGGCTAACAGCCCAGCACCTGCAACAACTAAAGAATCGCCAGACCGACTTACGTCTAACACTGATGGAATCCGGCTTGTCGATTTCCACGCTCGACTCAATCCAACGCCAACTCCCTTCTGGCGTCGTGATTCGCATAATGGGCAACAACTAAATTCACGTGGATGATCAAACTGAATTATCTTAACTCCTCATGCTTAGCAACAACCATGGCCAAGTGCGACGAAGGTTACATATGTCAGATTTGCGGCGAGGACGTATCCCGGATCTCCGATAGTGTGCTCTATTTGCAGTATGTAGTAGGTTGGATTTCAGTGGAGGTCTTACACTCCCATCCGGAATCCCATATTCGTTGCCAACCCAGCTTGGCTCAGTTTATCGAAACTAGTGAATTCTCCCCCCCAGTCGTCATTGACGGTGCGTTTGACCGACGGCAACTCGATCCCCAATTTGCAGCCGCGCGCACGCTGCTTTTAACGCAGGGCTTTCTACGCCTGCTAGAGATTGAGCGTCATCGACCTCAACTGACCGTGCCCGAATACCCACTGGAAAGTATCCGCAATTCAAACTGACTACTTTTCATCGGCAAGATCATATATAAAGGCACATCGCTTTTTACGATTAGCGATTCGCTACGATGGACGCCGTTTCAGCCTGTGACCGCAAGCGGTAAAAAGCTGCCAATGGCAAAACCAATAGTCCAGTCATCCAGAATACGCTGCTAACGGGCCAGTTGCAGCCACGTGCAAGCGATTCAAATCCCTGATAGAGTGGCCCGGCTAACAAGATACCTACGAAGTTTGCTTGATTCATGGTCGCAATCAGACGTCCTTTTAGATTGGACGGGGGACGCTCTTGGAGGAATACTTGTAATGGAATGGAATATACAGCTGCAAAAACACCCAAAGCAATAAGTGCTACAACGCTACCGCTGAACCCCAACAAGTGTTCATCGTTCGGCTTCCAGAATCCAAGGCTCAACAACGACAAGAATATCCCCCACAGGCCGATGGTCACGAGACGGTCTCCATGACCTCCCCGACAAAGCCATCCGGCGGCTAGGGCCCCGATCATAATTCCTATCCCGATGGAAGCTGTCAACAAACTCGTCTGAGTCTTGTTCACGGCTAACATTTCTAATCCCAGTCGGTTAACCGTTGGCGCTGCCAGGCCGGCCACCATCCAAAACACACTGGACACACAAAGCGCGATCAACAGCGGTCGATCCGAAGTCAACATGTTTCTGACTTCGTTACTTACGCCCCAACAATCCATCGTTAACTTACTACCCGGTTGAGCGGCAGGTACACGACGAACCAAGAGCGACGTTAAGGTACCGATAACCGCTATCCCCACACAAACAATCAAGCCTCTCCACAGATTCTCTGTGGAGTCGCTATCACCAACGAGCACGTCATACAATCCACCTGCCAAGACGATACCAAAGATAATGGCTAAAAAGGTCGTCATCAGGATGATTCCATTTGCCCGCGCCAAGTCGTGGGGTGGAAATAACTCGGGGAGAATACCATATTTGCCGGGACCAAAAAACGAGCTCTGTGTACCCATCAGGAAAAGTACAACCCATGTTCCCCATTGGCCAAATACTTCGAAGTACAAAAAGGCCAGCATACCCATAAACATGATGACAATCTCCGCCACTTTACAGAGCACGATAATGGGAGTCTTACTGTACTTGTCTGATAAATAGCCGGCAAAGCCACTGAACAGTACAAATGGCAGCGAAAAGACGAAAGCCGCCCATCCCTGGACATCGCTCCCTGTCTCTGGTGCTTCCCCCACTACAACAATTGTCGGCGTTGCAATTGCAAGCAATAGCATCAACTGCTTATACAAGTTATCGTTGAAGGCACCGAGAAATTGGGTGCAAGTTAACCCCCAAAACGAACGCTCGCGAAATAATTGAGAACGTTCTTGGGAGTCTTCAGTTGGCATGCGGTTCACTTCTTCGAAGGTTGAGATCTGCTCTGCAATCGGAACTTCACTGAAAAGACGATTTCATGTTTCTCGTAGAATTGCACCTAAAAATGCGAAAAACTGCTGTGACAGTCTTTCAGCTTGCGAGTCGCAGGTTACGAGCAACTCGACGGTCAGGAATTGCATTAGGTCAGGAGACTAGTACTGGACACCCAGCGGGATGACATTTTGATCTTATTCCCTGGATGCTGAAAGCCCGGATTCCGTGCGCTTCAATTAAGAGTTTACAGCTCAGCTAGCAGAGAGCTCGTTGCATCCCCTTCCGCGCCGCGAGAGCGCGAAAAGAATGTCGACCGCTTGTTCAAAGAACTGAAGTCTGAGTGTGGGGGTCTTCATTAATCCGAAGGGCTGTGTTGCCAATCGAAAAACTGACGTGGTGACAAATAGTCGTCTTGGTGATGTTTTTGTTGGAAAATGTCTCAAAACTTCTGCCCCAGCCATGGTGACTCGCGATAGAATCATTGATTCGCTCAAGACGGCAAATGATGGCCCTGCCCGCGAAAATTGCTTTCCGGGGTCACGAGCAAAAGAAGCATTGACGGTGGAGTAAATGCAGTATAAGACCGACAGGATGCAATTGGGGTGCTTCAGACTTACCAAAATTCATCGACAGAATCGCATTAAAAACTAACTTGATGCCTGCGACAGCGGATTTCTTGCGATAGCCAGAACATTCTTTGGATTCTCTCCACTAGGAGTACGTCTAAATGCAATTCTTACGCCGTTCATTTTGCAAGCAGATTGCCGGCTTTGGGGCTGGCTCGGGAATTCTCGGTTGTTGGGCAAACAACTTGGGCGCTAACTTGCTGTCCCAACGTTCCCCAAAGCGCTTGATCGTGCTCTGGATGCCTGGGGGACCGTCGCAAATGGATACTTTCGATATGAAGCCTGAGCACGCCAACGGAGGGCCCTTCCAGGAGGTTTCTACTACTATCCCCGGGATGAGATTTAGCGAGCACTTGCCCAAGTTGAGTCAATTGGCTCACCACCTGGCAATAATTCGGAGTGTAAACACAAAAGAAGGCGACCATAGCCGTGGTACTTACTTTGTTAGAACGGGACAAAGACCAGGGTCAGCTGTTCGCTACCCTGCCCTTCCTGCTGTGCTTGCCAAGGAACTCCACTCACCGGGCTCTCAAATACCCGGCTACGTTAGCATTCTGCCCACATCCGCGGTCAGCCCAGCTGCTTTTAGCGCAGGCTTTTTGGGTACATCGCGCGAGCCTCTGACGGTCGGCCTGTCATCCCCGGAAGCGAACGTCCGCGATGCCGAGGGGGACCTTCCCGACAACAACGTGACACAGTCGATCGCGGATCTACGCGTGGACAATCTTCTCCCTCCAATCGACTTGCAACGCACTCGTGTGGATCGACGGCGAGAACTTTGGAATATGCTTCAGGCCAATTATCATATCGATCAACGTCGGGGAGCCGCCGCCACCCACGACACCGTGTATCGCCGGGCTTTACAGCTAACCGATAGTGAAATTGTTTCCGCTTTCGACCTGGAACTTGAACCAGAGACTACGCGCCGCGCATACGGCACGTCTCCTTTCGGCCAAGGCTGCCTAATGGCAAGGCGATTAATCGAGCACGGTGTCCCAGTAGTGGAGATTGCCCTCAGCGACAGTCCAGGCGGACTTGGATGGGACAGCCATGCCGATAACTTTGCAACCGTACAGCGGCTGTGTGGACAACTTGATCTAGGCTGGAGTCAGCTGTTAGTGGATTTGGAACAACGCGGACTTCTTCAAGACACGACAATCGTCTGGATGGGTGAATTTGGTCGTACACCCGCTATTAACGACAATACGGGACGGGATCATTTCCCAAATGCATTCTCCTATGTCCTGGCTGGTGGTTCGATACAAGGGGGAGCTATCGTTGGAAAGACAAGCGATGATGGGATGGAAATAGTCGATCGTCCGGTAACCATTCCTGAGATGCTGGCAACGATCAGCCAAGCCGTAGGCATTGTGCCTTCCACTGAAAACGTGGCGGACGATCGTCGCCCCATCAAAATTGCAGAAGGTGAGCCCGTGAGTGAACTGCTGGCAAGCACAACTGATGCAAATCGGCCAGCGTAAACTACCAGAAGTAAAAGACCATTCTCAGTTCTGACTTGAATCACTCTCTATTCTTTTTGGCAAGCTTAAGGAAGATCATTGGAAGAACTCTCCTTTACCGTTCGAGCCGTTTTTGGCGTTGTATTGGCGTTGTATGCAGCAGGCATGTTCGCCATCGGATTTGCTGCCCAAAAACGAATTACTAACGTCGAAGACTACGTTCTGGCAGGCCGGCAATTGCCTACTAGCTTTGCTACTATCACAGTCATCGCTACCTGGTTTGGCGCAGAATCATTAATGACGACAGCCGATGAGGTGGCACACCAGGGCATCCGCAGGTCCATGCTGGACCCCGTCGGCATCTCGCTATGTCTGTTGATCGCCGGACTCTTCATCGCCGGGCCCTTGTGGCGCATGAATCTGTTGACCATTCCCGATTTTTACCGACGTAGATATGGTACTCTGGCGGAAACTGCCAGTGCAATTATCCTTGTCCCAAGTTACTTCGGCTGGATTGCTGCCCAGTATCTAGCGTTAGCCTCCCTGATGGCCCAGTTTTTTCACGTGCCTATTACCGTTGGCGTTATCACAATTGCTTTGATCGCGACCGGCTATACGATCATGGGTGGTATGTGGTCGGTCACCTGGACCGATGCTATCCAAATCGTGATCATACTCGTTGGCCTTATATTGCTGGCACTAGAGATACTCTGGTATCTCGGAAATGGTGAATGGTTACTAGGTTTTGAACGTTTGAGAAAAGATGTACCAGAAGATTTCTGGAAAGTTGCCAATCCATTGACCTTTAAAGAAGATGTAATGGTCGCACTCACCGCATTAGCCATTGGCTCATTGGGCAATTTACCCGTACAAGACTTGATGCAACGTGTTTGTTCCTCCAAATCCGATCGCGTCGCACAACACGCTTGCTATTGGGGTTCCGCTGGCTACCTTTGTATGGGGCTGCTTCCGATCTTGGCTGGCCTTGCCTCAGGTCTAGTACTTGTCGAAGTTCCCGAGGAGGGTGTGGTGACTGCTCTGGCGACAAAATTGCTAGACCCTCCGCTGCTGTTGATTTTTGTTCTAGCCATCACCTCAGCGGTCTTATCCACCATAGTATCCGCCGTTCTCGCGCCTTCAGCTGTATTGGCCCATAATCTTTTAGAACCAGCCTCCAATCTCTGGAGTCGCAAGAAACTGAGCGACTCAGATCAACTTTGGATGCAGCGTTTGTGCGTCGTAATCGTGTCCGCCGCTAGCGTGGTGCTGGCTCTGTTAGGTGACAGTGCATACGAATTGGTCGAATCATCATATTCACTCTCCTTAGTGGGACTATTTGCTACATTTGTGATTGGTATGCATGTTTGCAAGACGCCAACGGCTGCCATATTGTCCATGCTAAGTGGCGTAGGCTTTTGGACTTGGCATACTATTGCCGGCCGGGAGAATTTCGTCGGATTGTCCATACCACATGAGTTGGTTGACACGGGGATTTCGATTGGCATCTTTTTAGTTTTCCCAAGCTCTCACCACGCTCAAGAGGCCATTTAGTCGCTGCAGTTCGGGACAGAATTGTGAAACATACCAGGCCTTCGGCGACAAACGCACCCCTCAGTTCTCGATCGCAGTGGGCAAACAGTACACGTCCAACTTGGCATCGACTGTACCACACGCCCTTACTATGGACGGCAATAGCATTTGCGTCAGGTATCGAGCTCGCCGAACACTTACCTGTGTCCTCCGTGTGGCTGCTTGCTCTATTTGGTTTTGCAAGCCTCGGGCTGTCCTTCCTGGGCGCTAGCCGGTTGCGTCTAACCATACCGATGGCTGCCACTGGATGTTGCCTTCTCGGTGCCGCCTACGCACTACTCTCAAGTCCAATACTCAGCGACTCACTTTCAGGTTCTGCCCAGCGCGGGTTCCAACCAATTGCGGTAAGAGCAATCATTACCACGTCTGCATCGTGGAAACCCAATCCGTCATTTCGTGTGCAAGACCCAACAAGCCAACCTTGGATAACGCAATTTTGCCTTCGATGCTTGGAGGTCCAAGATCGTGACCAATGGAAGCCAATGGTGGCCCTATGCCGATTCAGTGTTCCTGGACGAATCGATGACTTATTACCGGGAGATATTGTTGAGATTTATGGCTCGTTTGCGCGCATACAGCCTCCTACCAACCCTGGGGCCTTCGATTATGCGACGCGGTTTCAAGAAGATGGAATGTTAGTTAACCTGACAGCGGAGGATCGACGGCAAATTGTGCGAGTAGGCCGTAGCCCGTCGTACGTAATCCGCCGCCTCCGAGCCCAACTTGTGCGCGCAGCCGACAATCACTTCCGATCTTATCTCACTCCAACACATGCCTCTCTCGCGGCAGCATTAACTGTCGGTGCCCGCGAACAAGTTGAGTGGAGCGACCAGCAATCGTTGATGTTAACCGGGACCCTGCACCTACTGGCGATCAGTGGGCTACATGTTGAGATTTTAGCGGGCAGTCTGGGATTGCTGCTCGTAACATTGGGCCTGAGGCCTCGTACCGTTTTTGTTGCCATCGCGTTGACCGTTTGTACTTATGCATTCCTGGCAGGGGCTAAACCTCCAGTCGTACGCGCTGCTATCGTTGCTTCTGCTTACGCATATGCCCGCTGGCGAGGATTCACACCAAATCTGGCCAATATATTGAGTTTAGCGGCTCTAGGATTGATGATTGCGCGCGTCTCCAACCTCTGGAATGTTGGTGTTCAGCTGTCGTTCCTGGCCGTTATTACGATAGCCATATTTGTCCTTGGAAATAAACAACAAGCAAAACATTCAACGCTCGCCCGAACGCTCGATGAGAATCTGACAGGAATAGCTTGGTGGATGAGGGTGCTATGGACTCGCGTTGGCGAAATGCTGAGACTTAGTTTCTGGGTATGGTTAATCACTAGCCCACTCATTTGGCAGTACTTTCACATCGTGTCACCTATTTCCGTACCCTTGAATGTCGGAATTTCGATACCCTTAGTTGCAAGCCTACTTGCAAGCCTTGGGCTGGCAATAGGTGGCAGCATTCCGGTTTTCGGGCAACTCTGCGCTAGCGTAGCCTCCTTTAGCCTAGATACCATCACTAGGTTAATAGATATGGGAGAAGCCGCTCCTTGGGGACACTACTGGCTTCCGTCACCTCCGGTTTGGTGGTCGGTAGCTTTCTATTGCACTACGGTCTTTTGGCTATTCCGCTTTGGTGCTCGCCGTCGTGTGTTACTTGGATGTTTACTCACAATGTGGCTGGCAGGAGGCATTTTGTGGTGTGAATTTGGGTTTTCGCGCGCGTCCCACTCAGGACGCCAAGCAGCATCTATCGTCCCAATTGAATCCGTGGACCCTGAACTCCGCTGTACGTTTCTTGACGTCGGGCACGGCACTAGCGTGATTGTTGAATTACCGGACGGTAGAGTGTGGCTATACGATGCCGGACGGCTTGGCGCAGACGAACGCAGTTTTGAAACGATGGCCAATGCCCTGTGGCACTTGGGAGCATCCAAGATCGACACTGTATTCCTGTCTCATGCAGATGCAGATCATTACAACGGCCTCTCAGGCCTGCTGAAACGCTTCACCATTGGGAAAATCGCGAGTACTTCACATTTTTGGCAATCCACTGAAGTGGATGTTGAGAATCTCCGTCAGCAGATACTGAAGTCTGGAACACCTACAGACGTACTTGCGAGCAATCTTCAGGGACAAACTTCCGGTACCCATTGGAGCATTCTTCACCCGTCTGCAAATCTACAGGCTTCTACCGATAACGAGAGCAGCCTGTGCTTATGTCTGGAGTACGCAGGCAAACGCATTTTGTTACCTGGAGACTTGGAAGGATCCGGCCTAATAAATCTGACTCGCTTGCCTCCCAGGCCCTGTCATGTGCTCATGGCACCGCATCACGGTAGCGTTACTTTCAACCCCCAACAAATCCTCAATTGGTGCCAACCAGACATCGTTGTCATTAGCGGAAATCACCGAGCCCTACAGCCGCGAGTACTTCAATACTATTCTCTCCCCCAAGCTGAAACAGCAATTACATTCAGAGACGGCGCTATCCAGATACGAATCGGGCCCACTGGGAATCTCTCGACATGGCACTGGGTCAAAGATGATTGGCAGTTAATCTCTAGTCAGAGATCCAGGCCATCTGCCTCAAGATGAAGCTTTAACTGGTTTCGTGCACGTGAAAGTCGACTTCGTACTGTACCTAAGTTGATATTGAGGATTTCCGCAATTTCCTCATATGAAAGGTCTTCCATTTCGCGCATCACTAAAATTGTGCGGTGCTCCTCAGTAAGACTATCCAGGGCAAATCGTAATTTGGCGATGCGTTCATCACGTAGAAGAGGCTCGTCAGGCGATTCTAAAGGGTCAACCGGATCACTGCCAGTAATTTCTCTTGATTGTTCGATCGAAAGTTCCGCCCGCCTTTTTCGCTGACGACTCAACGCATTGTTAAATGCTATTCGGTACAACCATGTAAAGAACTTGCTATTACCCTGAAAAGTATCCAGTTTGATATAAGCTTGCACAAATGAGTCTTGGACAACATCCTCTGCCTCATCGTGAGAACCGACTATTTGCAACATTGCGTTGAACAGTCTGTCCTGGAATCGTTCGACCAGATGACCATAGGCGCGACTGTCACCGGCGAGCGATTCGCGAATCAGATCTTGTTCGGACTTCACGCTTGTGCTTCGTCAAAGGGCAGGAGGACGAGAATTGTGAGTAAAAATGAAAGAGTCGCTGGTACACACTATACGTCGGTACATTCCTAAGAAGTTTGGTTTTCCCAGCCTAGTAATCGACTCTAAATCCCACGTATCGGGAAATCGAAAGCTATTTGCGTTCTAATTGGTTCTTTTTCAATTCCCACTATAGCTACCTCCACCGTTTTTCCCACCGTTGCCCCTTCGCCATCGAAGTAGCCTTTCCCGGGGAATGGTTAAGAATACAGCTTAATGATTAAGAAAACAGCCGAGCTTTTTTAGCTCGGCTGAAACGCGATCGATATTGGCAAACTTAAGAATGTGGTCGGCCTATTCCTGTTCGCAAATGCAAATGCGATGGCATTGGCACTTTATCGCAGGCTGCTTTCCCCCCTCCATCCCACCAAAACTAAAAGCCAATCCTCAATCGTACTCGCGGACCACCAATGGTTATTCCGCTTCCGTACCCGTATCCGTAGCCACCATAATAGGGCAATCCCGGCGAGTAAGCTCGGTAGGTGGAATAGGGTACAAAACCTCCAGTACCAATGACCACGCTTGGTGAACGCGAGTAACTTCCGTAACCGTAGTTCCCATAGTTCGAGTAATACCCCCCCGTTGGCACAACTACAACGCCGGTGCTGCAACCACCACCATGGTGGTGGTGACCATACTGGGCATTTGCCACGCTCAAAGAGGAAGCGGAAAGGGTTAAACCTACCGCGGCTGCCATCATCAGAATGTACTTGCTCATCATACTCACCCCTCGGATTAGGAATTTGGCGCGATCCAACTCACACCATGCATCAGAGTACGAATTCAACCCCCGTGCCATTTCCTAGAAAAATCCGAGTACGGACTTAACGTGGTCAATTCATACCTTTGAAAGCAAAGAGGTATTTCATCCATAAAGAGATGTGTCAATTTAGCGACAAACGCCTATCAAAATGATACACCCCCCGTTACTTTACTTTTGAGGAAAAATCCGGATTGGGAGTGGGCATTTGCGCGTCGATCTTCTGCCGCCAATCGGAGAGTCGCAGTCTTAGTCGGTCCGCCAAATCAGCATGTGTTGCAGCCAAGTTATTGCTTTCGCCGAGATCTGCTGCGAGGTCGTATAGCTCTAACCGATCATCCTCGAAATACTCGAGCAACTTGTAATCCCCCATGCGAATGGCTCCTACTGGAGTCGTCGTCGGGTAGTAATGGGGATAATGAAAGAAGAGTGCGCGCGGTTCCAACGGAGTTTCCGGGTCAAATAGGACCGGAGTTAGATTGATTCCATCTAGAGATTCGGCGTTTTCTAGCCCACATAGAGTAAGAATTGTGGTGTACAGATCTGTCACCATAACTGGCTGGGTGCATTGAGCACCCTTAATAGCACCCGATGCGCGAATTATGAGTGGTACTCGAATGCCACCTTCATACAGAGAACCTTTGCCACTGCGCAAGGGAGCATTACTGGTAATGGTAAGCGGCTGGCCCTCGAAGGGATCCTGGCCAATATACCCTCCATTGTCGCTGGCAAACACTACGATCGTTTCGTCCGCAACTCCATTCTTTTCCAAACACTCCATTACACGGCCAACGCTTTCATCCAAACTCTTTATCATCGCCGCGTATTCAGGATTCTGGTGAATTGAGTTGGCAGTTGGTTTGTGCCGAAAGTAGTTGATATCCGCCTCTTTGGCTTCAATAGGTGTATGTGGCGCATGATGTGCCAAGTACAAGAAAAACGGTCTGTCACCTGCGCGTTCAATGACCCGCACGGCCTCATCCGTCAATCTGTCCGTCAAGTATTCTCCTGGCTGTCCAAAATGAAGACCGGGGACATAGCGAAACCCGCCAAAACGCTGATCACCGTTGTAGGGCCAAAAGAAAGTTTGTGGTGCTCCCCAATGGGTTCCACCTATGTTCACATCAAACCCTTGCGTTTCCGGGTAATGTTCTGCATCTCCCAAATGCCATTTGCCAATCATGGCGGTCAAATACCCCGCCGATTGCAACCGTTCAGCGATGGTAATCTCCTCAAGTGCCAAGTCATGATTGGAGTTGGCTTGCAGTAGTTTACGGTTTCTGGGCCCACTCCTTGAGCCTTCGGACCAAATGGTCATGTGAAGTCGAGCGGCATGTTTGCCGGTCAATATTGCCGCTCTGGTTGGTGAGCACACGGGCATAGCATAAGCTGACCGAAACAGAATTCCTTCCCGAGCCAAGTTATCGATACACGGACTTTCATGGTAATCCGCACCGTAGCAACCCAGGTCGGACCAACCCAAATCATCGGCAAGTATGAATACAACATTTGGTTGCCGCTTCTTATTCTCCTCTTCGGCACGCGCATCACGCAACCCAAAAGGAGTCGACAGGAACGCAAGCAGGCATAACGCGGAACTGATAGGTTGCGATTCATTCAGACTCATGCGAATCTCCTCAATCAAAACGTCGGCAATAGGAATTCCATTACCTGCTTGTGATCTTTTGGCGGCATGCAGTACACCCACATCGATTGTTGGCGAACTGTTCCGGCTACGGCTACCTAACTACCCATCGACGTTGGCCGCGCCAGTGATTTTGTCGCGAAACATGGCAATCTGCACTAGAGCCATATCGATATCATGCGAATCGATACTTGCAGCCTCGAGCGCCGTTACAAAGTGATTGCAAAAGCGATTAAAATGATGACTACCAATACCTCGTCCTGCGTGAATTCGAGTTAGTTCCGCACCCGAGTAGGCAACTGGCCCACCAAAAGCAGCAGCCAGAAAGTGGTACTGCATGCGCCGCAAACGTTGAACATCTGTAGTTTCAAAGAAACCCTTCAGCTCCTCGTCCGCCAGGATGCGATCATACATATCATTCACGATTGCCAGCATGCCAACTTCACCACCTAGCCGATCGAAAAGTTGCTTTGTCGGGTCATTCATTTGAAGTTCTTCTTTCTTCTACTCGCCTCGTACGATACGTGTACCGGGACGAAGGAAGGTAGTCATTCGCATGTTTTTCGCCAGCATACCACATTTGCACTTCGACGTAATTCTATTAATGCCACCGTGGGACTTGCATCTCCCATCGGGACAGTCATAATGGTTGAATGACTACTTCCTACCCATTTACGTTTTACTTTTTTACCGCCGCCACTCCATTTCGGGGCGCTTGAGTAGTATGTAGGCAAAAAGACACATAACTCCAGTCAAACCTAAGCCCCGAAGGTCATTCTTCGGGGCTTTTTTTTGGCGTTTTGGTTGAATTTCCCCACCTATCAACACGACAAGGAAAGCCCAAATGATCATCGTAATGGAAAAGAATGCTACACCAGAACAAATTGCACATATGACTGAACGTGTGCAGCAGCTCGGTCTTAAGGCTCATGTGATTCATGGTACCGAACGGACGGTCATTGCTGCAGTAGGTGATGAACGAGGCGCCAAAAAAGAGTCCCTGGAAGTAGGACCCGGTGTAGCAGAAATAGTCCCCATCTTGGCACCGTACAAAGTAGCCAGCCGAGAATTGAAGCCTGATCCGACTCAGGTGCAAGTGCTCGACTTTAAAGCAGGTGCTGGGGTCGTAGGAGTGATCGCTGGCCCTTGCTCGGTCGAGAGTGAGGAACAAATACTCTCGGCCGCCCACGCAGTTAAGAGGGCAGGTGCAACTGCGTTGCGCGGCGGAGCGTTCAAACCTCGTACTAGCCCCTACAGTTTTCAAGGACTCAAGGAAGTTGGCCTAAAACTATTGGCACTCGCACGGCAAGAAACTGGATTGGCGGTTGTAACAGAAGTAATGAGTACAGAAGAGGTTGAACTTGTTGCCAACTACGCTGATGTGCTTCAAATAGGCGCTCGAAATATGCAGAATTACCGCCTATTGGAGGCCGTTGGGAATTGCGGCCGACCGGTGCTTTTGAAACGCGGAGCCAGTGCAACGATTGAAGAGTGGTTGCTCGCCGCCGAATATATTCTTAATGAGGGAAATCCTAATGTGATGTTGTGCGAACGTGGAATCCGTACTTTCGAGGGCCACACACGATTTACACTACCACTAGCAACAGTTCCCTACTTACACCGCAAAACACACCTACCTGTCATTATCGATCCTAGCCATGGTACCGGCCATTCCTATTTGGTACCCGACATGGCGATCGCCGCCGTAGCGGCTGGAGCCGACGGACTGATTATCGAAGTTCACCCAACTCCCGAAACAGCCATGAGTGATGGCTACCAGTCACTCACTTTCCCGCAATTCGAGGAGACTATGGCTCGCTGCATTCGAGTTGCCGAAGCTATCGACAAATCCGTCTGCACAATGCCTGTTGCTGCAACCTAATTTCTACGTCTCTAGCTAGAAATAAGACTGCTCAGTGAGCTGATTTTGCTATTGTTTTCTTGGTGACACTTCCCTTCATTAATTAGACTAGTACTAGTTCCAGTATTGGTCTGCTTTTTTCCGAGGTTATCCAACCCATAAGTTGGATCATCGCTGAATCGAGGGCAGCCTCCTTTGAGGCAAGGATGCGAGTATGTAGACAGCTAGTTTTTCGTAGACCGTGGAGGCAAAGTCCGTGCGACCCACAGCCACCCAAACGTCGGCAGCGGGACTTTTCTACGCTGTCACTTTGTGTGCTACTTGGGTAGCCCTGCTGGGCTGGCCTGGACTATTACCATCGCTAATGTGTTTACTGGTCTGGGGACAGGTCTTTTCCAACTACAAACGAGAGTTGGGACTTTTTAGACTTGATCACTCCGATCAAACTGTCCCTTCCCAGCATCCTCAGTTGACCTCCACTTCCTGCCCTAATATTTGCCCTACCGCTCAAGGACCAAACAATTCCACTAAAACTTTCTCACTATGGAAAGCCTTCTTGGGGACTGTCTGCATTATCGGGCTGGCGATAGCTTCATTTCTCTACCTGCCACCTAAATCCGACAGTGATCCCATGCGGCATGCAGAGATCTCAATGCGCGTAATCGCACGTGCCATACAGACGTACCATCGCGATAACGGCTCACTTCCGCCAATTGTTACTTACGACGCATTCGGGAAACCAATGCACAGTTGGCGAGCTCTAATTCTCGAACAACTTGGGGAAACCAGCCTTGGGTCAGCCTACCGGTTGGACGAACCCTGGAACAGCCCTCACAACTCGGCTCTGGCGAAGTATCGTCCCTGGCACTTCCAGATCTTCGATAAAGAGAGTGCTGATGCAGCGGACAGCCAGACATCTCAGTCCACGACCGTCCAAGGATTCATCGAGTCCGACGGTACATTCGTAGTGGCTGAGCATGAGAACTGGAACTGCAACTGGCTCGAACCTCGGGAGGTTTCAAGACAGGATGCAGTACTTGAACTGCTGGCGACACCACAACTAAAACAGGGATTCTGGTTCGAAGGATTCTTGGTCTCAACCTTTCGAGGTCGAATAGCAGTCCGAGATCAAATGCCAATCTGTGTTCAACCGAACTGCGCACGAAAATCAAGACAAGACCAATGGGACGCGATTGAACCCAAACATCAACTTCTGCATCGCGTCGTTCACAGCCACCATATAACCCAGTTACTGGTACTGCTGACGGCTGTTCTGTTGCCGCTTTACCATCTGCGCCGCATTCCCGTTTTCGAGTAACTACCCGGACTTCTGCTGACTGCAATCTGCCAATCGGATGTCCATCTGAGCTGTGTTTGCCAAAAATAGGTTGTCCATACGACCGGATTTGACCTGTCGTAGATCTTGATGTCATGAGTTTTGCGCGTCATAACAAATGCGTTCAGCGCAATCGGGTGGTTAGGAGTGCCTTAATGCAATCTTATATTGAATCCCAAAAGCAACGCAGCCACGACAGAGCGATGCAGGCCGCTTGGTGGTACCCCCACCAAAACCAAGATCGAATCGTTTGTCAACTTTGCCCCAGGCTCTGTAGTTTAAAGCCGGGTGATCGGGGATTTTGTTTTGTGCGTGAAAACCGTGATGGGCAAATGTATCTTTCGACCTACGGTAAAAGCACTGGTTTTTGTATTGACCCCATAGAGAAAAAACCACTGAACCACTTTTATCCTGGGACAAGCGTGCTTAGCTTCGGAACAGCAGGTTGCAACCTCGGCTGCCAATTCTGCCAGAACTGGGACATTTCCAAGTCGCGACAAACCGAACGACTCAGCTCCGTGGCCGAACCGAACACTATCGCACATGCAGCGGTTGAACTGGGCTGTAAATCTGTCGCTTTTACATATAACGATCCAATCATTTGGGCCGAATACGCCATTGATACTGCCCGCGCTTGCCGCCAGGCGGGAGTTAAAACTGTGGCCGTCACCGCGGGCTACATCAGTTCAGAGGCTCGACCAGAATTCTTTGAGTTCATGGACGCAGCCAATGTGGATCTCAAAGCATTCTCGGAAGAGTTCTACCAAAAGATTACTTACTCCCATTTGCAACCAGTTCTTGACACATTGTGTTATTTGAAGCACGAGACCGACATCTGGTTCGAAATAACCAACTTGATAATTCCAGAGCTGAATGACAATCCAGATGAACTGCGCAGGATGTGCGGATGGATATTGAAATCAATTGGATCCGACACCCCTATTCACTTCAGCGCCTTTCATCCAGATTTCCGAATGATGGATAGACCACGGACTGATCCAGCTACGCTTCAACAAGCTTTCGAATTAGCCCGTCATGAAGGCCTGCAATACGTTTATGTTGGAAATGTTCATGATGTCCAGCGACAAAGTAGTTTTTGCCATAGCTGTGGCCAGTTGATCGTTGAGCGGAATTGGTATCAACTAGGCAAATACAATGTTGATGACTGCGGTTGCTGTCGAAATTGCCAGACACAGATTCCAGGCCGCTTTGATGGCCCAGCCGGAAAATGGAACGCGCAGCGAGTTCCCGTGAAAATCGAACTCTATGCACCCTCAGATCGCAATGCCCAACTACTCAATCCGACCGACTCAAAGGATGATCAAGTGACCGATCAGAATTCGCAAACAGCAACACCAGTTCAACCTGTACGTCGAGTTCCCGCCAAGCCACTCCAGATTGACCAACTTAAAGACAGCCATCGAAAACTGATATTGGAGAAGGCAGCGAATTGGGTCATCGATGCAACTCTCGGTCGGCCGCTGAGTAGCCCGCCCTTTCCCCTGGGCGACTTGACTGATTCTCTGGTAATGGGCGTTTTCGTCACCCTCAAGCGAGGCGATGTTCTGCGGGGCTGTCGTGGAGTTCTTGGTAAGCCACTACCTCTGGCTGCAGCTATCCAAAATGCTGCCGCGATGACGGCTAAAGACGATCAACGAATGGCCCCCATTTCTCCTTCCGAACTACCCTTTCTATCCATTGATGTCACCTTGCTAGGGCCATTTCAGAAAATAGAGTCCTCAGGCACAGAGCGAGCCAGCTCTGTAGAAGTTGGCAAGCATGGGCTCATGATACAGCGTGGTAATAAGAGTGGTCTACTGCTGCCTAGTGTTGCCATAGAACACAACTGGAATGCCCAGCGTTTTCTCGAGGCTGTTTGCACGAAGGCCGGCTTGCCTATTAGTGCATGGGAAACGGAAGAAGCGGTCGTAACGACTTTTGATGGAGTACCAATCGCAGGCAACATCTCAAAATTCCTAGCTGACCAGCCAAATGCGCGTCCATTGCCGCTGACGAAAGATCAACTGAGTGCCTACGCTCAGTTGGCCGGCCAGAATATTGTGGCGATGGCAACCGGAGGTACACCAAGCTACGTGGCACCTCATTTACCCGATGTTTCAGTCAACGCGATTGTATTATCCATGCAATGGAATGATGGGTCAGAAACTGGCTCTCGACAGGGTAATGCCTTGCAGGTCTCATTCCGGCCAGGTATTGCACTGCAATCATCCTTGTTCCAAATGTGCCAAAGCGCTGCTCAAATGTTTCAACAACAACGTTTTAACGGGCAGTTGCATTTAGGACTGACGCTTGGGTTCGATCCGGCCTTGCATGGATATGGTGAATCGGCCGACATCACAGGTGTTGACCCTTCAACCCGTGCAATTGTCATTTCTGATCCACGACATTGCGGTCTGGCGTACGACAACAGTCGAACTGCCGAAGAGCTAAGGAGTTTGCTACGCAAGAATCTGCCAGTCCATACTCGCGATGCTGTCGTCCATAGCATCCAAGTAATGTCTACTATGCCAAGTGTCATTAGTATCTCCGGTCCAACTCCGCTAAACACTGGTGGAATGCGTCCCGCTGCAGTAGCCGGCAAGTTCTACCCCGCCGAAGATGCAGCCCGCCGCGCAATGGTCGAAGGTATCTTCTCTGGATTGAAGAGTGGGTCATCCAATCCCTTGGCGATCATGGTCCCGCACGCCGGACTAAAGTATAGCGGTAAAGTAGCCGCGCAAGTTTACAGTCAGGTTGCTAATCTCAATCAGCGTACCTTGATCATCATTTCTCCAAAACATACTAGCAAAGGTATCAATTGGGCGGTCTGCCCGCATGAAAGTTGGCAAATCTCCCAAACGAAATCGATAGCGAGTGACTCACAACTCGCACAACAGATTGCCGATTGCGTCACGGAATTCAAATTGGATACAGCGGCACACGAACAAGAGCATGGCATCGAGGTTCAATTGCCATTGCTGGAGCAAATAGCCCCTAGTTCCAAAGTCATTGGTATTGCCATGCATGGAGGAGGTTGGCATGACATCCAGCAAGCAGCCACCGAATTTGCAACGTTTTTAAGATCGCTTCATCCGTTTCCCTTACTAGTGATCTCCAGCGACATGAATCACTATGCACCTGATCACGAAAATCGTCGTCGTGATCGTTTGGCTTTGGATGCCATGGCGACAAGCGACCCGCAGCAGCTCATGTCCGTGTGTCGCGAGAATGACATTAGCATGTGTGGTCTGGTGCCAGCGGCCTTCGTCATGGAAACTTTGCGACAGCTCGGTCACACATTTAGAACAAAGGAGATAGCTGTTACCACCAGCGCAGACGTTTCGGGGGATAAATCGCAGGTGGTTGGTTACGCCGGCTTGTTACTTGAGGCATGTTAAAGAGCCCAACGTACGCTTGCCCCCATTGACTAACAGGACCGTTGAAAGGGCAAAACTCTACTTCAGGCAGCCCGAGTACTGAACTGCTCTGCAACGACAAGCTTGCCGCGGTCCATTTTGTACACTCGATCTGCCAGTTCCAACAACTTTTCTCGGTGGGTTATGATGATGATCGTGCGTGCGCCGCGATCCTCGGCTAACGATTCGCGGATCAGTTGCTCGCTATGCATATCAATTTGGCTTGTCGCTTCATCAAGTATCAAAATCTCGGGATCGCACAATAGTGCTTGGGCAAGTGCAATACGTTGACGTTGACCACCTGAAAGACGGCAACCGTTCTGCCCAACGCGCGTCTGATATCCTTGTTGTAACGAGCCCACGATAAATTCGTGCGCATGCGCCCTGCGAGCCGCAGTTTCGACTTCCTCGTCAGTCGCAGTTGGTCTACCGTAACGAATGTTATAAGCAACGGTCTCATTGAATAACTCCGTCTGCTGTGTGACCAATGCAATTCGGGACCGAACATCTTGGACGCGCATATCGCGATAGTCCACTCCGTCCAAGCAGACTGATCCTTGAGTCGGATCGTAGAACCGACACAATAAATTGATCATTGTCGACTTGCCACTACCGTTACCGCCAATGATGGCAATTGTCGAACCATAGGGAATTTCCAGGTCTACAGCACTTAGCACTTCGTGATTAGGCACATAGGAAAACGACAGCTGCCGTAGCGTCAGTGAACCATGTGGATGAGAAACGTCCCGAGGTTTTTCAGGGTCACCAATTAAGCTTGGACGATCCAAGATCGGAAAAAGCGTATCGGCTGCGACAGTGCCGGCGTAGATTGTGGAGTAGACGGCAGACAACTTGCGCAGTGGATCACTCATGCCAACTAACATTCCAAAGAAAACTAACAATGCAGAGACACTCATAGGCTGGTCACAAATGCGAATACCCAAAATATGTGTCTGTTGATTGAGGACCAAATAGGCGCCACCGATAATCGTAGTCCCCAACATTCCAATTCCAAGAAATTCAATGATTGGCTTCGAAAGTGAAGAGAGAAAAATAAAACGTAGACCATTCCTCTTCAACAAAGCCGTGGAGGCTTCAAATCTCTGTTGCTCAAACTCTTCACGCTGGTAGGACTGGATCGTATTGATATTCCCCAATGATTCCAAGAGTACATCGTGAAAACCAGCTGCTCGCTCCAAGACTCGTGAGGATACCGATTTCAGGCGTCTGGTTAACACATAGAGCAATACGCCTACAAAAGGGGCAATTAAGGAACTCAAAAGTAATAAGCGCCAACAGATCCAAGCAGCTCCTATGGCGCATGCCACAATCTTAAGTGGCTCTCTTAAAGCTGCTCCCAATACGTTTACCAGACCGTTGGACAACATTTCCGTAGTATGGATCACTAGCGTGACAAACTTCGATTGGCCATATCCATTGAACGTGGTTCGGTCGATAGTCACGGCCTTATTGAATATCCGGTTACGTAGGTCGTTGGATATATTCAACGCCACTTTGCCCACTAAAACTTCGTTCGTGATTAGGAAGAAGTGCTTTATTAGAGTCGATACAATCAAAACAGCGACAATCAAAGATACGGTTTGAAATGGGCTGCTAGGAATAAATTTATTTACCCATGGTTTCAACTTCTCATAACTCTTCAGTTGCGTTGCCGCTGCCTTTATATCCGCGTCGAGCCTACCTGCCTCCACGTTTTCCCTAGCACCCCCTACCACGTTGGCATTCTGCAGCTCTTCCAGCATCCGCGTTTTGGTTGCCACTTCTGTAGTTAGTCGTACGATCTCGTCGTCGATCCATTGCTGGGTAGACTGCCCTCGTATGGTAACCTCAAGAATTGGGAAGAAAGCTCCGATGTTTGCTCCCCATAGGGCAGCTACTGCGAAAGAACAGACCGCTGCCATTGCAACGGACGGCCAGTGGTGGCTAGCAAGTTTCACGGCTCTGAGAAAATTGTTCATAAATTGCAGTTTCTTTAGACAAGTGCTCGCCATGGAATGCAGGAAATTCGCCAGCGAGGCTTAACTATTTCAGTGGAAAACCAGCCGGGCGTTGGCCAGACCGGTACTCCGTGGGCAACTGTATAGAACCAATTATTCCATGTTGGCGTCAAGTCCAATGAGCATCGCATGCACCGACAATTTCAGGCCGCTTCGCGGGAAACTTGCTCAAACATCTGCTCACGGAATTCAGATAGACTTCGTACCGGCCTCCCGTTCAGCGTAGCCGAAGGGTAAGGCGGGTAATCCATGGCTCGGATAAAACGCTCAATCATATCCGTTGGCCAGGTCATATCTATCTTCCCGTCGTGAGGACAGCCACGTCGATAGTAGCTGGGGGTACCGACCTGAACGCGGCCAGTCGTTCCGCTAAGCACTAACTCAAGGACTTCGGAGAATCTACTCATGGCCATGAACCCAACTCGCTGATACAGCGTCGCTTGAGAATCAAAGTCTTCGATGTCAATGGCTTGTTGAATGATGATATTGCCTGTATCGCAACCCTCATCCACGAAATGGTAGGAGAAACCTGCCTGTGCTTCTCCGTTGATCATGGCCCACGTTAATGAGCTGCAGCCACGATATCGTGGCAGTAGGGATGGATGAAGGTTAAAAATCCTACGCTCGCAGGCATCAATTACCGGTTTCTTAATCATGTGTCGGTAATAGATCGAGGCAATCACATCTGGTTTGAACGGCAACTTACTACGCGAGATGTTTTCTAGCGAGTAACTTGTTTGAGTTTTTTCACAGTAGCTACTGAGCGAAGGAATAAAATTCGGAGCCTCATGAGTATAGACAAATACTTCATGGTTGGCATTCAATAGCTGGCGAAGTGCATCACAGCCGGTCCAATGATAGCCGCAAAGGATAATTTTCATCTTGGTCGTAATCTCCATTCTTCCTCATCTACTAAGACATCTGGACGCCTGTCCCATTGGCCTCCAGATCAGTCTCTCGACTCACTGAGCAAATCCTTCCCAGGTTGAGAGAACATCCCATTTAGACTTAGGCTGCCTGTCGACCTAGGACCTTAGCTTGGCGAGAGATCTTTTGTGCTTCCAGCTCGATAGCGTATTCCAACACTTCTCGCCAATCTTTGGCAGCGTCGACCCAGGTGCGACCAAATAATGCCTCGCGAGTAGCCTGCTGCGCGCGAATAACTTCGGATCGATGCTGTCTAAAATGTTCTATGATGCGCACCACTGCTGGAACATCGTCAACATCAAAATAGTGCATCGCGTCGCCCATGGGTGCAAACAACTCTTTTAGAGATGCGATACTGGAACATGCAATCGGACATCCCCAATACATGGCTTCCATCAGTGGAAAGCTGCCTTGCTCATAACGGGACGAAACGATGGTGGCAAGCGATTTTTTGTAGAAAACCGACAAAGCATCGCGGTCAACTTTTCCAAGAATATGAACCCTAGCCTGCAAACCAGCTGCTGAAATTTGATTCAGTAGCTTTTCCTTTGCAGCGTGTATCCCTGTGAAAACTAGGTGCAACGACGTATCACCTTGCTGCTGCATTGCGTCCAGAGCCGAAACCAGCAATTCGTGATTCTTGTAAGACCGAAAAGCTGATGGATAGAAAATGAACTCTTCATTGAGAATTGGATATCTGCTAGTAATTTCCGCTGCATTTCCGGCCCTACCAAAATCAGTTGGTGCCGCTGGAGCCACGACGCGAATTTTTTCATCCGGTAAATTGAGAATACCTTTGAGGTCGTTGTCTCGAATAAAGTGCGACATAGTGGCAGCCACAGTCGATCGGCCGGAAACAGATTCCGCCAACATTTTGAAAGTTTGAAGAGAACTTGGGTCAGTTACTTCGGGAAAGTGATAGCAAACCAAGTCGTGAATGGTTACTACAGTTGGCTTACTAAAAGATTGAAATAGACCGACATATGGAATAACCCACACATCACACGATTCGATTATTCTTTGAGTCTCAATTTGGTTTATCGAATCGAAGTACTGCTGCTTCATCCTGGTCAATTGGGCCACGTACCGAGCCAGACGCACTTCATTTCGCAACATTTCCCGATAGATTCGATTCCCTAGAATTACCAATCCCAGTACAGGTAGGAGCAATGTTCGGATCAGCTTGCCTCGCCGACTACTAGAAAAACTGGGTTGGCAGCCGAGTTGATTGCATAACTGGGCGAAAGCCATACGCAATGACAACTTTTCTCCACTAGACTGAAACTCTTCAAGTCTCTTTTGCCAATTCGCGCTGTGCTTGGCAGCTGTTCTCCAGAATTTCTGGCGGAGCTTGAGCATGCCTCTTATCGGAGATGCCGCCCGGACTTTAATGTTCCCGCCTCCACATCGAACGGTATTGGCCATCACGTGCTCTTCGCCAGGCTTTGAAACCATCGTAACCTGCACGGGAGTAGGTAAGTTGGCCAGCCCACGAGC
This sequence comes from Planctomycetales bacterium, assembly GCA_020427005.1. Lineage (GTDB taxonomy): Bacteria > Planctomycetota > Planctomycetia > Pirellulales > Pirellulaceae > Aureliella. The sequence continues at coordinate 24,283 of JAGQOY010000047.1, forward strand.
TAGGTTATGAGCAAAAACTCCGATTCCCTCACTTTGCTCCAGCGTGATGTGATATGCACACCAGATACCTACTCGAAGCTTCTTTTTTGATCGAGGGTTGAAATTCTTTATTTCCATTCTCCGCTTACCTTCCTTGCTACTTCGCGTTCAGGCCGCTGACGTCTGGGATCTTGTACCTAACTCGGCATCAATGACTAATTCACATATGGCCTGCGGCATCTCATGGCGGGGAGTCGCCAACTTAGCCAAATATTTTCCGTATACCTGACATGGTTTTTCTATCAGCAAATGCACGATTTGGGCAATCATTACCGCTAGTCCTATTGCTGCCAGTACCGCCAACCAGACGGGCAATCCAACTCCATGTAGAGCGTGAATCAATCCGTAACCAATTGCCGCATGAACTAGGTAGAGTGGATAACTGATATCCGCTATCCAGTTAATCAGGCGATTTCTATCCCATTTCCAATCCGAGTTCAAATATCCAAAAGCGAACAGGACTAGGCCGCCAACGTAGCTCGTTACTGTAACAGGCGTCGAAATATGATTCATCTGAACCTGTACTACCAACATGGCATTGAAAAGTACTGTGCACAACAGCAAGGCACGCGCAGTGATTTGTCCACTCAGATGCCAATAAAACGCGACACCACACCATAAATAATTGAGGCACATGCAGGTCAAATAGAAACTGTTCATGGCCGCGTACCATCGCATGTTTTCCTGATTGAACGGAAATGAGACCTTCCCCAACCAGACTGTCAGAGCAGTAACCATGAAATTGAGTAGCAGAATTCGCTGCCATTGGCCCTGCAGGATCAAGGGTGCGAGCAACGCGCACAGAATATAGAACTTGACTTCAACTTCTAACGTCCAGACGACACCGTCGATGGGTGCGATCCATAGGAAGTCACGTATCATTAAGAAATGCGCAACCGCATGTGACCACTTGAGGTCATAGGGCTGGTTCGTCAGAAAATGAATCAGCGTCAATACGGAAATCGTAATAAGCAAACAGCCTGCATAGGTGGGAATAATCCGGAAGATCCGAGCTATTGCAAATTGCCGTACGTACAAACGCTGAAGTGATAACGGTATCAGTAAGCCACTAATCAGAAAGAAAACTGCGACCCCCATCGGTCCAGGATGAATTGGCGATTTCTCTAGAAAAACTGCCAACATATTCTGCTCGGGCACTGTGGATTGTACTTTTGCAATACTAGCAGTTAGCTGAGGTTTGGCATTGACCAATAACAACAAGTGTGATGCCACAACCAAAGTACAAGCTACGCCTCGAAAAGTATTCGCGAAAGAAATACGCTCGGAACAATTTTTCTTGTGCGAGTCATTCATCAGGTTTCACGGCGCACAAAATAGGAATTGACATGCGACTGGATATCAAATCGATAGCCCAAAGGCTCTACGGCCTCGCAAATCTTCGGAACGCCAAGGTGCCCATGTTCCACGCAAAGAACTTTAGGAAGCACGGACGCTCCAAAGAAACCGGAGATAGCCGCTAGTTCATGACCCTCGACGTCCAACACCATCAGGTCAATATCTGAGACTTGGAGATTCTCAATCAGCTCTCGATATGTGCAGGTTTGAACGAACGATCTTGAGAAAGTACACTGCTCACTCCTCAGCCATTCCAGATGTTCATCCAGATGTTTCAGTGAACCATTCGTACATAGTTCGAATCCTGGATGCTTAACTTCAACGAACTCCGTCAATTGACAACGATCGCTGAGTGCGAGGTTCAGATTCAATGAATGAGGGCGGTTTTTCACGAGCTGTGCAAAAATTGCTGGAGAAGCCTCGACATTGATAGCCTGCCAACCAAGGCTTTCTTCAAAGTACTTGCAACTGGACTCAGTTACTCCATCAAAGGCACCACACTCCATAACAACTCCAGGACAAGTCCGGTATTTGAAATAACGCTCATACAACAGCCGATCAACGGGTGGATCGAATTGCCCGTAGAATTTGGATCGAGTACTAGAGGTTATTTCTGCTTGCGACATCTAATTGTCCGAACGCAAATCATTCTTTTCAAACTTCTAGGCCGCATTTTTCTGCGTTTTAGGCTGCCCGCCGAATACGTGGCGTAGATACCTTTGCTTGACGGATGGTTGTTGTCACCCGATCAATTTGTTCGTCGCGAATAGAATTGAACGTAGGTAGCATTAAACCTTTTTGTCCAAGTTCAACGGAATGGTGAAGACTGTTCGTTTGAGCTGCAGCAGTCTCACGATACGGCGGTAGGTTGTGTAGCGGATGAAAGAAGGGGCGTGAATCAATATTATGATCACTGAGAACCTGTATTAACTCGTCACGGTCTCGCCCAAACACTTGCGAGTCAATTACGATGCCATACATCCAAGGAGCAATTCTTGCGTACGATGCGACAGGCTGAAATTCAATTCCCGCGATTCCTTCGAGTGCTGCAGTGTAACGGTCAAAGATTTCGCGCCGTCTAGCAAGTATCTGCTCGCGACGCTCTAGTTGGGCACACAGCAGAGCACATGCAACATTTGTGAGACGAAAATTGTAACCAGTAATTGGAAAATAATAGCGGCGTCTGGGATCCATGCCTTGGCCACGCAATAACTTCAGCCGAATGTACAACTGAGGATCGTTGAGTGTTACAGCCCCACCCTCGCCACACGTAAAGATCTTGTTTCCAAAAAAAGAAAAAGTCCCTATGGTCCCGAGACCACCGACAGGCTCTTGCCGATATGTGGCGAAGTGAGCTTCTGCCGCATCCTCAACGACCCACAGCCCATGCATGGCTGCTATTTCTCTAATGGCATCCATATCCGCCGGATGTCCCATCAAATGGACTGCTATGATTCCACGTGTGCGGGAAGTTATTGCCTGCTCTATTTCATTGGGGCAGACACACCAGGTTGCGGGGTCAATATCGACAAATACGGGCCTTGCACCGCAATAGCGCACCGCGTTTGCGGTAGCTATATATGTCATCGAGGGGACAATTACTTCATCCCCTTCCCGTAACCCCAAGCCTAAGAGTGCCAAATGTAACGCTACGGTTCCATTGCAACAAGAAAGCGCGTACCTTGTGCCACACAACTCGGCAAAGTCGGCTTCGAATTGCTCAAGGTACTTACCGGTAGATGAAACCCACGAACTTCGTATGGCATCCGTCGCATAAGCCTCCTCGCAGCCAGACATGTCTGCTGAAGCGACAGGTATGTAGTCCACTCTTCGAACCTCCGTGTTCAAGTGGTCGGCACGTCAAACATTGCGGGAGATTACCCTCCCCTCCCAACTGTGTCAACGCTAATGTTCCTGTCCGCCGAGCTTTCGAGCTACTGAGCTACTGGACAAGGCTGCGGGGATTCTCAAGATAACATCATTGAACAACGTAAGGTGTTGGGAATCGGTTATCCAGATAAAGTCGATAACCATGCGAGAGCTACGCCACCAGCCACGATTCGATAGATAGCAAATGGGCCGAATCCGCGTTTCTTGACCCACAGCATAAACCAGGCGATGACAACCCAAGCCACGCCAAAACTTGTCAAAAAGCCAACAGCCAAAACCGTCCATTGATGGAAGGTCGGAGCCTCGGAGCGTTCCAAAACATACTGCAGGAGTTTGTAACTCGTTGCGGCCATCATGACTGGTATGGAAAGAAAGAAACTGAATTCTAGTGCGGCAGATCGCGAAAGTCCCATGACTTGTCCCCCGGCAATCGTCGACATGGAACGACTTACTCCCGGAAAGGTAGCTGCCAATATTTGAAAAAGTCCAATGGCGATAGCCTGCTTAAGCGACATGCCTTCCATAGAATAGGTCTGTGCGCGAGGGCTATATATCTTGTCTATTCCCCACATGATAATGCCTCCAATTACGAGCGCAGCTGCCATTAATTGCATGTTCTCCATGTTCTCGCCGATTAACTTGTCCATCAGAAAACACGGCAGGGCCGTGACAACAAAGCTGATCACTACTAACGATAATGGATGCTGCCACCAAAGAGAACGTCCGGCCGGGCATTGGGGAAAGGATCGAACGAATCCAACAAGCCGCGAACGAAAATAGACTAATACGGCAAGTATGGCTCCCAGCTGTATTACAATCGAAAACATCTTCCAGTAACTATCCGCTGGACTAATCCCCAAAGCCAATTGGGTGAAACGAATATGTGCTGTCGAACTTACTGGTAAAAATTCGGTCAATCCCTCAACGATTCCCTGAATCGCACTAGACCAATAATCGTTCATGAAGGTGTTACCAGGAAATGGAGTCTATGTGTCGCGTGCGAGCCACCGGTCGTCTCACACAGCCTTACTTAAAAAACCCTCTATTGACAGCAATTCCAGCAGGGCATGAAATACCGAGGTTGAGGGCGAACTGAAACCGGCAGCGCACACAGCAACGTAGATCGTCACTCAATATGCTTAACACGGCTGGCTGTTCGCCGTTTGGAAGTGCTCAGGTTCTAATCCCTACATTGCGACCTGCAAAAATCTATCACACAAATTCAATCGGATTTGTGAGGCGTTATCGAACTTCCACATCGGAAAGAAAGTAGGTTTAGAAACTTGATTGAGGAATTATGCTTCCAGAGTAAATCAAATTATTCGCCAGCGCCACGTACCTTCGCCGGGTTTCCGGTTTTCACCCCCAACATGGCAAATTCTAACAGATATAACGGTTTTAGGGTCGACATCGAGAATTGGCTACGAGGCCTTTGCATGGGTGCCGCTGACGTCGTGCCTGGTGTATCAGGAGGCACGCTGGCACTTATTTTGGGCCACTACGATCGGCTGATATCTGCGATTAGCAAGATCGACTCGTCGTTTTTTAGATTGCTCTTGAGGGGGCAATGGCAGGCAGCCGCTCAGCACATCGACGGCCGATTTCTCGCTGGTTTGGGCGCTGGAATCGCCAGCGGCATACTGGCACTGGCGTCCCTCATGCACTATTTATTGGAGTTCCAACAACCCTATGTCTACGCAGTATTCGTGGGACTCATTCTGGGCTCTAGTGTCTTAGTCGCACGAAGACTGACTATTTGGCGAACAATCGATTTCGTCATGCTGTGTACAGGAGTCACGCTTGCAGCCGGTATTTGCATCTTGCAACCGATGCACAGTACATTAAATGTCTGGAGTGCATTCTTTGCCGCAACAATCGCTATCTGCGCCATGATATTACCTGGTATCAGCGGTGCGTTTGTCCTATTTCTATTAGGCTTTTACCATCCCATCACCTCTCTCATCAAAGGCCTACCCCATGGTGACTTTACCTTTGCTGGCTTAACGATCATTGCTTCATTCTGCCTAGGTTGCCTATGCGGGTTACTGGCATTTTCTCGCCTTCTACGGTGGCTGCTCACTTGCCACCACAATTCGACACTTGCCTTTCTTGTGGGCCTGATGTTCGGTTCCTTGGTGAAGCTCTGGCCATTCCAACAACCCACACCTGAAACTGCGGAACTTGAATTCAAATTTCGGATCTATGAATTCAGGTCTCCCTTTACCAGCGACGCAAATTTGACACTGATTGTTGGACTGGCCTTGGTATCATTCGCGACTACGATCATCTTGGAACAGATTGGCCACCGCCTGACACAACAATCAACTCGGTAACGCCTCTCGACCAGGCCTATACGTGACAGCTGCATCCCATTCGTAATCGCAGACTTTAGGCAGCTTTGACAGATGAAACAAAACACTCGTGTTTTGCGCCCTGACGACTCTTCACTCGCTCGACAGCATATTGATATAGAACTCGATCCAAGGCCGTTAACTCCTCGATGCGAGGCCGTATGCAATCCAACTCCTTGTTTGACACCGGCACATTGGAAACATTTTGGCTCGGTATTTCATCCGTGTTGGGCCAATAAATTTGGCGACGCAAGTAACTTAGGCACGTATCCACTTCTTCAGAAATACCCACAAAATCGCATTCCTCTAAACGCGACAGTGCAGTACTTAAGAGATAATCTGGAGCTTGGCGTAGCGTATCCTGAGTCCGGTTCGCCTCCGCTACAATTAGATAATACTGCTCCAGCGACTCGGCTTGTTGAACTTGCTCAATCACTGTTGGCGTAAAGCGACGCTCAGCCAGCGCTAGGAAAACTGTTTGAGGGTTGTACAATTCTCGACAAATCAATTCGTCATGCAAGAACTCTCCAATACTTGGACAATTCTGCATTACATACTCATGCAACGGATCTCGAACTTCCTGAACCACTTGTTTATAAAGTGATATAAGTTGCGTACTTGGATCCCGAAGCAAAGTGAAAGTATAGAGCTCTCTTCCGATCAAAGAGGGTAAATAGTATCCGTATTCAAGATGCCCCCCGTACAAACGGTAGGATTCAAACTGCTCCTTGGGTAATCGCAACATCTCGTAATGCGTTAACAAAGGAGACAAGCATCGGTTAAAACCGAATTCGTTTTCAAACATGCTCCGAAATGTGGTTCCCGCCGTCTTTGGAATGTGTAGGTGATAATAGGTAGCTTCGTTTACCATCGACAACTCCACCTGCTCTAAAACTGGGGAAAAATAGACTGAACTAATTCGGGTTACAGCAGTTCCCAAAGCAAGTCAAGATCATTCCCGGGTAATCATCCTAGCCGGATCTCTAATAACCAATAAAGGCGACTCTACGTCTCATCTTGAACTATCAGAAAAAGTGCAGTAACGGTCTTGGCAGCGACGCGTCAAGGGGTGAGCGACTTCCCCCAAAGATGTGAAAAGCTGGGCGTGGCTATGCTTATGGAGGATGAGCTAATTGGCCGGTCTTACGGACGACGGTTTAAACAGTTTGCACCCCATAACAGGAAAAAAAGTCGTCCAATTACTGTCCGTGTTTCGATCCGCGTCTATCAAATCAGTGGCAGCATTTACTTTAGCATCCAAGTCATCGATAAAATGCAACACGATTGCCTCGATCGTCATAGGTACCTTGGGACTACCATGTTCGAGCTTCCCATGGTGGCTGACAATCATATGTTGTAAGCGCCATAACAGAGTTTCTGGAAACGAGCTGCCGCTGGAAAGTTCGATTTCTCGAACCCGTTGCTGTAATTCCACGACCCCTTGCACGAGATGGCCAACAAGCTGCCCGGCATCTGTATAAGTCATATCACCATCGAAACTAAGTTCTTCTAGCTTCCCCAAGTCGTGAAGAAAAACCCCCATGCGCAAAATTTCCTCATCCAATTGAGGATATAGCGGAGCGATGGAGTCAGCCACACGCATTAGGTCCACAATATGTCGCAGTAGACCACCTTCAAATGCGTGATGAGTCTTTATGCCAGCCGGAGCTCGTGATAATTTCTCTACAAAGGCCCCATCTCCAAGATACGCATTGGCAAGGCATTTCAAGTGTTCATTCTGAAAGCTTGTGAGTCGCGAACGTAACTCATCAACAAGTGACTGCAACTCTTGTGGATCTGATTGCGAGAAGTCCTCCAACCTGACTTTGGTTGCCGGAACGGGCTCAAAATCTTGAACGATCAGCTGCAGAATCCCATTGTGTAACTGGCAAGTGCCTACCAAGCGCAAAAAGTCTCCCTTCTGGAAACTTTCGTATATCGACTGACCAACATTCCAACGAAGCCCGCTGATTTGCCCAGTACGATCCATAAGCTGCAATAGAATGTAATCGCTTCCTTGACGATTAGTGCGCAACTGCTTGTCGGCGACGCGATAAATTTCATCTACACTGTCGCGAGGTTGTAGAGCTGATATGTTTTGCCTTGTCATTATCGTCTCTCTTAGGCTAAAAAACGTTCAGCTGCGGATCTTCCTCGGCCGAATTGTGAACCGCAAAGCCTCTCAGCGGAACTGACCTTCGGCAACACTCGCAGTTTGCGCCTAGTCACCCCGCTATGTCAAAACAATTATCAAGGATACTTTCCTACTAGCTGATCAATGAGCGCATCGAGCTCAATTTTGTCGATTCCCATTTTCGCCGCTGCCAAAGCGAACAAACGCTTTTCCACTTCAAGCAACTTGCCATCTGCAGCCATCATACGAATCAAATCAGCCAACATCTGATTCTGTTCCGTTCGATCGACCGGTAGAATGAGTCTCGCATCGCTACTGGATGCGAATGAGATCGCCTTTTCCAAATCTTCTTCCGATAAACCCAGCTGATAACAGCGGTCCATCATTAGGCTGATTTCCTGTTCATCCAAACTACCGTCCGCGGCAGCCATCACCACCAGGTTCTTCAAGTGATCCAAGGGTTTCATAAGCACTCATCTGCTTCTAGGCGTTCAATACTAGCTGAAATATTGCGGTAACCACATGCTAACACAAATGCCTCGCTTGGGTAGCCACTAGCGTGAAGAGAACTGATCACACATTTGGAGAATAAGTCCCTAGGCTCGTCGTATGAAATGTTCGGCATAGGATCGTACCTCTCGACCGTTCAGAACGTGCACTAAACGCAATTGTTGAATCATAGCCTCATTGAATTGACTAAGCGGAATATGTATCAACTTTCGATGCAAACGTGTTGCGGTGCGACGCCATGATGCAATTGGAGGTCTTGGACTTAACAATGCGACGTGCCTTTCTCTGGAATGCATGCAAGCAGCAGCAATCAACCTTTCTTCTAGGCTCGTAACAAATTCTAACCGCGGATCGGACCACACGTCAGGAATGGCAAGCGGCGGGTAGATAAACAAAGATCCACCATAGGTGGCCACTGCAATTCCAGGTCCTATCATTTCATTCCGGAAATCGGTAGCAAAAAATGCCAATGTCGACTCGTCCTTGTGTTCAGCAAACCAAGTGGATTGCCAAGGATAATCCTTGGGATCGGCTGGTGTATCAAAAAGCATTACGCAACTATCAAGTGTCCCAATACTTGGTGGCATGACTTTGACGTAGATATCACCGTCATACCAGTGCCGTAAAGTTTCTCGAATGTCGATGCCATCTTGGATACTGTTCGAAAATTTTTCGCTGCGGGCCAAATCAGATCCCAAGACTGCTTTTGCCCGGTCCATGACGCGCGTGCGAAAACTCTCTATCAAATTGTCCTCTGGCGGCCATGAACATTGTGAGTACGGGTTCCATTGTGTCTTCCACTTTTCTCTTTGCTGTCGATCCGGCTTTCGATTTAGCTTCAAGCTGCGCCAATACACCGGTTGTCCCGGTAATCGACTGGTTGCGCTAACAGTTTCTCCATCCGGCAACCGAAGCTGGTCAATTCCCATAGAAATCATCGACCAACCCAAATCAGACTCAAACGGATAGTGTTTGGCTGTATCGATCACGTGAATAGCGTATTGATCCCCAAGAATCTGCTGTGCCGCCACGCCTACAGTGTACAAATCAGGGGTCATTCGACTTTCGACCAGGCTTAAATTGCGTATGTACTTCAGACATTGACGCAACAACAAGGGGGTGATCCGCCGCGCTCTCTTACCAAGATCCTGGAGATAGCTACGGCGCGCAGATGTAAGGAGTTGCTTCACTCCATCAATAGAAAGATTCTCGTCGTCATCCAACCGGACGCGTGCTTGCTCGTACAGCCCAGTTATGAAGGGCAATTCTCCGAATAAAAAAGCCAAAGTATTCGAATGAACGCCGTATGCCATCGATGGCTCAACGGAATCGTGAAGCGGTGGTTCTGTGGATGGAGAAAAGTAAGCCTCCCGTAACCACGGCCAGTGCAAAACATTGCAAAGAAACAAAACGCGATCATATTGCTTTTCAAGTTGCCGAATTCTCCAAGCCATGTAGTTAATGCGTTCCGTGGCTTGCTGATGATAGGGCCGCATGATAGTTGGTAGCAAAGCAGTTGCAAATCGCTCAAGGGAAACCGTTTTCAATGCATAGGTATCCGGAGTTTCCGCGGCAAGAGGTTGAAAGTCATTGGTCTCTAAATCGCAAAACTCAATTCGCTTGTGCTCTCCAAGTGCCAACCGCAGCGCCGATATGACAGGTTGGCAAGGATCGATAGGCACGTAACTCCAAGCTTCTGCACATGCTCCTTCCTCATCTTGATGTTCCTCCAGCTCCGGTTTCCATTTCGGCAGGTAAATCGACTGGGGCCGCTGAACGACAATCGACGGAGTAGGCAAATACTGAACAGCTTCTAAGACATTTTCCTTGAATGAATCTGGCAAACAGACGGCCAAGCAGTCGTACTCATGTTCCAAAAGCCAACGTCGCACCGCCAAAGCGCAATTACCGCTACCATGCACTACTGGTAAGCAAACGCTTTTTGAACTGAGCACGAATGGACATTGGTTTGGTGAAGATTCAGATTTCATGAACCCAGGATACCTGTGAAGTCATCTGCGACCAATCGATCGTATTTTGCCAAAGACACTAATTTGAAAAAAAGCCCGCTCGCGTAACCCAAAAGAAGATTGCTCATGGCAGAAAGCGGACTCCCTGAACCTAAAAATGCTCGTGCCGCACATCATACCATGCGGCGGAATACTACAATACGAAGGCTACCCCAGTCTTTCCCCTTCTAAGTTGAAGAACACGACCCTCGCATGACCACCAACCAAACCCATTTCGCTTACCAAACCGTCTCCAAAATCTCTTGGTCCATAGCATTCTCGGCGATCGTCATCCTTCTACTCGTAACTAAGTTGGCCAATAGTCAAACTCCATGGGAATGCCAGACTATCGAACGCCACCTTCCTCCTGTAGGCCTTGAACTTGATGCCGCACAGGTTAAGGCTTGGCGCACCAATATCGAAGAGATATCAATGAAACTGAAAGAAATCGATTCCCCTTGGGAAGCCGATGTAAATTGCCTGCTAAAGGCCTGCGAATACGCCATTCGATATCAAGAGATCTACCGAGCTGAAGATACAAAAAAAATCGATCGTGTACTCAAGTTGGCACGGGATCGCTTATCTGACTTGCAACAGGGACGTAAACCTTGGAACGAGAACACAGGTAGACAAGTCAGAGGCTACCGCTCATCCGTGGATGGTTCGGTGCAACCTATCGGACTTGTATTACCTCCAACTAATTCGTTTGCGCAGAACGACAAGACGCCGCCAAAGATGCCACTTTATGTTTGGCTGCACGGGCGCGGCGATAAAACAACCGACTTGCACTTTATAGTAGAACGGCTTGATAAAGATGGGCAGATTGCCGTTCCCAACGCCATTGTGCTTCATCCCTTTGGACGACAGTGCGTAGGTTACAAATCGGCAGGTGAAACGGACGTGATGGAGGCCATCGATTTTGCTGTTGCGAATTATCCCGTAGACCCTAGACGCATTGTACTGATGGGATTTTCCATGGGTGGAGCTGGAGCATGGCATCTGGCCGCACACTACACAGATCGCTTCATAGCGGCTAGCCCTGGGGCTGGATTCGCAGAAACAGCCCAGTATCAAAACATCCGCCCTGGACAGGTGCCCTCGTACGAGCAGATGCTATGGAGCATCTACGATGTGCCGGGATATACTCGAAACTTATTCAACATTCCAGTAGTTGCCTACAGCGGCGAATTAGATAAGCAGATACAGGCGGCTCGTGTTATGGAATCGGCCTTTGAATCGGCGGGCGATAGGCTAACACATCTCATCGGGCCAGGCATGGAACACAAGTATCATCCTGATACGCTTCGCGAGATTCTAAACCGAATGTCTCAATTTGCCGACCAAGGTCGCCCTCATTCACCCTCGGAATTATTTCTTGAGACGAAACACCTCCGCTACTCATCGCAGGGCTGGCTAACAGTCACTGGACAACAGACATTGTACGCCTCCACCACGATCCATGCTCGTCGAGAAGCTACGGGGCCCTGGAAGCTCGAAACTCAAAATGTGTCTTCCTTTACTATTGAGAATCGACCATCCAGCGAACCCATTGGACCCAAACTGGAAATTGATAGTCAATTAATTGTCCTACCCCAAAACATGAAAAGCATATCGTTGGTCAATAACGAACCAACTGGAAATAAGCCTCAATGGAGCTTGGGATCAAGGGAGAATCAGCTGCTCAAACGACCTGGCCTGTACGGTCCTATCGATGATGCCTTTCTGGACCCATTTCTTGTGGTACTTCCTTCTCGGACCAGTCAATCTCAGAATGACAATTGGGTCACTTGTGAATCAAGAAACTTTCTTGAACGATGGGAGAGTCTGTTTCGAGGTGCGCCGAGAATCAAATTGGATCACGAAGTAACCGAGGACGATCTTTCTCGATACCACATCATCGCCTGGGGTACACCCGAATCAAACCTAGTCATTCGTCGCGCATTGTCGACACCCACAGTGCAAAGGCAGAAGCTGCCATTTAGCTGGCAAGCCGACTCGATTATTATGGGCCCCCAAGAGTTTGCTTGCGACCAACACATTCTCTTGGCGATTTACCCCAACCCGCTCAATCCCACAAAATATCTGGTACTCAATTCAGGGCCGACTTTTCGACAAGCCCACGATCGCACTAATTCCCTACAAAACCCGCATCTTCCCGATTGGGTCGTCATTGACACCCACGAACCCCCTAGCGCCGAAACGCCGGGAAAAATCGTTCACACTGGTTTTTTTGACGCTCAGTGGCAGTTTTCAAAACCGTTGACATGGTAAATGAAATAAAGGGACGGAAATTGACGCAATGAATCAATTCCGTGAAACATGGCGTGGAATTTGGGTTTCTGGCAGCGCACCTAATCGCGCTAACGAAATTAGTCGCCGCTATTAATTTCGACCCTTCTGGCACTGAGTAACTGTGTCACTTGCTTCTCTTTGGTGTCAATGAACGCGATGTTCTCTAGCACAAGATCACGGTTGTTTCCCGGCGGACGAAGTACCATGCGGCCCGAACGCAGCAACATGTATTCAAATACGTCGGTAATCTCTTTCTCGACTTGCAAGCCGGATGTTGGATAGCGTCGTAAATCGCTCAACATCCCGTGGTGATGCAACAGTTCGTTCTGGCGCACTTCCCAATAGTCAAACTGAACGCCGATTTTCACAGTGATCAGCATCACCAGTAATGCGACTGCGATAATCCAAAAAAAGGACGCATTGGCCAGAGGGTGAAGCCCGCCAAATAATGCCTTGATCCAAGGAATCATGTCTGGAAAGAAGGTCCCCAGTAGGACGACGCCCAGAGCGACCGTGCACACGATGAAGAACAGCGTCAGTGCAGTGGCCCTAGGGAAATCGACGGTCAACACGATTAGGTTGATGGTTAGAATGCCCAGAAAAAAGATACTTAGAGCGAACGGAACCCGTGATCCGGCAGCCACTGATTCTTCACCCCAAATTGTCATACCGATGGCCGAAACCAATGCCGCGATCAAAGTTGGATAGAGAAACACTACGTTCGGATACGGTACCAAGAACACTCGGTCGATTTTCTTTTTTGCCGCGACTGCACGAGGAGTTTCTCGGTGCGTTTCCTGGCTGGCTATCTCGGTTTCGGCGGTATGATTCGTCATTTTGCACCTCAAACTAGTTTTTGCAGTTGACTTCAATTATGAATCTGGCGCCAGCGTAACGTTCGTGAAAGACAGGAAACTCTGACAACGATCTCAAACTACTTGCGACGTAGAGATTCTACCAAGTCGTATCGACTTGTCAGTTGCGGATTGGAGGCATGGTGAGGTCGATTCCAGCATTGATTTCAGAAACCCCTCCTCGAAGTCTCGTCCCTCAGCCCCTACCCTCCCAAAGGAGGGTTAGGTGTTTTGGTGCCAAAACTCATTAGACGGTTTTTTGGTTAATTAGTTGTTGCTCAGAGGAATTTAGTTGTTGCTCAAAGGAATGCTGCGAAATACATCTGAGAAACCCATTTTTGACGATTTAGCTTGTACTTTATGGTCCATGGCTTCAGGTACATCGTTTGGACAAAAAACAGTGCGGCTTGTGCAGTATTACTTATAAACTGCATCGCATGAACGATATTGAGCAGTTCTTGGAACGCACCTATACTGTTGGGCTTTGAATCTCGCCCCGAATGGGACAAGCCAGCTACTAGCCAGCCACTCCCAGTCTCCCCTAAATTCGTTACTCCCCTGCTCAGTCCGCTGGGATTGGGAAAGCACCGGTCAAATAGTATGAAGAGTGAACAACGTCACCAACTGGAAACTAACGTTCTCGCGGACAAACTTGGAAAAGGAATTGAGTCCACTCGTTCTGCGTTTCCATTTGTTTTTGGCGGTATCGCGGTGGTAGTCATCGTTGGACTCATCTGGGGTATCTATAGTGGAATAACCACCAGTAAATCCGCTCTAGCCTGGACCGACTATTATTTCAAGCAGACCTCCAGCGACGCAGATTCATTCATTGATGTGGCTGATGCAAACCCCAACCTGCCCGCCGGTCATTGGGCTCGTTTCGCTGCAGGAATTAATTTGCTAGATCGCGGTATCGAAGCCATATATCGTAATCGTAGCGAAGGAGAAGAACTCATTGGGGATGCTATCTCTTCACTTGAGAAAGTGAAGGACGAAGCGACAAATCTTGAACTCAGGAGCAAAGCCCTATTGGCACTCGGTCAAGCCAAAGAGTCGCTTGGTAAAATCGAAGAAGCAATTGACTACTACACGCAAGTCACCAAAAACTCGACCAACCCCTATTTGACGTCAAGCGCAGGAGCCCGGCTTGGGTTTCTGTCTACTGACGGTGGGAAGGAGTTTTACACCTGGTTTACGAAACTGGACCCCAAGCCCGATGCTCCGATTCAACTGCCAGACGATCTGAAAACTCCACCT
>JAGQOY010000479.1 GCA_020427005.1 Planctomycetales bacterium
CTTTAAAGCGCGCGTACCTGTGGGATGAAGTCAAAGACAAGCTGACGGAAAGCGCGTACAGTTTGTCCGGCGGACAACAACAGCGTCTGTGCATAGCGCGGGCCATCGCTATGATGCCGGACGTTTTATTAATGGATGAACCGACCGCATCGCTGGACCCCATATCCACGAATAAAATTGAAGATCTGATCAACGAGCTAAAAGAAAACTACACGATTGTCATCGTAACCCATAATATGCAGCAGGCGGCTCGCATCGGCGATTATACCGCGCTGTTCTATCAGGGAAAGTTGATAGAGTACGACAAGACTTTTCAGATTTTCACCAAACCTTCGCAAAAGCTGACCGAAGAATATATCACCGGCCGATTCGGTTGAGTTGTGCCTTCTAATCCCGCTGGAAAGCGCCGGGCATCGTGTGGGGCTTATTTGCATCAGGTTAATGGCCGACGCTCATCGTCGTTGAGCTTCGTTCAGCGTCGTTGAGCTTCGTTCAGCGTCGTTGAGCTTCGTTCAGCGTCGTTCTTCCGGCGAAATGCCTGAGTCTGTCGATGTTCAAACGATTGTCAGTTTAAACTCGGTCGTGAACTTTTTACG
>JAGQOY010000480.1 GCA_020427005.1 Planctomycetales bacterium
CACTGTCATCTCGCATGTCTTCGCCCAGTCGCTCCAGTTCGCGCCGAAACAGAGGTGATAGATTTCTGCGCGCCGTCTGCAACCACGTGGGGACCAGCAGCGCGTAGTATTCGTCTGGCATGCGAGCGGCTTTGCCGTGCCGCAGTTCGCTCCACGTCCCTTTGTCGTTAATTTCAAAATCGTAAACCACCGGATCCATGGCAAAGGGCAAACGAGTCTGCATGCGTTTTTTGGTGGCGGACATGACTTCTTGCATCCATTCCTGCGCTTCCGGTTTGACGGCCGGATCAAAAATGAATCCCATGCCGCCGCCGGCCATGCCGCCTAGCATCCAGAATCCCCAAAACTGTTCACCGTATTTGGCTTGAGCTTGTTCCACCAATTCTTGTGTGTAGCGGTTGGTGCACCACGGAATAATGGTTTGCAACGGGCCGAAGAAGTTTTCATGCGTCAATTGTCCCACTCGGCGAATATCACCGGTTCGCAGCGCAGCTCGGATGTCTTGTAGGATGCGAATCGCGTCTTTCCGAGCTTCCCATTCTTGCGGCGAACGGAGCAGATATTTTTCGGTTACCATTTCCAGGATGGGGCCGAC
>JAGQOY010000481.1 GCA_020427005.1 Planctomycetales bacterium
TAGGGCGACGTGTCTGGCAGTTCATCGATCGGTGACGATCGGTCCATATTGAATCTGTCAGTGGTCATGGGGTGTCGGTGCTCAGCACACTTGGGTTGATCTTGTCCTTGTCGAGTGTCGTTGTGATCGGCGAAGATTCTCCTGCGAGCTCAGATGGTTTAAGTGAAATTAATTGTTCTGAAGTGAAGTAGTCTAAAGCGGCTACGAGGTGCCGATTCGTTCGTCGATGTCGATGCATCAGGCGAGGATTCAGGTTGTCCCTCGTAGCCGTGAGTTAAGGCGGCGAGCAAGGCCGATTCGTTCGTCGATGTCAGCGTGCAATCAAGCACGTGCATCAGGCGGCGCATACTGGCTTTCTTGCTCGCCGCGTTGTGGCAGTTTTCGTTGTGGATTGTTTTGGTTTTGAATCTGAGGTTTTCCGCTGCGCTGCGGTGGGCTTGTTCGTCTGCTTCGCCGTCAACTTAGTCGGTCGCTTCGACAACGACTTGGCTTTGCTAGGTGACTTCGAGACGCCCGACGACTTGCCTGTATTCTTTTCGGTGCGACACGTTGTTACCGAATGGGCTTCGCGCGCTTCCCGACGAAGGCGG
>JAGQOY010000482.1 GCA_020427005.1 Planctomycetales bacterium
ATTCTTTACTGCAGACATTGCGCACCCCACATGCTCGATGTTTATCAAAGACTGCTTCGACCTTGATGATCTTGAAATGGTTCAATCGCAAGGTACCTGCGTCGCGGCTCATGCTTGAACTGCTGCGAACTCATTCCTGCCGGACCGCCAAAAAACTATTGCTTGGCGCTCTCGGCTACCTTATTCTGAGCTTCTGTCGCTGGCTGTTCGGGGCGGAGGTGTTGCGATAACAATGCCGTCCACCTGAGCGGCCGAAAGACGTTTGCTCGAACACTAACTCAACACCGGCCGCCAGGTGACGGCTCCCGTTCTGCCAACGAAGGATCTGAACCTGCTCTCAATAGGTACGTCACATGCAGGTCGATGACGTCGTACTAATCGCGCCACCAGTCGGGATTGCTGCTGGAGTCGCGTCTTACTTCATGTTCGGCACCAGCACTGGGACGTCTGTATTGATTGCGACGGCCGTCGGAGTTTCGCCCTTTGCTTTGATGGCGATACTCGTTTTTGTCTTGGTTGTATTTTTCGGTGGCCTCAACAACGACCGGCCACCCTGTCCTTGCGGCGAGTGCAAATCTAACGACTACGAA
>JAGQOY010000483.1 GCA_020427005.1 Planctomycetales bacterium
GGAAGCGAAGTTCGGTGTTACTGCAGCCGCCGCCGTGGCGGTTGCCGCTCCGGGCGCCGGTGGTGATACCGGTGTTGCCGCAGCTGAAGAAAAGACCGAGTTCGATGTTGTCCTGACCAGCTTCGGCGCCAACAAGGTGGCCGTTATCAAGGCAGTTCGCGGTCTGACCGGCCTGGGCCTGAAGGAAGCGAAGGACGCTGTCGAAGGCGTGCCGAGCACCCTGAAGGAAGGCGTGTCGAAGGCAGATGCCGACGCTGCCAAGAAAGAGTTGGAAGAGGCTGGCGCTACTGTCGAGCTCAAGTAATCGGGCTTGGGAGTATCGATCGCCAATCAGGTCTGGGCTGGCGGCCATTGAGCCGCCGGCCTTTTCCTGTTTGTGCAATTTCGCAATCTGACGGGGTGTCCGCCAACGGGCGGTGCGCCTCTTGTTTGACCGGCTGACGCAGTCGGTCAGCCACCATGAATCTCCGGTGGTGCGGCGAGTAAATGCCGTTCCACTTGCGATTTCGCAGTTATCTTAGTCGAGGGAAGGCACGCATGGGCTATTCGTTTACCGAGAAGAAACGCATCCGAAAAGACTTTGGCAAGCG
>JAGQOY010000484.1 GCA_020427005.1 Planctomycetales bacterium
TTCGCCGTCGTGGCGATGATCGACGCGGTGTTCGCCTCGCAAGCGCAGCGCGGGCAGCGCGTCGCGGTTCAGTCGCTCTGAGCCGCCGCCGCGTCCTCCTGCAACAGCCCGCGCATCGCGTCCATCAACGTCGCCTCGGCGGCCGGGCCCACCCCCGAGGCTCGCGGGCTCGTTTCGTAGCCGCCTTGGTCGTACGCCACGGCCGTGCCGATGTACCCTGGGCCGTAATCGCCGTAGGCGGCCAGCGCCACGTGTAGATCGGGCCGCATGGCCTTGGCGGCCAATTGGTACTCGACGAACAGTTCGCCCGGCATGTGCAGCACGCGAACGTCGCCCAACCCCAGGCACGCCGCATCGATCGCGACGCCGGCCTCGCACCGCTGCAGCCACGCGAGCTGATCGACGGTGGCGATGTAACCGCGGGGCGTTTCGCTCCGCAGCGCTGCGACCATCGCGGCGCGCTCCAGATGGGCGGCCGGCTCCAGGCGGACGGGGACAGTGCGCCACTGGACGTCGGCCGGCGCGAGCGGCCGCTTGACGGTGGCCAGCCACGCCTCGCGCATCCCCTGGGCGAGGCGCTGCGCGAGC
>JAGQOY010000485.1 GCA_020427005.1 Planctomycetales bacterium
TCGCCCAGACGCAGGTTCGATTCCTGCTGCCGGAGCTGTGGCCGTCCTGTATTGGTTCAGGAACTTGGCTGTGAACCAAGTTTATGTCGGTTCAATTCCGATCGGTCACCCTTCAACAATAAAGCCCTTGAATCCATCTGGTGGTGGAGCTTGACTGTCGATCAAGTCGTGGCGAGTTCGATCCTCGTCAAGGGCGCTTATTCGTATGGAAGACATCCGGCTGGATGAGGAAACCACCTTGAAAGTGGTCGGCGCTGATAACGCTTCGGGGTTCGAGTCCCTGGTCTTCCGCTTTGTTTGAAACTCATAGTCCTGTGGCCCAGCGGCGAAGGCACCTGGTTTACACCCAGTCGATCGACGGTTCGAGTCCGTCCAGGACTAGTCATTGGTATGGCGCTACTCCGCTTGGTGCGGGACATGTCTGCAAAACATGTTGCCTTGAGTTCGAATCTCAATAGCGTCTCTCAAAGAATGGTGTGGTACGCCAACGGCTGAGCGGCTTGTCTTAGGAACAAGTGTTTGTGGGTTCGAATCCCACCTGCACCACTAGGTAAGAAATGTCTGTGAAGTGTAGTGGATACGCACG
>JAGQOY010000486.1 GCA_020427005.1 Planctomycetales bacterium
GTTCGTCGCTTCCAGGGCTAAGGGCCCGAGTATCTCGCGAGCCGACTCAGGAAATCCCGACCAGGCCCTCCTGCTGGCGAACGCCCTGAAGACCCGGCGCGTGCCGCCGGAGCCAGGGGATTCCGAGGCGCCGCGGGCATCGCACGCCAGGCAGGAGGCCTTTGCGGACTATTTGGCGGGAGTCGACGAGGACGTAACGCTGAGGCGGGAATGGCGTGGCGGAAAGCTCAAGTCATGGCGCTCGTAGTCCTCTCCGCCTGGCCGCCACGCCGCCGGGCGCTGACGCTCGTTGAGCTGCTGGTGGTGATCGCCATCATTGCCGTGTTGATCGCGCTGCTCTTGCCCGCGGTGCAGTCCGCGCGCGAGGCTGCCCGCAGGGCGCAGTGCGCTAACCACCTCAAGCAGATCGCGCTGGCGGCTTTGAGCTACGAGAGTTCCCAGACGATCCTGCCGCCAGCGGGCCTGGGCAGGCTGCACCACGACAGCGAGTTTGACGTCGACGTTTTCAACCCGTTCAGTTTTCCGCAGCAGGTGAGCTGGGCGGTGCTCGTGCTGCCTTATCTTGAGCAACAAGCCCTTGC
>JAGQOY010000487.1 GCA_020427005.1 Planctomycetales bacterium
GGACCTGGGCCGGGAGGAAAGGCCATGGCCTCAGCACCAACTCTGGGTCTTGATGCGTTCTGCCAGAAGTTGCTGATCTGGCAGGATGAGAAGGGAACCGTCCACGTGACCTTCAACGACCTGCGAGTCCTTGCTGCGAGACAAGAAGTATCGGGAGGCCTGCCGCTGCGCGTCATCAACGGGCGGTTAAAGGAGACATTTTTGACGGCACTTGAGCAATGACGCGAACTCGAAAATTGGTGCGTAGGGAAATTCCGGCCGAGCGAACAACGATCGAGATAGGGGCCGCATTGCTGCGGACCCCTCTCACACCACCGGACATGCGGGTCCGCATCCGGCGGTTCATTTCTTGGAAGCAAACTTGCTCCAGATTTCCTCAAGGCTCGCTAGTCCTTGTTTGGCCAGGTAGTCGATCGACAGCGCCACATGGAGCGCAGCACTGGATGACATGACCCAGCCGCCTCTTCCACTGCAGCCATGCGAGATGGCTTCCTCGGGGCGCACTCCTAACTTCATCAGCATCCGAATCCGCGTGCGGACGCGATACCACTGTTTCCAGTAGCAGGCGCGGATGCG
>JAGQOY010000488.1 GCA_020427005.1 Planctomycetales bacterium
CCTTCCTTCTGACAAACCATTAAAAGGCGAATCAATGACAAATCTACTGGAAAGAGGGGGCTTGGCCCTCCTGGCGGCGACTATGATGTCGCTCGTGTTGATCGGCGGGGCCGCACCCAAGGCCTACGCTCAAGAAGCTGAGGCAGCGGCTGCCGAAGAGGCTCCCGCAGAAGAGGCGGCGGCTGCGGACGCCGACTTGGGAGTTGGCTATGCACTGGATAACGCCATGCTGTTCATTGCAGCCATTCTTGTGTTCTTTATGCAAGCAGGCTTTGCCATGGTCGAGGCGGGTTTCAATCACTCGAAAAACGCTGTCAACATCTTGTTCAAGAACTCGATGGACGTTTGCGTCGGGGTGCTGCTGTTCTTCTTCATCGGCTTTGGCCTGATGTACCCAACCTCTTATTCGGGCGATTGGGACAATGTCTCGGGATACTTCGCCTTTGGCGGGTCGGGTTTGAAGGGGTACGAAGCTGCGGCCGATCGAACTTTTAGCCCCGAAGTTGACTGGCTTTTTCAGGCTGTCTTCGCGGCCACGGCGGCTACGATTGTCTCTGGCGCCGTCGCTGGCCGGAT
>JAGQOY010000048.1 GCA_020427005.1 Planctomycetales bacterium
CAGTTGAACGGTATTCCAAGTATCGCCCGCACGTAAATGCACATATTCTGATGCTGGACGAAGCCGCAATCAACAGCGAAGGAATTGAAAATATTGCTTGGCTATTGAATGGTCATCCGTGATCTGCATTCGCCGATTCGATCTACAAAAATTGAAATTTCAGCAAGGAATTGGGGAGTGTGAAAATGGTGGAGTGGTCAATGTGTTGCATAAGTTAGTTCAATTCGAAAAATCTTGTGGGCAAAGGCTCCGAACAACCTAACACAGACACTGTGTCCACGGAGTGTACTCTTTTCAAACCTCAACTTAACTGCCTGGCCGCACACGGTGGCTGAGGATACCGAGCAAGAAATATAGTCTTGCACAGTGTTTCTCAGATGTCTCAGTATTTTCAAACCCTGTGAATTGGAACTTCCCATTTTCTCGGAATAGCAATAGCCTTTTGGGGAATTCCATATTGTGCTGGCGACATAAACTTGACCTGTTTAAGCAATTTGTGTGGCCTTCTTGGAATTTATTCACTGTTTTTTGCAATGTGGTCACCAGTAAGCAATGCCTCTTGGTCTTCCAGGGAAATGATTACCGCTTGTGACACATCAGACTCACATTTTGCAATTCTGAGTTTCCCAATTCGCTTTTGGTTCCTAGAAACGACGACAATGTCTCCGCACTTCAGCCCATCGTCGCTGCCGACGCTGATTTCGACAACCACACTCCCTGGCTCATTGAGCTGCATGATGACTCCTTCAGCTGGAGCCGCGAAGCGTACTTGATGAGACTCCGCTCCCCGAGTCAATCCGTTATCGAGCGTGACATTCTCTGCAGTCTGGCTATCGAAGAACGTCTCGTGACGAGCGATGAAGTGATTGACGGATTCCAGCTCCTTTTCGATCAATTTTAGGACCGCGCCAAGCGTTATGAGCCTTGATTGGAGTGTAAGGCGATCTTCTCCGATTGACTCTTCGGCACTGAGCGAGACCTGTGCCATTTGACGCAATATATTGGCGTGCCGCTCCTGAATCTCCATCTTGATTGCCTGTAACGATGAACCCCCGAGGTCTTGCAATTCAATGGCTCGAATTGCGAGATCTTTCCGAATGGCAGCTCTGGCTGTTTTAGGTCCGACTACGATCAGGGCGTTGTCTTCTACCGAAGCGATGCAGCCCAGGATTCGCGGGTTATGATTTGAGTTATAGTGGATGAAGAAGTCCGCTGCATCAGCATGCGAAATCCGTCCTGCCAGCCAACTGAAGGAATGGCGTTTGAAATCGCCGGTGGTCGATCGTGTCGGTTCAACGGAGTTCTCATGTCTGGTTGCTACGGATTCTTCAAGGGCGTGCCATGTATGCACTTCATCCTCAGTATTCAATTGCTCAATCGGCACGAACACCGGCTCTCTGGCCTTGTCGGCTGATCGCAGGAGCAACCATGATTTCCCTGTGGTGATGTTCACCAGTACGACCGAATCCCCGGCACTGGCAACTGTGAACATTACGGCTGGCGGCGGAGCCTGAGCTGATATGACTGAGGCAACAGATGTCAGGCATGCGAACGCCAGAATGATCAGTTTTCTCATTGTGATTCTCCAGTAAATATGGGTGGAGTCGGTATCTGCGTCCCTCGGTACGAACTTGAGATGCTTTGTGTCGAGGGGGTCAATTGAACGCACTCGCCTAGTCTTCCCTCAGCATCTGTACGGTCCCGATTATGTCCTTTCCGCAGACGCGACGTAGAATCGAATTTTGCCTTGTCGATACTGTCGTTGAAGGAGTTCGTTATCGGGTGTCAGTGTCTCAGGCGACCGGGCAGCATTGACGGCAATCAAGGATCATCAGGCTGATGTCCGGTTGGCTTGGCAGCGGTCTGCCATCCTTCTCCAAAGGCCTCGATAAACGTGGTTTGCAGATCCCGATAACGGTTTTGCATTTCAAGAAGATATTCTGAGTCAGGATTCCATCCGGCGTTCTGCTGGAGCGCCTCTTGAACCATGATCTGTGATTTGAGCATGCGAACCGTCTCGTCAGCCAGCCACCGGGCCTCCTGCAATTTCCCATCGCCCCACAAAACCAGACACCTGATCTTTCGATTGTGGACATCTTCAAAAAACTGGCGATGCAATTCGCGTTGTTGAAGCTCATTTTCGCGGTCCGTGGCAAGTAGATCTGCTGCGACCGTCGCTTCAAAAGCCTCTTGCTCCAGTTGCCTGGCTGCCTGCTCATCTCCAGCGCTGCGGCGCGCAAACGCCTGCCGTCGCAAGTTCAAATCCTGTTCGCGATAGGTTGCCTCCTCCTCAAATGAATCCGCCATAAACAATAAGTCCGTCGCGGTTCTTTGCATCCCCTTGTTGTCCTTGCCTTGCAGCCGCAACTCTTTGGCCAGGATTCGCGAACCGCGTGCGTGTTCTCGCAATTGTTCCGGGTCATGTTCGTCACGGCTTAGATGAAGAACCAGAACGCCGTTACCATTCGTGTTGAAAGCAGTTGGGTACTCTTCGCCAAATCCAGCGATAGCTAGCGTGATGATGCCACCACCGAAATCAAGAAGTCCTTTCCGTGCCTCCCCTTCCAACTGAATCGTGATCTGATACGGATTGGTATTCGAGACCACTTTCAGAATTCCTTGCACCTTGGGCTGCAATAAGTCCGGGCCGAACGAAATCGTGTCATTTTGAATGATGGTGTAGTGATAATCTTGGAGGCGCTCGATTGTTACTTTCGATTCCGTCGAATCGTTGGGGATTTCGCCAGACAAGATCTGCTCAGCAGTGAAGGTCATTCCCTGTTCCTCAGCCCGGCGAAGTTTCCAACGTCCTTGCACTTTCCCCGACACTGGTGGCTCCACGTCAGAGCTTATCTGGTGGTTACTTTCAATCGTGAACGGTTCCGTTTCCACGTCAGCTTGCGTTTGCCATCGTTGCGGATATGTGTTTCGTTCAGCGTCGGCTCCAAAAACAGAGGGTACGGATTCGTGAAGGAATTCTTCCTCGTCCGATGGCTGAGTGAGTTCCATCACCACCATCACCTGCCCAAGCTTTTCGATCGACGCCAACCAATTCGCCTGCGACTGCTCATCGAAAAGATCTGCCACCTTCAATTGCGACTCTCCAGCATCTGTCGCGTCATCGGGGTAATAATAGGCCCTCACGATACGCTGTCCCTGTGCGACGGTTGACAGTTGCTCAGTCGTCACATTCATATGAATGCTGTTTCGTGAAGCGAAGTCCGTTCCTCTCGGGGAAAGTTGTGGCAGGAAGAGCCTGGCTTTAAACGTCACGCCTTGGTGACTTGGAACCTCTGAAAAGAGAACGCTTCCTGTGAATCCGGCTGAAAGATTTCGCTTTTTGAAAAGCTGGTGACCGGTTGATGTTTCCAGAGAATAGGTTGCCGCGGCTCCGCCTCCGCCTCGTTCACGTGTGGCCCAGTCCAGTAGTTCGAGGGTCTGCGAGGAAGAGTTCAGCAATCCCTGGTTACGACCGCGTTCACTGGTAGATGCGGTGACTCGGCCACATTCATACAACCAGATGTTTTGGCCTCCGGAGAAGACCTTCGGACGATTTTCGACGCCGGCGTTACAATCGTTGCGTAAGCAGAATTTGAGGCGGCTTCCATCGCATTCGATGATGCCGGGGACACGACAAGGCGACTCGGTGTCGTTGGGATCAATCAACACATCGACTGGCTGTGGCGATCCCGATTCGACAAACTCCAGCAGCATGCCCAGTTCGAGCTTTCGTCCCCGATTTTTGCCGTGAACTGTCAACAGCTTACCTTCCACAACAATCGTCCCCGCACGATCGTCGAACTCATCCATCGCGTCGACACCATCGTCGATAGCCTTCGTAATCACCCACGTGCCCTGCAATCGGTCGTACAGCGACCGCTCGGCAATAGCGACTGGTTTCGAAGCGACGCGGGCTTCAGCAGCCGACGCCTCCCAGCGAACACTGCTAACTCCTGCTGCAGTCATCGCGGAGCGGATGGCGGTTTCAACCGTCGACGGTTTACCAGTCGTTGCCGATTCCCGCCCCCGCCCCTGCGATGGGTCGTGAACGATCGCCATCTGAATATCCTGGCCGGAACCGGTCGCACGAAAGTTGACGTTTACGCCTTCGATGCCTTGTAAATCGGTCAACAGCTTAATGTGTTTTTTTGCGATGGGATTGGGGGGCGCCACGTTCATTTGCAGCAGCACGTCAGAGCCGCAGTAAAGGTCAATGGTGATGAGTTCCGTGTCTGCTCCTGACACATTCGGGGAGTCGTCGGCCAGATCTTTTGGCTGAACCACCAACCGTCCCTGTCCATCAAGGGTTGGCCCGGAGATGTCGATGCCGATGGGTATTCGCTGCCAATGGAGATCCGCCAAACGAGGTCTCGATGCTTTGGCATTGTCACTCTTATTTACCGTGACTGCCCCGCGCAGATCGTCACCATCCAGACACAGCGACAACTTGCCCGAGCCGTCGTTGTCATCGACCCAGGTGCCGTTGAATCGATGCTCGATGCGTGACCACTTCAGTGTCAACTTGCCTGAAGTTGTGCTGTCTGGTGCGCTAAAGGTTCCAGCGAATGACTTGCCTTTGACGTCGGTTGGTTCGAGGACCACTTCGCCCCAGCCATCCCCGTCACCCTGCCAACGCCCTGAAATGTCTGGCGGATTCGTGACTGAAATCAATATCGTTCCCAACATGACTGTTCCAATTGCTCCCAGCATGGGTAAGACTCCTTTCCATGAAGTGACAAAACGCCGCGATAGTTGAGAATTGAATGAGGTCAACTCACGCGGAAGCGAAACTCGCGTTGGTTCCTGTACGTGAGCGAGGCATGATTCAAGCAGCATGGCAACTTGCGCCGCTGACTCGTAGCGGTCGGCGGCTTGCTTCGACATCAGCCTGTCGATGATCGCACACAGCCACTCGGGAATGTCTGGATTGATCTCGCGAATCGGTCTCGGTTGACGATCGGTGATGAGCCTCAACACGGCATGGCTCGACTCCGCGCGGAACGGTGCATGGCCGGTACACATTGCATACAAGACGGCACCTAGGCTGAACAGATCCGACCGGGCATCCACTGTTTCCGCGCGGGCCTGTTCCGGCGACATGTACTGCGGCGTACCCGCCAGAACACCGGATTGCGTCAGGCTTGCATCGTCGACCGCTCGAGCCAACCCGAAGTCCATCAATTGCACGCGTTCGACACCTTCGTCCAGGAAGATGTTGGCCGGCTTGATGTCGCGGTGGACCAATCCCTGTGCATGAGCTGCTGCCAGCCCTCGAGCAGCTTGCATCCCGATCCGTAACGTCTCGCGGACTTCGAGCGGCCCGTTGCCGCTCAGCCGCTTCTGCAGCGAGACGCCTCGAGAATAGGGCATCACGAAATACGGTGTTGAATTCCATTCGTTAACAGCGTGTATTGCCATCACGTGATCGTCGACGACCGCTGCGGCTGCCTGAGCTTCGCGGGCAAATCTTTTGCGAGCCGCTCCCGACGTAGCCAGATGAGGCAGCAGAACCTTGATCGCCACAAACCTGTTCAGCGCCCCATCGAATCCTTTGAATACAGCGCCCATGCCGCCACGTCCGAGAATGCCCACGATCTCATACGAGCCAATGCGGCCGAGCATCGCCGGGTCGTCGGTCGGTCCAAGCAAGTCCAGAAGCTGCTTCGTCGAAGTAGATTCCGCATCGAGAGACAATTCGTGTTCCTCGCGATCGCGACGTTGCACTCCTCCGACCAATGAACGCCGCGCGTCGCCCCACCATTGTTCGTTGCCAATCGCGGCTTCGATCATCGCTCGGCAGTCAGCACACTCCGCGAGATGGTCTTCAACATCCCAAGATCCGGCGCTCGTTAGGTCTCCCAACAGCAATGACTCAATCTGCTCCGTCGACAGGCAAGTAGCCGATGATCTCATCTCACATCACTCCAGATATCGGAAACTTCTTCCAGCTTTTCCTTGAGGCGCTGCATCACACGATACCGCGCTATATACACTGCTCCGGTAGTCCTTTCGTGAACTTTTGCGACTTCCTTGACCGAGGTTTGTTCCACCGTCGACTCCCAGAACATGGACCAAGTCGCCGCAGTGAACTCAGGTCGAATCTCATCAGCTGCCCAGCGAAATGCTTCGAGCCGACTTTCGATAATCAACTCGCATGTCGCATCCACCTCGGGCTGCGGGATCGAGTTCAGTTGTTCCCGTACCTCACTTGCACCGGTTGCCAGATCCGGCTTACGGCGAGTGATGGCTTTGACGATTTCGTTTCGCGCGATGCGATACAGCCAAGCTCGAAATGGTGGCATTCCTTCCGCAGGCTCCCAACCTTCGACAGCCCTAGAAATCGACGCGAAGACCTTCTGAGCCAGGTCATCCGCATCGGCATCTTGCAATCCTCGACTGCGTGCTAGCCGGAACACAACGGGCCGATAGATGGCAAGAAAGGCCGACCACGCAGCCCCATCTGCAGGGTCTTTCACCCGCAAAATCAGACTCTCGCTAGTTTCCGGCCAATCCTTCATGATTCCTCCACAGGAGAATCATCCACGATTGGCAAAAATCTTTCATTGATTCACTGAAATTCTTGTTTGGTAACATCCGAGTCAGCCGCCAAACCGCCAATGTGCAAGGTCACAAGAGTTCGCCTGTTGCCGGTTAACACATAAAAGTCACTCGGAGAAAAGTCGCATTGCCTCGGCCAAAGAGTTTCCGGCTCGCACAATTCTACCAACATTGTTACTTATTTTGATTGCCGGATAAGTAATCGAGCCGGCAATGTGGATGCACTGTCGCCCGCTTCAAAAGCTTTTTCGGCGAGGTTTTTTACAAGGCCAAATGCAATTTGCCCTATCTCAAGTGAGTCTCTGAGGTAGCTGGGGTAAAGAGTCCGTAGGTGCCTTATCCGGATCGTACCTTCTCAGGTTGGCCCAAGTTGGGAATTTCGCGAGCAATGCGAGCAGGCTCCTCAACTTTTCTGCCCAGTCAATATATTGATTTAACTTCCAACGAGCATCGCTTCCACTGCAGATGCTCGACGCTCTTGTTCTGCACGTTGGCAAATCCGCCCTATCGCCAAAACACTCGATTGGAACAAGCAGAGGCAAATGTGGCGGGAACTGAAGAAGGCAATCACGCTGTCGAGCTAGCTGAATTATCGGGTTTTACATCGGTGCCTGGCTGCTGGCGCCGATTTCCGTGTGGAGTTAGCTGCCCTAAATTCGTATGATTGGGAAAATACCTTCAAAAACAGGAGACATGCCAAATGCCAGATGAAGTGAGCCTGATGGTTACGCCTGAGGGATTGATAGCATTAGCCGACATGGCGTTGGCACCTAAGAGCCAATCTCGGTTGGACGAGCTGCTGGCGAAGAATGTCGAAGGGAAGCTCTCGGCCGAGGATACCAAGGAACTCGACCTTCTGCTAACCCAAGTTGACGAACTCAATCTCGTGAAAGCCCGTGCGGCCGCTACCCTGCATGGAATCAAGAATTAGGAATTGCCTTGAGCGTCTACATTCCTGCCGAGCTCAGGCGACGTGTTCGTGCCCACTTCTTGCAGCGCTGTGCCTATTGCCAGACGAGCGAAGGGCTTACGGTTGTCACTTTTGAATTCGAACATATACAACCGTTATCGCATGGTGGCCAAACTGACTTCGAAAACCTTTGTCTGGCTTGTCCTACCTGCAATCGACACAAAGCCAATCGTGTCATTGGGCTCACCGATGAAGGAATCGAAACGCGATTGTTCCACCCTCAGCGCGACAGTTGGCTTGCACACTTTGATTGGTCAGTGAACAGTACGGTGATTGTCGGGTTGACTGAAGTAGGCGTCGCTACGGTCAACCTTTTGCGCATGAATCGACCGCAATTAGTTGAGGTGCGTTCGCTTTGGGGCATCGTTGGGAAGCACCCACCGAATTGAGCCGGCCGTCCCTTTGTTTGAGCGCCTCAATCGGACGAGCGATTCTCCTTCTGGACGTTGACGGCCAGATCCGATTCTGGCCCTGCTGTTAACCCTGCGGTCGAGTAGTTTGAGGTCCGGTTCGGTGGGGCGGAAGCAAACGGCGTTGTAACAAGCAACCCCTTATCAACTAGAGAGCGCGATAGTTCGCGGTCGAAAATACCGTTTGGACGGAAGCAACATTCGGAAAATTTCCCCTCGGTAAGAAAAGCGAAAGCGCGGCCAAACAGGACCAGAAAATCAAAAACGTCCAAAACACTGGGGATTTCAGCGATCGATGCGTCGCAACAGAAGCTCTCTCAATCCGCGAACTGGCGTGTTGCCTAAAGTTCGCAGGATGAGACGAGTACACCCAAGAGGATTCGAACCTCTAACCTTCGGTTCCGTAGACCGATGCTCTATCCAGTTGAGCTATGGGTGCAAAATAATAGCTGGGAGTGAAATTGGGAGGATTAGGCTGGAGGATGAGTCAATAATTTACGTCTCAATTATCTGAGCCAGTCGTCCTGCTCGAGCAGCTATTTTGTACCAAGTACAGGCTTTCGACAACGGGTGTTCAAACCGTTTTTGTCTATGTAGATTCAGCGGTCGGAAATACATCGTCCTCGCATACTAGGGATTCTTGGAGTTGGGGGGCCGATTGACACACAAAACATTGCTGTCTGCCCTAATATCCAAGGTCCACTGGCGTAGACGGTCTGGATTGTGGTTTTTTTGGTTAACGACTGAATGCTCAACTGAATCCTCGTTTTGGGACCCCTAGTTCTTAGGGTCCTCTGTAAGAAAAGCCAAATAATGAAGAATGATCAGGCCTCATTTTCCGTGCAGTTGCGTTCGGCCATTCTGTCAAAACGATCGGCTGTTTGTGTGGGACTGGACCCACGCTGGAGTAGCCTGCCGTCGAACATTCGAGGTGAAATTGAACACCAAAACCGTAGGGCAGTGGCTCAAGCAACTGCCAAGTTTTGTTGTGAAGTTGTGGATGCGGTTGAAGCCTTTACACCAATCATAAAACCTCAGGCTGCTTTCTTTGAACAGTTAGGACCGGAGGGCATGCAAGCATTGGCAAGTGTCATTCAACATTGTAGGAAACGTAGTGTTCTGGTGCTGTTGGATGGAAAACGAGGCGATATTGGCAGTACGGCCGAGGCATATGCGGATGCTTATTTGGGAGTCGAAAGTGCTTGGGGATGCGACGCGCTTACGATTAACCCTTTCCTGGGAGAGGATACACTTGAGCCCTTCTTGCGAGTTGCCAATGATCGCTCGGCAGGACTGTTCGTGCTAGTTAAAACATCGAATCCGGGAAGCGGCTTTTTGCAAGACAAGCAAATTGACGGCGAATTCATTTACGAGTCGTTGGCGGATCTTGTA
This sequence comes from Planctomycetales bacterium, assembly GCA_020427005.1. Lineage (GTDB taxonomy): Bacteria > Planctomycetota > Planctomycetia > Pirellulales > Pirellulaceae > Aureliella. The sequence goes on from JAGQOY010000048.1 coordinate 9,331, forward strand.
CAGAGTTTTGCTAAACCGACCATTAAACAAGGTTATGGCAGTGTCGGTGCCGTGGTTGGGGCTACATATCCCGAACAGCTGTCCTCGCTACGAAAGCGAATGCCGAATGCTTGGATATTAATTCCTGGTTACGGCGCGCAGGGAGGGACGGCGGCGGATGTTGCATACGGCTTTGATGAAGAAGGATTAGGTGCAATCGTAAATAGTTCAAGAGGCATTATTTTTGCCTACCAATCATCAGAATATGCGGGGCGTGATTGGCAGCACGCTGTGGCTGAGGCAGCGAGGGATACTGCTAGGCAGATTTGGGAGGCCACTGGCCCCTGAGGCGGTTGCGGTTGATATATACCCAGGGATTTGGGCTCACACCAGGTAGAATGGGTAAAATGTTTGCGATTGGCGGAGGGAACTTGAGGGAGCTTTTAGGGTTTTCGCAGTAAACAGTAATCTACGTTCAGCATAGCTACGTAAGGAGCGTCTGGTGAAAAAAACGCTTCCGTCAGGCTGATGTCCGTATATTGGGGGCATCGTTTGGTTCAGAAAAAACTGCAAATTTGAGTCTGACTTTGCATTATCCCCCAGTTTGTCGATATGATTAATTAAGAATTGGTACTCGCGAAGTCAGGTGGCCAAACATTCAGGGGAGCAAAATGCAGAATATTCGCAAGCAGGCAACTGTGGCACGGCGTCGCATGACGGTCGAACGGTTTTTGCGATTTCTACCCAAGACGATGGTATGGGGCGCTATTCTTGCTGCCGTCGGGGTGGGTTTACCCAAATTGGTATACATGGACATTTCGTACAGCGTTTGGTTTCTAGCGTGGACGGTCGGTGCAGTGGTACTCGCCTTGATCACCAATGTTTGCCTGACGCTTCTGGGCAAACCTTCGTTGAGTGATGCAGCTGCAGAAGTTGATCGAAGGTTTGGACTAAGAGAACGGCTATCAAGTTCTCTATTACTAGGTAAACATGATCGAGAAACCAACCTTGGTCAAGCTTTGATATCGGATGCTGAGCGCAGGGCTTCCACGATAGATGTGCGAGATAAATTTGGTTGGGGATTTCAACGTTCACTTTGGTATCCGGTGTTGCCGGCCCTACTGTGTTGTGTTTTGTGGTATGTACCCAATCGTGAAAAGGCGATTGATCCAACACAAGAGACTAAGATCGACATCACTCAAGTAAAGAATTCCACTAAAGCGCTCTTGGAAGAAGTTAAGAAGAAACGCGAACAAGCTGAGCTGCATGGACTCAATGAAGCCGCAGATATGTTCAAGAGTCTGGAGTCCAAATTGGCAGACTTGCAAAAGAACACCAAGTTGGATTCGAAGCAGTCGTTGGCTGAATTGAGCGACATCAAGGAACAGCTTGAGGAGCGACGGCAGGAACTTGGATCTGCAGATAGTTTGCAGAAGAGTCTAAAGAATCTCGAAAAATTTGAATCAGGCCCGGCTGACGATTTAGCAGATGCGCTCAAGAAAGGTGACTTTGAAGATGCTGAGGAGGCGGTGCAAAAGTTGCTTGAGAAGTTGGAAAGCGGCAAGTTAGATGCTGACGATATGCAGAAGCTGGCCAAACAGCTGTCGCAATTAGAAAAAAATCTGTCCGATGCAGCTTCTGCAAACGAGCAGGCCAAGCAAGCACTTAAGGACCAGATTGAACAAGCGCAAGCGGCTGGCGATATGCAGAAAGCCGCGCAGTTACAACGCAAATTAGAGATAGCGGAGTCCATGGCTGGGCAGATGGCTCAAATGCAGCAAATGGCGAATTCACTTAGTCAAGCTCAACAGAGTATGCAGCAAGGGAACATGCAAGCCACTCAGGAAGCCCTTGATCAACTTGCCAGTCAACTTCAGCAAATGAATGGCGCCAACAGTCAACTACAAGACTTGGATCAATTGCTGGACAGGTTAGCTCAAAGCAAATCGCAGATGGCTTGTTCCCAGTGCAATGGTATGGGATGTTCAAGCTGTATGGGGTCCATGTTGTCTCAGTTTCCGGGTAAGGGTATGGGAGAGGGAAAGGGGCAAGGTGAACGACCGGAAGAGGAAGGCGATGTTGACTTTTTTGATTCACAAGTTCGTGACATGATGAAACTTGGAGAGACGATCAACGCTGGAAGCATTGGTGGTGAAAACCGCAAGGGAATCACGCGGAGCGAAGTCCAAAGTGCGGTTGTGGCGGCCATGGCGGATGAGCCAGAACCACTTGATGAAACTCCATTGCCTAAAGGTCCTCGTGAGCACGCAAGGGACTACTTTAATTCGGTACGCGAAGGGCGTTGAAAATCCATCAACCTAAAATTCCCGGATTTCCAATAGGGCGAGTGGGTAATTTCACTAGCCCTTTTTTCGTGCCTTGGGAAGAAATAGTCTCAAATACTTGGCTTGCATCGGTCTCAGCCTTAGTATTGATTCAGGGGGAAATTTCAATACAAGGAAATTTATTGTGAGTACATTTTCAAAGTCTTATTCGCTTTGACTATTAGCAATTGGAAAGGGGAAATGAACAACCTTTCCGATTGATGAAACGCATACGCGCTTGCGTTTCGATCCCCAGCGGTGAGGGATTAGCAAAAGCGTCCAGGAGCTTACTTTTTCCTATGTCGTCTACCATGCCAACACCCGGTGCCGATGGCACACTGAGGGTAGTCGGTGGTGAAGACTGCGAACTGACTCAACGCTCTGTGGCTTCATGCCCCAATGCTGAGTCGTTTTTATCCACCGCTGCTCATTTTGCATTGGCACCGACTTGCTGTGCCGATACACCTTCTTCGGTTCACAAATGTACGGAGCTTGACATTGCGGCTGTTCGCCGAGATGCTCCGAATGTTGCGAATGGGAGTATTTCTAAATCTCCTTCGCCGTTGATTTGCAATTTGAAGAGGAAACTTCATCGAGTGGCCAAAGTTCGAGTTGAGCAAAATGTTAGTCATCGAACTATTGCAAGGCGAATGGGAATTGAAGTTCGCCAGTTAAAGGAATTGGAGCAGCCAGAAACTGACTTGACCATGAGTCAGTTGATGGCATTTCAACAAGCGCTTGATGTCCCAATGATTGATTTGCTCGAGGACCGAACAGAACTTTCTCGTCCGGTTCAGGAAAGGGCCAAATTAGTCCGTATCATGAAAACGGCCAGTGCTCTTAAATCTGCCAAGGCATCTCCGAGAATCAACCGTTTAGCCTCAATGTTGTGTGAACAATTGGTTGACCTAATGCCCGAGTTGGCAGAAGTGAGCGGGTGGCCTCAATTTGGTGCTAGAAGAGGTCAGTCCGCTTTAGGCAAAGCGCTTCAAAACCCAATTTCCGTGGATGTTTTAGATCATCATGATTAGGGATTACCAGTTAGGGCTAGTCCCATTCACCGAAATGGAAAGTCATTTAATTGCTTGGCAAGTTAAGGAAATGACTAATCGGACAAGTGCTCGGGATTGCACTGCTTTAGTCCTTCGGGCGCGGCAGTAGACTCTGCAGTGTCGGGCGTATTCATCAAAGGCGCTAATTCTGCTACGAAATCTTCCACGTCTTTGAATTCGCGATATACCGAAGCAAATCGTACATATGCCACTTGGTCAAGCGTGGCCAGGTGGTGCATAACTATACGACCGATTTGAGAGCTGGATATTTCCAAATCGTATTTTCGCTGGACATCTGCTTCGACCCGATCTGCCAATTCTCTAATCTGATCCGTGCTGACAGGTCGCTTCCAACAAGCTCGCTTGACGCCCTGCTCTATCTTCTCACGTTGAAATGGTTCGCGCACGTGATCTTTCTTGACAACTTGCATTTGAAAGAATTCAACTCTCTCGTAAGTTGTAAATCGTTTCTGACAGGAATTGCAGAAGCGGCGTCGCCGAATTGCGCGTCCGTCGTCGCAAGTGCGAGAATCGAGCACTCGATCATTGTCGGAGGCGCAATGTGGACAAAACATATTTGTTCCCAGTACTTGAAAGATCATTCAACAAAGGGCAGTAGCCAATACGGTTGGGCAAACGGGTAACAAGACAGTGGAGCATACAAGCGGCCTTAAATGCCGTTCCACAATGATCAAAAGACTGCCTGGAATCCAATTGGTTCCGACAGAATGGTTTTTGCCATTGCGGTAGTATCTTTCAAGCAGATGAATTGGCCCACCGCAAACTCCCTTGCCCTCCCGAGGTAGGGTAAGGATTCTCAAATGTGTGGACAACGGGGTTAATCAATCTTTGTGTTCAGCAATCATTGTATGAAAATCTGAACATCCTCGAACTGGTCAGTGGGAGGTAGACTAGGAAGATTGCAATATTCTCGGACGGACCGCAATAGCTCTGCAATTTTCAAAATCATAGCGTCTATCACGACACCAGCCACAATTGGAAAACGAAGAATTCACGCATCGCCTTTTTTGTCAATTTCAGTTTCTCGAAATGGTGCAAACGCTGGCCAGTTGATTGTTTTGTCCGTAGTTCAGAGACATGAAAAACAGCGGGCTGTATTTCGTTTCTTCTCAAGCACAGCTTGATTGCTAGGGATGCACAACGTAAGGCATCGGTTTGTAGAACGTCAAAGAGAGTTTATGAAAAAGATTCGCATATGCGGATTGGGAGAGATGAGAATCATGTCAGTTGAAAAAAATTGCGCCTCAATTATCTGAAAAGAGTGCCGTAGGGTGAAGTTGAACGCAGGATCGAATAGAATCGTTTCCGTTCATTTGCAAACATGATTGCAATGAAGCTTAGTTTCGAATGGTGAACTTTTATGACCAATCCGAAAGCAAGTCGAAACTCTGACTTACAGGGCGATCCTAAATACTTACTACCACGATTTCTAGGTTGAAAAATGGCAAGCGAAACTCCCAATACCAATCCCACCGTTGCAAACTCGACCGCCTCGCCTCGCGAAAAATTTGCCTCTGCTGCAGCTGCCAAAATGGGGGACGATCGCAATGTTGAGCGCAGTTTATGGAAGGGAGGTTATTCACCTCGAGCTATGTACGGATCGTGGCTGATTGCAGCCCTGGTTACTATCGCAGCCCTGGTTTTAGTTGGGCTATTTGCGCGTGAAATGAATAACATTTGGTTGATCACAGGAGCCAGCATATTAATACTCTGGGTAATACTGATTGCAGTTTACAGTTATCGACGATTAAGCGTTCACTATGAACTTACGACCCAACGATTCATACATCAGATCGGTATTCTTGTGCGGCGTACCGACCGCATCGAAGTAATTGACATTGATGATGTTAGCTTTACACAAGGAATCATTCAGCGGATGCTGGGGGTTGGCACAATTCGAATCATAAGTAGTGATCGATCCGATCCTGAATTGATTATTCAGGGGATCGATAAAGTGCCGGAGATAGCGAGCCTAATTGATGATGTTCGACGTGAGGAGCGACGTCGGCGTAGTCTGCACATTGAGTCAATCTGATTTTGTTTGGCCGTGAGTAGAACCTCGCTTCTATCTCGGGAGATACTTAATCGCCGCCCCCCAAAGACTGGCGATTAAGTATATTGAGGTTCCTGAGATAGAAGCGCAGGGCGTTGTAAGAAAAGCAATCTTCCAGTTACTTGCCGAAAAAGTCACTAGGCAATAACGAGTCAAACGGCGAGTTTGACGAATGCATAGTTCGCATTATCTATAAGAGTGGCGATGTTGCTGAGCTGGATTTAGGCGCCGAGCAACAGTGGGTGTAATGGTTGGCGCAGGCGTTGGTTGGGTTTCAACATGTTCATTAGGACTTGGGGACATTGTCTGATGACCAAGTTGCATGACTTGTCCGCCATCGCAATCGCAACCCGAGGTGGCTCCGCAAGTGCCACAGCCGGAACCGCACAGACCCATATCGCAAGACGAAGTGTATGGGATTCCCCATAGCAATCGCAAAATGTTTCGCACCGGTTGGCATTGCAAGCAAGAACCGCAGCCACCACATGCGTAGCCGCAATTGTCTGGAGTTGGAGGCTCGCTAACCCACTCATCGACATAAACTTCACCACAGGCACCTTGGCAACTGGCGTATTGTCCAGTACGCAGAATAGGATTTCCGTTACAATTTCCACTTGAACATGAGTTCCAATCACATGGTACGCTTCCGCACGGACCACAGCTACCAATGGGTTGCAGGGTGCAGCACCCAACGCTATTGAAGACTGCAAATAGGATCCAAATGCAAGCGGCAGATTGGATGAATTTCATAAATCCCTCGATAAACAAGCTGAGTCCGTATGGCACAATCCGTTGTCGCGCAAGCTCACCCAATTGGTAATCATTCGCGCCATGAAAGTCGGTTGTTCTGAAAGAGCAGTTTTCGTGCACATGTTCCCCGCCACGCGTGGGATTCTGTAAACGAATTGCTATGGTCGGCATTCCACGTAAGCCGCCTCGGCCCAATGAAATTTCTTGAACGCGGCGTGGAGCCAATCCACAAACTTGTATCGACCGGTAAACTCGCTCTATTCAGTAAAATTTAACATTGAGAACTGAAAGAAGATTTTTGGCTATTGAAGAGCAAAACAGAGAGAACTTGCTGCGAGACGCGACGGCTTTTACCCAGCGCGTATTGTGGCAAGGGGCCCAGACCGAGGTTTTTGTTGGTATTCGCTCCGACGGTAGATGGAGCTTATATGTCAATCAGGATGTAGTTCTTCAATTTTCCGGTGAAAACCAATTGCGTCGCATTTTTATTGCACCGCGTAAATATGCTAGCATCGCTGGCGAGCTGTATGAGATTGTTCGAGTATCTCGGGGTGGAAAAGTTCAGTTACAACAAGTTTACTTGGACTTGGCCATGAGGGAAAAATTATTGAGGCAGTGCCATGACGAGTTGCGTGCCGTGCTAGACCTAGTTTCTGGACCAAAGATAGCGCTGATAGGAACGTGGCCGGAGAACCAAAGTGAATTGCCCAAGCGAATGATTCAGATAATGTATGAAGCCAGTCAGACCCATTTGAGGTTGGAAACTTGAATAGTAGTCTTCTTTGAAAGTTTCGCTTGTTGGATAGCTCTGATATTAATCAAGTTTTTTCTAGGTCGGTCGTAAAGCGTCTACATGATGCTGGTTATCAAGCGCTTTACGCAGGTGGGTGCGTGCGCGACTTGTTGATGGGCACTTCTCCCAAGGATTACGACATCGCGACGGATGCGCGACCGGATCAAGTACGAGATCTTTTTGGTAAATCAAAAACGATCGCCGTTGGTGCAGCCTTTGGAGTTATAGTCGTATTGCCTACGCAACAGGGGGTTGCTCCAGTGGAGGTGGCCACGTTTCGTACGGATGCGCAGTATTCCGATGGACGGCGACCCGATCATGTGACTTTTTGCAATGCGGAGCAGGATGCTCTAAGACGCGATTTTACAATCAACGGCATGTTTTTCGATCCACTCACTGAATCAGTAATTGACTATGTGAATGGTCAAGAAGATTTGAAGCAAGGAGTGATTCGCGCTATTGGGGACGCGGAGGCACGAATTGATGAGGATAAGTTGCGAATGCTGCGGGCCATTCGTTTTGCGGCCACCTTTCATTTTTCAATTGCTCGTGAGACTCTGGCGGCGATATCCGCGCACAGCGATGAAATATTGGTGGTAAGCAGCGAGCGAATTGCCGCGGAAATGCAAAAGACCTTGGCGGCTCAAGAGGTTTTCTGGGCAATACACCTGTGGCGCGAAACCCAATTGCTGAAGTACCTAATACCGGAACTTGCTGAAGCGTCTGAGAATGAATTTGAAAAAAGTACGGCAATAGCTCGGTGCAGCCGCGTTGGCAATTGGAGGGTGCGTCTAGCTGCTCTGCTTTGGCCGCTTTCTCGTTTGCAAGAGCTGTGGGAGTCTTGTTCAAAAACCGAAGCGTATGCTACGAATGTGCAACAACGGTTACGCTTTTCAAATGAGGACACGCAGGCGATTGCCAGTGCATTATGGCTACAGCAGGCATTGGATCATTTTGATGTAAGTCCATGGTCAAAGCTTCAGCCGCGATTGTTGAATCCACATATTCGAGACGGGATTGAACTACTATTTGCGCGGCGATGCCAGGCGTATGGTCAGGCAAAGGCGACCGAAGGAGTGCTAGGGCTTGAGAAGCTATTGAATCGGCCACGAGGAGAACTGGATCCATCCCCGTTGTTGACAGGGAACGACCTAATCCAGTTGGGGCTTAAGCCAGGGCCCGAGTTTCGAGAGCTGCTTTCTGAAGTTAGGGCATTGCAGCTTGATGGTCTACTCGAAAACACAGACCAGGCCTTGGGCTGGGTGCGAAGTCGAATTTAGCAGCTAATTGGCGCCAGAGCGATTTGTTATGCAAGCTAAATTAGTCGCAATCTGACGCAAATTCGCCAGTTGCTAGCATTTTTAGGCTCGTTTGATCTTGCGATTGCACCGTTCACGCGTTTATACCAGCTCAACTACTTCGCAACTGCTGGTTCACATCGCGCAGCATCATGCTTAATATTTTTCTTAACCGGACATGCTTTGTAGCCGTACTGTGTATTACCATGGTCTGCGGTTGCAAAAATTTTCGTGGAATGGATAAGAAGAGTGTAGCGGATCTATACCGAGAGGCTGTCCATAATGCACATTCGTCGGCGCAGGACACCTCATTTCAGTTGGCATCTACAGGTCACTTGTATCCGTCAGAAATGATTGTTAAGCAAGATGACGGGCATGGCGCACCAATTCTCACGGCTCGAGAATATTGGCAACAGCAGGATCAAACAGCTGAGTTAGTGGAGACGCCAGAAGCTCTTGATTCCCGAGGCGAAATGTCCCGAAATGGCGATCGGATCACTGATTCCTTTCTAGACATGGACATTCGAGAGGCGCTGGAAATACTGGCTTCGACCTGTCAACGTCAGATCGTTGTGGATGACATGGTAGGTGGCGTAATCTCAGTTGAGTTTGAAGACATGCCATTTGAGGACGCGCTGCAAAGAGTATTGCTGCCTTTAGGATTGGTATATGTGGAGAAGAATGATATTTATCTTGTTGCTCCTCCCGACCCAGAGTCTCCGTTGTTTCGGCATGTTGCCGTGCGCAGTTACTATCAACCTCGCAATCATCTGGGGTCAAAGCTAGTTGAGTTATTGCCAAAGCGCTATCAAGAATTCTATCAGGTTTCTGACGAAAGAAATCTAATCGTAATTGATGCTCCGAGCGAGATTGTGAGGGAGATTTCCGAACGTTTGAGCGAATTAGACTTACCAGTAGAACAAGTTGTCTTGGAAGCGATTGTTTGCGTTACGGCACCTGACAGCGGATTTCGATTCGGAATGGATTGGAATCACGTTGTTGGACTCAATAATGTTGAAAACCTAAATGTTGGTCTCAGTGGGCTAGCGTTTTCAGGCAGTGCAAGTCCCTATGGGCTCGACAATGCATTTAGCGATTTTGCGGTCACATCTGCCTTCGTGCGTTTGCTATCCCAGGAGGGCTATGTGACGATTCGAGCGGCTCCACAAGTAAGAGCCAAAGATGGCGAGAAAGCTTCGATTTCCATAGCTCGAGAAACATTCTTCAGTTTGCAACCCACAAGCTCGAACGTACTATTTCGCCAGGATGTACAAAAGGTGGATGCAGGGATTACGCTGATTATTACCCCTCGCGTTCGGGGGGATCTAATCAGTTTAGAAATCGAGAAGGCTGAAGTCAGTGAGGATATACGTTCAAATGACTCACGCCCGGAACTAACTTCAAATCCGTATCCTATTATTAATCGGCGCCAAGTCTCAACCAAAGTCGATGTGGTTGACGGCCATACGATAGTCATTGGAGGACTGATTCAGCGCCAAACCGTAGATCGCGTCAACCAGATCCCTCTACTTGGAGATTTACCGGGAGTGGGCCCATTTTTTCGCACTGTCGAAAAACAAGAGCAGGACGCTGAGGTTGCAATTTTCATATCCCCGCGGATCGTTCCTCAATCAGAGTTATCGCTTCCAATGTGTGAGCACAGCGTAGTGGATTGAGTTACCCAGAATTAGTTGAACAACTGATGTTTTCAAGGCTACCGATTTTCTCTTGTCTGCTAGTTGCATACTTTTTTTCAAGTTCAGCAACGGCGCAAAGAGAATTGAATGTTAAAAAGAAATTTGAACCAGCCTTCCATATCGAACCGCTCGTAAACCGCATCAAGGCTAAGCAGGGGGATGTCGTTCAGTTTCAGTTCGAAGTCATGTCGGTTGATAAAGACTCTGACATCGAGGTTCTATTGGTCGGTTTGCGGCAGGAGCAAACAGGCCAAGTCTACCATGATGAGGCCCTAGTAGATAGCGACGAAATTCGACTTATTAGTGCCGGTAGAGCAGCGGTGGCACGTGATGTTCCCTATTTAATAGAGGGGATTATTCGAGTTCCAAGTGGCGAAGCCAAGTTCCACTCATACGGGATTCTAGTTCGTGATTTTGGGACAAGCCGTAGTCGTCAGCCGACCTTTGATCCAAGCGGAAAAGAACTAACCACAGCAGGTATCAATTTTATTACTCAATATTTGTTGCGTGTTGATTTGGAGATTCAGAATGCTCGTGGTGACAACGTAAAAGAGCTAGTTCTGGAATCGGGTTCAGTCGTTGCTGCGATGGGCAAGCCGCAGATTGTGACAGTGATTCGAAATCCGACTGCATCGACTTTTGAATTTCAAATACAGGCACAACTTAAGCGTTCCCCGACAGATCGCTCTTTTCAGTCAGCCAGTTTGGTCATGCCGATTCGGATGACAACCGAATCAGATGAACGGTTTGTGGGGCGGTTGTTACCCTATAGCAGCGTCTTCATGCAACAGTTGATGTCTGAGCCCGTGTTGACTGGTGATTACCAATTGGAAGTCAAATTACAGTCCGAAGGTCGAGTAATCCAGCAGAAGAGCTTTGCCGTGGCAGTTGATTCTGCCGACTTTCCGGCTCAAGAAACCCAACTGAAGCAAGTTGGGTCCGGTCTATATATTTCACCAACCGCCATAGAAATTTCGCAAGCTCGGGGAGGTACTCGGCGGATAAGCGTGGAGTTGATGAATCAAAGTGATAAACCGAGAGTCATCGATTTGTCTGCAATATCCTCGCGCGGGACACCATTCGATGTAGTTCAAATTAGTCCAGACAAGTTGACTTTGGCTCCTGGACGTAGCCGAAAAATCTCGCTATCGCTGAAAAGGAATTCAGACAGGGATCAAGCCATTGAGTATGGTCAATTGCTGGTTTCCAGTCAGGATCCAAATCAGTCTTACGACGAAAAGTCAGAATTGCCATTAGCGGTAACCTTTGCAGAGCCTGATCCTCCAGTAGTGGACATGGAAGCGCTGCGTTGGGTCGGTACGGGAAAGTATCCTAGCTTTCGCGCAAAAGTTACCAACACAGGCGGAAGTCATCTGGTTTTGGAGGCGCGTTTGCTCGTCATACCCGAACGCGGAGAGCGACTTGAATTGCCAGCTGGCTATGGTCAATGGTTGATGCCGGGGGAATCGCTCGATCTCGACTTCCGATTAGCGCGACCTTTAACACCTGGCAATTATCGGTTGATATGCGAATTGCAGAATAATGGAGTACCCATCATTCGTTCAGAAACAATAGAAGTCACCGATTTTGATGCTGCGTCAACTACGGCCTCTCGATAATTTAAGAGTCTATCGGACTGCTGCAGGCACACTCCAACGATCTGTTAGTCGACGAATAGACTCGCTGTTTCTGGGATGTTCTCAAAAAGGATTGGAGTCTATCGTCCAAGGAAAAATGCCATCAATTCATGTTGGCAAAGGGCAAGATCGAAAAGCGCGTCAACATTTGGCACAAAGTCGCGAGCGACCATTTTTGAGCCAACGGAGCGATAATCTGCTGCAACCGGAATGAGTCCTTGTAAGTTGGCAGCTTGCGCCAAACGCATGGCTCGAGGTAGGTGCCAAGCGCTGGTTAGCAACCCAATGCGTTTTCCTTGCCAAGCAGCAGCCATTTGTTTTTGAATTGACTGCAATTCTTGATACGTATTGATTCCCTCTATCTGTTGGATGGCGCCATCGGGAATTCCCAGTTTTTTCCAGATCTCTTCAGTTTGCTCACTTGGGGAACGACGCGTACCGAGGAGACTTTCGTAAGCTTGGCCAGTCGTAGCCAGGAGTTTCGTTTTGCCAAGCTTGTAAAGCTCGGCAGCGTAAACAACGCGATCTCCAGCCGGACCAGTCTGAGCTCTGTCCGGTCCTTGAGAAGTGCCTCCTCCCAAAACGACAAGAACATCCAAGGGCTCGTCTTGCTGGGTATCAAAAACAATTTGTTGATGTTCAAGCCAAAATAGTATGGTTCCCTTCAAGGGAGCAGTTGATAACGCGTAAAAAGCAATCCAAAGCAAAAGTCCTAATCTTACAGACCGTAGACCATTTGCTCTCGCTTGTGCCAGCAGGTATCCTCCGAAAAGAAACCAACAAACGCCGATTGGCATGCAAATTGTTGTCGCAACTTTTTCGAAACCTGTTTTTCCTTCTAGAGTGATTCCAATTACCAAAAACGTAGATGCCAGTCCGGCCATCATGGCGAGACTTTGAAGCGGCCCGAAGGCGCTCCGCTGATTGTTGTCCGACAATTGTCTCATTGAGGGTCCTCTCCGGGAGCTGCTAATAGAAGGCGAACCAATTGGTAGCGTTGTTAGAGTTAGTTATTTGAGTTAAATGATTTGTTACCGTTCAAAGTTTTCTGAGGTTTGAATTGCAGCGGCAAATTGCCGGGCCATTGACCCTCACGCTTTAGGCGAGCGGCAGGAATAAACGTCCCAACCCGAAACGTAATGAGGGATTCTTGTTCGGTCCCTCGCTTACGTTTCGGGTTAGGATTGGTAGATTTGACCCACACCTCCGGACTGGGCCATGCAAACCTAGGGACTTTGCCCCGAAAATCGGAACCCCTCCAGCCTCAATGGCCCAGCCTTTTGCTCAGCTTGTCCCTCACGGCCAGGTGCATATCAACGGTCATGCCGATAGGGCCAACGCCCCGGATGAAGATTCGTTTCTACGCGAAGTTCGAAGCTAAGTGCATGCTACGGGGCTGCATTATTCGGAAGGGCTAACGAGGCGAACGCCCTGTCCAATGCGCCTTTGCAATCGGCGAGTCTTCTATGGGAGAGATTATGAAGTACGAAACCGACGCTGGCCAGGAGCGTCCGTGCTCCTTTGGCCTGCGACGGTGTGGCTAGCAACATGAGACGTGCTCGCCACATCGCCCAACTCAATCCTTGAGCCGAGCATGTGCGTGGAATCCCAATCCATGGCAAGGACTGTTGTGGCTATTCAGCTCGTGGCCGCAAGCTGAAATCGGATTCCACACGGAACTTCTGCAATCGTGTATTTTGAACTCTCCAAAAAGCTGAATTCACCTAATTGGGTTTGATTTCTGTGTTCCCCAAGACCGTTTCGGCAAGTTGATCGTAGTTGGGTTGCGTCTGAGCTAGGAACTGGTCCCAATTCGACGAATTCCAGATCTCAATTCGATCACGAACACCTAGGACAACGACTTCGGAGGCAAGACCTGCAAGCGTGGCCAGCTCCGGAGGGATACGCAATCTTCCTTGTTTATCAATGTCGGCCGGTTGTGCCTGAGCATAAAACAAACGGCTAAAGGCTCTTGTGTCTCTGGCAGCCGGACTGCTCGATTCGATCAAGCTGCCCATGCGCTCCAAGACTTCACAAGTGTAAATCGAAAGGGAATGATCCGTACCGGGAGCAATAAAAAGCGTGCTGCGGTCCGGAAAACCAATTCCGTCCCGAAGTTGCTTTGGGATTGCGACCCGCAATTTATCGTCCAGGTTTCGGCGGTAATTGCCTGTGAGCAACATTGCCAGATCGACGCCTTAAAGCAGCTCCACCGTTTGTCCCCAATCGTCACCAATTTTCCCCAACGGTCCCCAAGAATATCCAACCACACTGCAAAGTCAACTAGAAAATACCAAAGTGCGGCTGATGAATTTGTCCAGAATTGTCGTAGGTGTCGGTAGCTCTGGGACTTGCGCTGATTGGAATTTTTCGTGAGTCCCAGTTGGATTTTTGTGTCCCAATCTGACCCCCTGTAATGGGGTGGGTGTTGTTTGGCAGTGGTGACCTATCTCAGCGGTGGATTGGCCTTGCCTCGGAGCGTTTTGAGATAATCGCCTTGACCCCAAACGACTTCACGCAGTACCCTCCCGGGCTAGCGAATTGATTCGCTCGATTAAGGGAAATTCACGATCACTGCAGGGAAGCAGGTATGACCATCCGAATCCGAATAATGCAAAGTGGTTTGTTGATGGGCCTTTTGAGTTTGCATTCTGGTTGCGTATCCTCCTGGTTTACACCACCAGCATCCCAGGTTGAGCATGACCGACGAGAATCGCTTCGAGAAGTGCTCAAGAGCGAAGATCGGCCAACGATCGTATCTCAGATCGCGACGTCGCGAGATTTCACGGTTAGTAGTCTTGAGAATATTGCATTGGTGACGAATTTGGTGGGAACTGGAGGACTCGTAAAGCCGAGTCAGCCTCGTGACAAACTGATTGCGGTGATGCGCCGTAACGAAGTTGCCAATCCGAACGCCTTATTGGATGCCGACGTGACCACGATGGTGACGGCTGTATCTGCAGTACCTCCAGCGGCCCAAAAGGGAGATGTCCTGGATGTTGCGGTTGATATCTCGACGCATGCTGAGGCCAGCGATCTACAGCATGGCTGGCTGATGGAAACGTCGTTGGTTGAAATGAGTCGTCTTGGTGGGCAGCTCAAAGAAGGGTTTGAAATGGCCGTTGCGGAAGGGCCAATTGTGACCATGGCGCAAGTAAACGGTAGCTCCGACCCGCAGGCTAAGTTAGCAGGGATAGTGATCGGAGGAACCAAGCTTCTAAAACCTCGCACCATCGGCATTGGAATTGATGAAGAATATGCGGATGCGGTAACGGTGGCTGCAGTCTTACCGGCAATAAAGAAACGATTCACGTATTTCGATGGGCTGGGGCAAAAAGGGGTGGCGACACCCAGAAGCGATTCCTACATTGAGCTTGTAGTGCCTCCCAAATATGCGACTGATCCCTTTCACTTTGTAAACGTTGTCCTTCAGATCGGGTTTAACGAATCAGCATCGCAGTACGCAGAACGATTGCAGCTGCTGCAGCAACAGATTTTTGACCCAGCAGCGTGTCGCAACGCGTGCTGGCAATTAGAAGCGATAGGTGATGATGCTCGAGACATTTTGGCAAGTGGCTTAACAAGCCCCGATGCAGAAGTGCGCTTTTATACCGCGCATTCGCTTGCCTATTTGAACGATCGTCGGAGTATCGAAACTTTAAAGCAACTAGCTAGGGCAGAGCCCGCGTTTCGGGCAATGTGCCTAACGGGTTTGAGTATCGTCGATGATTACTCAGCGACTGAGGCCCTTGAAGAGTTGTTGAACTCTGCAGAGAGCGAAGTAAGGTATGGAGCTTTTCTAGCTTTGCGGCATCGAGACCGAAGTTCACCATTAGTGACTGGTACCCGAATTGGAGAAGCGGGTTCGGTATTGGAAATTCCCACGTCAGGCCCTCCATTGATAGCAGTTAGTTTAAGTAAGAAACCCGAGATCGTCGTCTTTGGTTCCAATCCACAAATAACGTTGCCTACCTTTCTTTATCTGTCGGATAATTTGATTGTGCGTGGTGAAGGCAACGGCAATATTTCCGTTAGTCAATTCGCCAAGGGGCAAGAAGATAAAGTACGTGAAGTTCCTGCCGATTTACGAAGCGTTCTGGCTGCTATTTCTGAAGTGGGTGGTAATTACGGTGAATGGGTCACTTTCTTGAGGTTGTGTGGTGAGAAAGGATACGTGATTGAGCCGGTGGCAATGAATCCTGTACCAGTGGCGGGACGAATCTATCATCGCCAGTCCGAAGGAGTTTCCCAACCGGGCTCTACGTTAGAATCAGCATCTCTCATTGATGCATTCGAAAAAGATAGGGGTGCCATGCAGGAGTCGATGGTCGGACAGGAAGAATCGGTTCTGCAAACTGCCCATTGGTACAATCCTTTGTCCTGGTGGAAATAGCTATCCCGTGCACGTTCCGCGTTGAATTTTACTACGCGATTTTCATAGACGCCAAACATGCTCATTGCTCTCGAACTAGCTGGTTTCAAGAGTTTCGCGGATAAGACGCGATTCGATTTTCCAGATGGCATCACGGTAATTGTGGGTCCAAATGGATCGGGAAAATCCAATGTTGTAGATGCCATTAAATGGGTTTTGGGAGCCCAGAGTGCCAAAGCCTTACGAGGTAAGGATATGGCAGACGTCATCTTCAAAGGCTCGTCTGCCCTGGGGCGAAAGCCCGCCAACAGTGCGGAGGCAACGCTTGTTTTTGACAACCGTGAAAGACGTCTGCAACTCGATGCAGAAGAAGTTCATGTGACGCGGCGTGTTTATCGAAGCGGTGAAAGTGAATATCTAATAAACGGTGCCTCATGCCGTCTTAAAGATATTAGAGACCTATTCCGAGGAACGGGCGTAGGTGTCGACGCTTATAGTTTGATTGAGCAGGGGAAGGTCGATCGGATGTTGCAGGCGTCCCCAAAAGATCGGCGAGTGATCTTTGAGGAAGCTGCTGGTATCAGTCGATTCAACGCTAAGAAGGCGGAAGCTTTACGCCGTTTACAACGTGTTGACCAGAATCTGGTGCGACTAAAGGATATTGTCGACGAAGTACATACCCGGCTTTCAGCCTTGAAGACTCAGGCAAGCAAGGCTCAACGCTATCGGGAGATGACGAATCGCCTCCATGAATTGCGACTGCAACTTGGCTGGACCGAGTACAGCGCGTTGATGAATAAGAAGACGCTTGCCGAATCGAGGCTAAGCGAATTGACTTCGCTGCAAATTCACAAGCAAGAAGAGCAACAAGCCGCTCGCCACGAAGCGCAGCAATCAGAAATAGCTTTGCATGAAGTTGCTCGAAGTTGTCAGGATGTCGAGACGCTATTGCAGGATACACTTCAGCGAATTGCCGTCAACGACAGTCAACGCTCCTCGCTGAGCAAACGCATTGAGGAAACTCAGTCTGAGCAGCGTCGGCAAGAGAGTCGGCTGCTTGTGCTTCGGCACCGAGCCAGTTTCTTGCAAGAGGAAGTGGCAACTCTTCGGGACCGTATGGATGATGCTCAGCGAGTGTATGATGCAGCCCTCGCGAGAACTACACTTGCTACTCAGCAAGTGGAAGAATTACGTAAGAATCGCAATAACTGCGGGCACCAGTACGATTCGTTGCGTAGCAACCATTTGGCGTACTTGAGGAGTTCTTCGGAGCTTTCTAGCGCAGTGGCTCAACAAAGGAACCTTCTCGCGGAATTGGTTCAAAGTATTGGAAGCTCCGAGACGCAAATTCACGAACTGGGAAATGCAGAGCAACAAGCACGTCGAATCGCTGAACAATCGGCTGTGAGACTAAAGCAAATTCATGAACAATATCAAAGTCTTAGTCAATCCAAAGAAAAAAGCAAAAACCAGCTCGATGAATTACGAAAACAGTTAGTCGCTAACCAAGAGTTGGCAGCTGGTCTCAATGGAAGACTAGTGGGTGCAGCAGAACGACTAAGCATTCTGGAGCAATTGCAGCAGCATCTAGAGGGTGTCGATGCGGGTGCCAGATATATTTTGGATTTGGTAAATCAGGGAGCCTTCCCGGAGTTGGAGGGCGTGGTGGGCTTAGTTGGAGAGTTGATCGAAGTTGACGTTCATATCGCTCCGTTGATCGACACGGCACTTGGGGCATCGGCTAATGCCTTGGCTTTGCGCGACGGAAAGTTCATCGACGCAGTACGAAACGGGAAGTGGGAAATTCCTGGTCGACTAAGTCTGATGCGACTGGATCAGATTCCTCAACGTCGATTGGGAGAAAAGATTCAATTAGATGGTGTGCGGGGAGTAATTGGACGGGCGGATCGACTGGTCCAATGTGCCGAGGGTGTAGAGCCACTAATGCGATATCTATTGGGGACCACTTGGCTGGTGGAGTCTCTCGATATGGCATTGGATTTGGCACATTTTCGTGGTTCCGGGTTACGATTCGTCACTGCTGAATGTCAAGTCCTGGAAGCCGACGGAACTCTGACCATTGGCGCATTGCAATCGGCCAGTGGCTTGGTGTCACGTAGAAGCGAAATACATAACGCCAAGCTTGAGATTATCGAACTCAAAAAGCAGTATCAGTCGTCGCAAGGAGAGATTGAGCGGTTGCAAGGGCGGGTGGCAAAATCCTTGCCGATTCTTGAGCAGCAGGAGGCTCAATTAACGAGTCTATCCAAAGAACTGTCTCATCAGCAAGCTGCCGCTCAGGCGGCGGTTAGCAAATTGGACGGAATCGAAACTCAACGCACAAGAATGGAAACTGTATTATCTGAGTTGAACAGTCGACGTTTGGGTGTTGAGCCCTCCATAGCGAAAGCAGACGATGAACTACGTCAAACTCAACTGCGGATCGACGAACTGGAAGCGGAATTGGCCACAGCTGGCACCCAGCTAAAACAATTTGAAATGCAGGTGTCCGAAGCAACCGATGAACTAACATCTGCCAAGGTTGATTTGGCACGTGTCGAGCAGCGACTTGAAGCCAATATGGCCGCATACGAGCAGTCAACTCGCAATCAGGCAGAGCGGACGCAAGCAGTCGTAGAAGCGATAGAAGAATTGCAGCGGTTGCGGATGCGGCGAGAGCAATCGGAATTGGAGATTCTAAATCTTACCTCGCAAATCGCAGTCGACTTCCTAATATCGGAGCAGGAAGAATTTCGGCTGGTCGGATTGGCCGAGCAAGCTCAATCATTGAGAGCGGTCCGCAGTACGGCAACTAAGCGCTTAGAAAATGTATCTCGCGAATTAGAGAAAGTTAGTCATCAGTGCCAAGTCTTAACTACCGATGCGCTTCGGCATCAGGAGGCTATGGAACAACTCGTGAGGAGATTCGCTGATGATTATCAGGTTGAGTTTAATGACTTAGCGGCGGCCCAAATTGTATCGGATTCAGCTGAGCTGAATGAGTTGGATAAGGAAGCTACAAAGTTAAGGCAAGACGTGGCCTCCATCGGTGAAATCAATATGGCTGCGTTAGCTGAACTGGATGAGCTGCAGGGGAGGTATGATTATCTGAATGGTCAATACGAGGACTTGCAGGCTGCTAAGGAATCGTTGCAACGAATTATTAATAAGATCAATGCTGATTCACGGCGTTTGTTTTTGGAAACGCTGGAAGTCATACGAGAGAATTTTCAAAAGCTCTATCGAAAGTCTTTCGGTGGTGGGAATGCGGACATCGTGCTTGACGGCGATGATGTCCTGGAGTGTGGAATTGACATCATTGCTACTCCACCGGGCAAGACTGCGTTATCGAATTCGCTACTTAGTGGAGGAGAAAAAGCATTAACAGCTGTGGCACTCTTGTTAGCAATATTTCAATATCGCCCCAGCCCTTTTTGCGTATTAGATGAAGTTGACGCTCCATTCGACGAAGCCAACATCGGTCGCTTTGTTAGCGTACTTACCGAATTTCTGGATTGGACAAAATTCATCATCGTTACCCACTCCAAAAAGACTATGACGGCGGCCACAACGCTGTATGGCGTTACTATGCAGGAATCAGGAGTTAGCAAACAGGTGGCAGTTCGCTTCGAAGACGTCAATGATAAAGGGGAGATACTAACA
The DNA here is from genome assembly GCA_020427005.1 of Planctomycetales bacterium. Classification (GTDB taxonomy): domain Bacteria; phylum Planctomycetota; class Planctomycetia; order Pirellulales; family Pirellulaceae; genus Aureliella. Next base: position 28,970 of record JAGQOY010000048.1, read on the forward strand.
GAAAAAGAACCCCTGCGCCGAGCAGCATAGGGTACAATCAAGCCATGTGGACTGCCTCGGATCGCTGGTTTTGGCGAATTTCAGGTTATGCAGAGCGGTAAAATAGGTTCTTTTTACAAGCATCCACTCATTTTTCTGGGCAAACATTAGTACTCTTGAGTACATTCTTTGAGCCCTTGATTTCGATGAGTTTTGAGCGAGCGTGATGTGGGATGTTGCAATCCTTGGCTGTAGCAGGTTATCGATCGCTTAAAGAGCTAGTGATACCACTTTCTCATTTGACAGTTATTACTGGCCCAAATGGTAGCGGCAAATCTAGTTTGTATCGTGCACTTAGACTCTTGGCAGATACGGCTCGTGGGCAACTCGTACACTCCTTGGCCAGAGAAGGCGGACTGCGATCGGTACTCTGGGCAGGTCCGGAGGTTGTATCACGCGAAATGCAATTGGGCCTAGTTCCGGTTCAGGGCACATTGCGAAAGAAACCCATCAGCCTGAAGCTGGGATTTGCAAGTGATGAATATACTTACACTTGCGACCTGGGGTTGCCGGTACCTTCTAACTCGGCATTTTTCCTTGACCCAATTATTAAGCGTGAATGCATCTTCCTAGGGGCAAGTCAAAAAACACAGGATCTGCTAATTGATCGAAAGGGACCTGCGATTCGAATTCGGAATTCGAAGAGCCAATGGCAGACACCCGACTTGGAGTTAGGAAGCTTTGATAGTCTTTTAAGCGAGTTTACAGATCCTGAATCGGCTCCGGCTGTCATACGCCTACGCGATTGGATCCGTAGCTGGCGATTTTATGACCATTTTCGCACTGACCAAACCGCACCCTCTCGCGGTGTTCAAATTGGGACATATACACCTGTGCTGGGAAATGATGGAGCAGGTTTGGCTGCAGCTTTACAGACCATTCGGGAGATTGGTAATGCAGATCTGCTCGAACAATGTATAGCCGATGCGTTTCCAGGTTCACAGTTGTCGATTGACAACCAGGATGCACGTTTTGAGGTGCAGCTATATCAACCAGGAATGCTGCGCCCGCTTAGAAGTTCAGAGCTGTCCGATGGAACGTTACGTTACCTGTTGTTGGTCGCAGCTTTATTGACCCCACGTCCTCCACAACTGATGGTTTTAAACGAACCAGAAACGAGCCTTCACCCGGATCTTATTCCGGCGTTGGCGCGTCTGATCTCAGAGTATTCTCAGTTACAACAAATTCTGTTGGTCACTCATTCGCAATTACTGGTTCAGGAATTGGACGCATCGCGGAATTGTGCCGTATTTGTTTTAGAAAAGAGTTTTGGCGCTACTCAGCTAGTAGGTGTCGATCCCTTCGACTTACCTCAGTGGAAGTGGCCGGCTCGCTAATCTAATGTGATGCGAATAGGTTGTACAGGTTTTTGAGTTGGTCGGGCCCAGCTACTTACCTGTCTTTGTGGTTTCGATTTGACTCTTCAAGTTTGCGACAGGTGGTGGTGAGTAATCTGGATTTGGTTGCATCATTTGGGCGCCAACGGAAATTCGCCATGAATCAAGATCAGTTTTAAGTTCGGCAAGTATCATTGGCTCGCGAGAAACAAGATTGACTTTCTCACTGATATCTTGCTGCAGGTTATAGAGTTCCAGGCCTTCTGGGTCGAATGATTCAATTAACTTCCAATTGCGTTTGCGAATGACGCTTGAAGGAACACTAGATGGGTGTTCGTTGTAATGTGGAAAGTGCCAAAACAGCGATTCACGATTTAGCTGGCGCTGGTCTCCTGCTATCAAGTCACTGAGATCTAACCCGTCCATATGTTGGTTGGGCAGCGATTTGATTCCGGCTGCGCTTAAGCAAGTTGGATAGAGATCGTTACTTATGACGGGTTCATTTACAATCGCTCCGGCTTGTACCGTCCCAGGCCACTTGATGATTAACGGAACCCGAATCCCACCTTCGTAGTATGCGCCTTTGTTTCCACGCAGAGGAGCGTTGTTAGTCGCTTTCCAAAATCCGCCATTGTCACTTGTGAAAATGAGGATGGTATTTTCGGAAATCTTGAGTTGCTCAAGCACTGCTATTACTCTGCTCACGCTGTCGTCAACACTTTCCACCATGGCAGCGTATTCTGGCAGGCCTTGACGTTGTTCCTTGGGGATCTGTTTATATTTAGCGATCATGTGGGGCTTTGCTTGAAGTGGTGCATGAACCCCGTAATGCGGAAAGTAAAGGAAGAATGGTTGATCTTTGTTTTGGGTAATAAATTTGACTGCTTCGTCTGTTAACCGATCCGTCAGGTATTCGTCGGCATGACCATTAGGCAACACATTCCACCTTGCACGCAGGCCTGTCCCGGGAATTAACCAGTCACCCTCATATGGATAAAAGTAACTGCCAGGGGCACCATGGGCGTTGCCAGCAATGTTCAGGTCGAAACCGTGATGTTCTGGTAGTGAAAATGGCTCGCTACCTAGGTGCCACTTGCCAATGCTGGCCGTTCGATAGCCCGCCTCACGCAGTGCCTCGGCCAAGGTAAACTCTTCGACAGGCAAGCTACGCACAAATCGTGCTGAACGCAGTTTTGCTTTGGGATCCCAACGACCCGACGGGAGCCAGTCGGTGAGCATCAACCGTGCCGGATATTTTCCTGTCAAGATGGCAGCTCGCGTAGGAGAACACACGGCACATGCGGAATAGGCATCCGTGAAACGGACGCCGTCAGCAGCTAGTTGGTCGATATTGGGGGTTCGATAATAGCTGCTACCTTGGCAGCTGAGATCCCTCCATCCCAAATCGTCGATAAGAAACAGCACAATATTGGGAAGTGGCGTGGCATACAAATAATTGTCAGTGACGGTTGTGAGAATTACCAGCAGTCCCACCAAGCATCTGACGGACATCGAGATCGACCCTCCCCTCACGGCCATTTCACGGCGCTCGCCCCTCCCACCCTTCCCCACCTGGCTCGGAAAGGCAGGGAACGTACCTTGTCGAAACACTGCCAAATCAAATGAAGGTAACATGGCTGCGCTGTATCAACGGGGCTTCAGTTTGGATTTCGTAAATGCGGAAATCTCGATCTCAGCGTTGCCAAACCCTGTGTCTGTGAATGTGACGTGGATTTCACTCTCGCCCCTATTGAGTACAAAATCTCCGACTATTCCCTCGTTGACGTTTGTTGTCAACTTCCATCCCTGGCTTTCGATTCCCTTTAACCACGCAGTAACCGCGGTCTTTGCTTTACCGGCACCAATTGAGTAGCTTATTTTTGACTCAGAGTGATCGCCGAGTTTGGCGCCCTGAGGTGCAGTTACTTCCAAAGTTGCTATTTGCGCTGCCGCTTTTGCTTCTTCGGCTTTCTTAGCTTCGGCCCGCTCCTGCATTGCTAATTTGGCTCGCTGCTCAAGTGCGTCCACCTGAGCGGCAGTTTGAAATTCGACCGTGGCTTGAGTCTTGCCGTCGATCTCCTTGAATTCGATCTCAATGAGATCCTTTTCTGGATTACGGAAAATCATATGATCCCAAAAGTCCACTTTGAAGGGTTGATCTGTAGTGGCCTTCCAACGGTCTTTCCCTAATGTGAGTTTATAAAACTCGATTACTTCAGCTTCGCTCTTTTTTGTTTGCAATAGCACTGTTTTCGTTGAGTCGGTATAACTAATTAGTTCACATTCGCTTGGTGTTGGTATGGAAGCGGACATTTGAATGGAACTCAGTTGCACCATTGTCTTACCGCCTTGGGCCGGTGCTTCGCCGATGAAGGCTTGAACGCGCACTGCATTCTTTCGCACATAAAATCCAACCGCATCTGTGCCATATGGTTCCCAGCCTGCCTCGGTAAACAGTCGTAAGTATTGCTTCGTAGTATCCTCCACTGATCCGGATGCAAGATAGGCGGCCACAACGGGTGTAGCATAAACTTCCTTAGCATCCTTTGGCCGCGGAAGTGCTGCTAGCGAGACGTTGCCGTGGTTTTGGACATTTACCAAGACTTGGTCACCCTGTCCTGAAGGCATTATCGATAGGCTGAGGGTAAAAGCACCTGATGACATAGTTGCGCTGGCGTACTGTGGCGTGATGGTTGAGTCGCCATTTTCCTTAAAACTCAACTGTTTAAGTTGTTCAATCAACTCCTTGGTAATCGACTCGACAGCTCCATTGCATGAGTAGCTTAGAAAGGCAACCTCTCGCGTGTTTATCTGGGGGTCTTTACCAATGAGTTTTATTGCCGACAAATCTACAACTTTCTTGGCCTCAGACACAGTCGCAGGTCCATCCGCCGCTGCAGCGGAATGAAAGCTAAAAGAGGGCGTGAAAAAAAACATTCCCAGATAGCAGATTCGGATAATTAGCAAGCGCCAAAAGCCATTTGCCATTTGCATTTTCTAAGGTCCTCAAGTTGAATGGTTCGCCTCTGAAAAAATGGAGGCGGGATTGTTATCTTAGCGATAAAGGTAGGTAGCAAGCAATCTAGTATCCTGTATTGTCGCGCAAAGTTTGATTGCGCACTGTATAACAGCGTGGGGAATTCTAGAGTTCCCGGTTGGATACCGTGGACAGATCGCGAGAATTCCCAAAAAAGGGGAGCTATAGGGATGACAAGTGCAAGCAGTGCGTCAGAAACCTGAAAGTTACCGGCTCAACTTTCAAGTTGTAACTTCAAGTGAACAGTTTTTTCATGGATAGCCGTAATACACAAGACGTTACTTTACCTATCGTAATTGAAGGCTCTGGGAGCAGCCGAGCCCGTAAAGGGGGGCGAATTCTAGTTCGAATATTCATCCTAGGCTTGGTAGTTGCCGGGTTGCGGCTAGTGGCTCATCACAATTTGAAGTTGAATACTGATCGCCTACTGAAGCTCGAGGAAGTATTCCCTTGGATGCCGGACGTAACGAGTCTAGAGCTGATTCGCGATACGAATAGGTATCACTATCGAACTGCATCTGGCATAGAAGGGCAACTTATCACCAATGCGACCGAGGCTGAAGCCATCGTAGGATATAGTGGCAGTAGTCGACTTCTATTTCGCTTGGACGAACGCCATTGCGTTTCTGCGGCCGTGTTACTGAGCTGTGGAGATACGGAGGAACATGTCAATCTAGTGAAAGGCAATGCGGCATACTGGCAACAATTTCTGGGCTGGGAATTGGGACGTGACGAGACCAGGAACATGGATGCCGTTTCGGGTGCCACGTTAACGAGTCTGGCAATAGCAGAAACGGCAGTGCAGATATTAAGCGGTCGGAAAACAAGTCTGAGGTTTCCACGTGAGGTTGAGTTAAGAGAGGTTGTGTCTACTTTTCCTGGGGCCAAAGAACTGGTTGCCGTCGGATCCACAGCCGATCTTACGAGCGTCAGAAACGGACGGGTAATCCAGGGATTTGTATTTCGTACGGGACAACTTGCGGATTCAATTCCGGGATACCAGGGACCCAGTGAATTACTAGTCTTTCTGGACGTAGACATGGTAATTGTCGGCGTTCAACTGCGTAGTACCTTCGACAACCAGCCTTATACAGATTACGTTCGTCAGGAAAGAGGCTTTTGGAAGTTGTTTTCAGGTCTCACGCTCTTAAAACTCAGCGACGAAGAATGGGCTTCTCAGATAGAGGGTGTCTCAGGGGCCACAATGACATCGCAAGCGATTGCCCGCACTTTGTCCGAGTCTGCTCGTCAACTTTCGAAACGGCGAAATTCTAATCCGCCAGACCTTGGGACGTGGGCGAAAGGTGTAAATCATGTTGAGTGGTTGACCCTCTTGCTGCTCGGCGGAGCAATTGTCATCGATGGGTTGGGGCTTAAGTGCCGTCAGCGGTGGTGGTGTTTGCAGATTGGTTCATTAGTGGTACTGGGCGTTATAACTGGAAATCTGCTGTCGATTGCGCTTTATGTAGGCTGGCTCCGAGGTGGTGTAAGCGTCTTTCAGGTCCCCGGATTATTTTTACTGCTGACGGTGACAGTGCTGTGGCCATTGCTTACTCGTAGAAATATCTACTGCGCACATCTTTGTCCACACGGGATACTTCAACAGTGGCAGTCAAAACTGTTGCGCCGAAGGGGCCGTCGGTTTTCGCCAAGCTTGAAACGCGCTATAGTTGTACTTCTCAAGGCAAGCAGGGTGGCAGCTCTCGTATTCATGGGATTGGCAATAGTTTCGCCGTGGAGTTTTAGGCTGTCGGCCTTGGAGCCGTTTGAAAGTTACGCCTTGCAGTTTGCGTGGTCAGTGAGTTTGATGGTTTGGCTATGCAGCCTGTTGTTATCCTTGGTCAGGCCCATGGGGTACTGCCAACATGGATGCGCGACGGGCTGGGTAATTAACGTATTCAGGAATGTCCGGTCATCCCGGTTCAGTAAAACAGGAGATGTTGTATTAGTTGTTTTGTGCGCGTGCATCTGGTGCCTCGCATTGTTTAGGTAGACCAGTAAATCCTAGTGATCAAACGGTCGCAGTGACCGTGCGCTTTTGTGGGCTGATTCGCACAAACGATTTCTGGGTGCACCGAGGTAGCTTCTCAGGAGATATAATGAGCCGCAATCGAGTTTGGCTTGAAAGTTGAATCACTTAGCGTCTTTGCTCAAGTTAATGTGCAGGATTCTAGAACTTCAGGGAATGTTTGCGTAGCGAAAGATGGTGTTCATTTTTCGCGCACACCGATAGTAGTAATTCGATTTGTTCAAACACTGCAAAATCAATTGGACGTCAAAAGGAACGAAGTATGTCGAATCTGCCGTTCACACGAAATGATCGTCCAACCTTGGGAGTTGAAATTGAGTTACAGATTGTCGAGAACGACTCACTGGCCTTAGCAAATCGGATTTCAGACGTTCTGCAGGCGATTCCTGCTAGTTATCAGGGATCGATAAAGCCTGAGCTTATGCAGAGTTACTTGGAGATCAACACGAAAATCTGCAATACAGTGCATGAGGCTGGCGAGGATTTGCGCCGAAAGTTATCCGTGGTTGAACAGGTTATGGAGCCCTTAGGATTGAAGCTTTATTGGGCAGCGACGCACCCTTTTTCTTCTTGGCGCGACCAGCAAATAACTGTGGATGAACGCTACTATCGACTCGTCGATTTGATGCAGGACGTTGCGCGTCGACTAGTGACTTTTGGTCTACACGTGCATGTCGGAGTAGAATCTGGAGACAAAGCGATCATGATATGTGATCGCATGCTAAAGTATTTACCGTTATTGTTGAGCCTAAGCGCGAATTCGCCGTTTTGGGAGGGCAGAAATACAGGGCTGCATTCGAATCGGTCCAAGATCATGGAGGGCCTGCCAACGGCTGGTTTACCGCATCGCATGCGCAATTATTCAGAATACGTATGGCTAATCGACCATCTTAAACGCACTGGATTTATAAATAGCATTCGTGAAATATGGTGGGATATCCGTCCGCACCATAATTTTGGGACTGTTGAGGTGCGTGTATGCGACATGCCACCTCGGTTGGAACATGTGCTTTCCATTGCCGCTTTAGTCCAATGTTTGGTGGTAGCGATTTCACGCGAAATTGACGAAGGAACCTTTCAATCCGATTACCACCCGATGATGGTTCAACAGAACAAGTGGAGGGCCACTCGTTTTGGAGCTGGCGCTGCGCTTGTTAGTTCCAATGACTACACACAGATTCCTGTTGAGCAGATGACAAGTAGGCTGGTGGATTCTTTGCTGCCCATCGCTCATGAACTCGCTTGTGAAAGAGAGTTGGAGATGCTTTCCCAATTGCCAACAAATTCTGGGGCAAAGCAACAGCTCGAAATCTTCGAACGGACTAACAGTCGTAGGGAAGTCGTCCGTCAGATGGTTGCAGCCAATCACTAAATAGCCGTGCGCACTGATGAGCTGTGAGCCGAAGGCCGTAAGGTTTCGGGTAATATTTGAGACTGGCCGCTTACGCGTCACGGCTCACATTCAATACCCGTCCAGTGATAATCCCAGGTCACAATCGCACACGTTTGTATAGTAATCAGGTTGAATATTGACTTGCGTTCGATAGTACACTTGTGTGCGCACTGGCGAAGGATACTTTTACTTGAGCCGTTGACCTGGTTCATCGAAATATCCTCAGTCAAATACAGGAACGGCAAACAGCGAGTCCTCTCATTAAGATATAATGCCCTTGAAATCCATCGGTCTAAGCTGCTAAGGCGGGACAAGTAACGTTTAACAAGGCTAGCTATCAATAGCCTTCGTTTACTTCCGCAGGCCTCATGGTGTGCCAGGTAGAGCGCGTGGCCTAGTTGGTGTGGTGTCGAGAGCAGTAGTTTGGAAAATGAAAAGATGAATGTGCCTAACAACCCGATATTTTTTGCGAGTCGGCGTCGATTTCTTCAGAGTCAGGTAGCTCATGGTGCAGCGGTCTTGTCGATGGCAGCAGCATCTGGCGTCAGTTCGTCTGGAGCACGGACCTACGCGGCTGAGTCAGTTGGACAGTGGCCGATTGCAATATTCGAAAAAGTATTTGAAGACCTCAATTACCAGGAGTTGGCCGATGCGTTGGTCCAAGTTGGTGCAGATGGAGTCGAAGCTACAATTCGTCCTGGCGGGCACATTGAGCCAGAAGCAGCAGAGGATGAGGTTCCCAAGATGGTTGCCGCGCTTCAGCAGCGTGGTAAAAAATTGCTAATTGCTGCCACGCACATCGCGTCTGCTGATGAACCGACCACAGAGCCTCTGTTGAAAGCGCTTAAGTCGAACGGCATTTACTACTATCGTATGAAGCACTACTTCTATGATTTACAGAAACCCATGCTGCCACAATTAAAAGAGTTCAATCGCCAGATACGAGATTTGTCTCAGCTAAATAGGCAGCTTGGTTTACAAGGGCTGTACCAAAATCATTCTGGAGGCAGCGCAAAGCAGGGCTATGTGGGAGCGCTTGGTGTAGATGTTCCGATGTTGTTGGATGGCATCGAGCCCAAGTTGTTTGGGCTGGCGTTTGATACAAGGCACCTTCGCAAAGATACTGGATCAAGTTGGCAGACTTCCGTGGCCGCTTGTAAGCCGCACATACGTTCGATTTATGTAAAGGATGGTATTTGGGAAGGACCGAGGGGAGATCAGTATCGAGACGTGCCTTTGGACACAGGTTTCGTTAACCAAGGAGTTTTCGATACTATGCGCGCTGGTTTGGAACCGATGCCACTGTCGATCCACATGGAATGGCTGGGGTATCGAAGATTTAAGCGAGATGAGATTCAAAGCGCAATTGACGCGAATCGCAGAGACACTCAGACCTTGCGCAAGTGGATTTCGACAAGTTAGACCGTAGCTATTTGATGGATTGCGTTTAGTCGAATAACACGAGCTTCGCTAAAACCACTTGAAGAAACCGTTTTCAATTGTCTTAGGAGACCTACATTGGTAGTCAACAATCGATTGGGACTTATTTTTACTTTGATGTTCCTTTTCCCTCCGTGTGCAATTGCTGAAGACTGGAATCATTGGAGAGGTCCAAATTTCAACGGTTCGATAGGCTCAGGAAATCCACCTTCCAGTTGGTCGGCTGAGAACAACATTGTTTGGCGTCAAGAGATTCCGGGAAAAGGGAGTTCGACCCCGATTGTAGTCGAGGGGCATGTTTACTTGATGTCTACAGTGGATACTGGCAAAGACGCTGGTGGTCAGACTGTCGCTCAATCGAGTGACTCTGGTGGTCGAGGAATGAGCAACCCGAAGCCGACCTCGGTTCATGATTATCTCGTTCTGGCATACGATTTATCGACTGGACGAGAAATTTGGCGCCGGACCTTGACCAGCGCTGTGCCGCATGAAGGAGGCCATCCAACAAACACGTTCGCATCAGGTTCCCTGGCCACCGACGGACAGCGGTTGATTGCGAATTTTGGAAGCCAGGGGATTTACGCTCTAGATATGGAGGGAGGCAAACTCTGGTCACGTGACTTAGGGAAGATGCA
>JAGQOY010000489.1 GCA_020427005.1 Planctomycetales bacterium
GCTCTCCCAGCTGAGCTACGCCCCCGCGGTCGACACGGATGCGGAGTATACGGGAGAAATGCCGGCAACGTCAATCTCATTCGGGCAGTTGCGTACGCACTCATCGAGCGGTTACTTGGTGCGTTTCCGGCGCTCGACACACTATTCGGGCGGGAGTAAAATGCAGCCCTGAGCGATCCTCGCGGGTGTAACTCAGTTGGCAGAGTGTTTGCTTCCCAAGCAAAATGTCGTGGGTTCGAATCCCATCACCCGCTCCGCAATTCCATCAGGGCCGAGCGAAGCCAATTTCGCTCGGCCCTTGGCATTGCCGGCGCTGGTGCAGCACTGAGGGACGGGATATCTGGACGGGTAGGCCGAACCTCGCCGCAATGCGTTGTTGGCCCGATGACGTGCGGTGAGCGACGGTTAGCAGCACTTCTCTCCGGCCTGAATCGGCGGGCAAGGCACCGATCCATATGAGCAGAAGACGCAGCAGTCACCTTCTTTGGGTCGCAATTTCGCGCCGCATCCCTTGCAGGTGTAGAACCATGTGCAGGCGTTCGTCGGCATCGTCTCGGTCGCCGCGAATCCGCAC
>JAGQOY010000490.1 GCA_020427005.1 Planctomycetales bacterium
CGCTATGCGGAGACGAACGGGTATCAAGGTGATCGCGAGCGAACGATGTGGCCGTGGCGCGATTGGGTGGTGCAAGCGTTCAACAACAACCTACCGTTCGACGAGTTTACCGTCTGGCAACTCGCGGGCGACCTGCTGCCTGAGGCGACTTTCGAGCAGAAACTGGCCACCGGCTTTTCCCGCAATCACATGATCAACGGCGAAGGCGGTCGCATCGCCGAGGAGAATCGCATCGAGTATATCTTTGATCAGATGGAAACCGTTGGCACTGTCTGGATGGGACTCACGCTGCAATGTTGTCGTTGCCACGATCACAAGTTTGATCCGTTCACACGACGTGAGTATTACCAGTTCTTTGCTTTCTTCAATCAAACGCCCGTCAACGGCGGAGGGGGCGATCCTCAAACAGCCCCGGTTATCGAGGCTCCTACTGACGAACAACGAGCACAATTGGAAGAGTTGGCAACATCGATCGACGCATTGGCGAAGGGAGTCGAAACCACGGAAGGCTCGTTGTTCCCGCGTTCGGCGGGCGAGTCAGTTACCGCATCGGACCAGGCGGCACAGCTT
>JAGQOY010000491.1 GCA_020427005.1 Planctomycetales bacterium
CTTTGCCTCGACTACGTTCAGGATTGGCGCAAACTATTTCAAGAATTCCATCGCATTCTTGCCAGAGGTGGATCCGTACAGTTCTCATGTGGTCACCCCGCGTTCGATGCAGAATATTACGACACGACTTCTTACTTCTCTGTTGAACAGGTCGAATGTGAGTGGACTGGATTTGGCATACCGGTCGTCATGCCAAGTTATCGCCGGTCCTTGGAAGAGATCTTAATGCCACCGATAGAAGCCGGCTTTTCACTGAAACAAATTGTCGAACCACTGCCAAATGACGATTTTCGAACCGCCGACCCAATCCGTTATAGCCAACTTCTTCATCGGCCAGCCTTTCTGTGCGTGCAAGCAGTAAAGACAACGATTGCTGGCAATTCCTAGTTCCACAATCCATGTTTGTTCGACAGCTTGCAACTGCCTTTATCTGTCTGTGAATTATCAACGCCGACGGCGCAGTGCAATTCCAAATATTAGTGTCAGCACACAGTAAGCGCACAGCAGCGGCAGGTGGGAGGCAACATCAGCTACTCGTAGAAGAGGTCGAGGGTGCCTTCCCGGTATCG
>JAGQOY010000492.1 GCA_020427005.1 Planctomycetales bacterium
CAAAAACCAAGGGGACGGGAGCGAGGGCGAGCTAAGCCAGGCCGTGGATGCCGCTCCGCCAGCGCACGAGGCCTACGATCCACAGGTTGTACAGCAAACCTTGCTTTACAAGTTTTTTCGCCCCTTGATGTCGCCCTTGCTGAAAAGCCGCTCACGGGCAATATTGTTCTTGTTGCTCATGGGCGGGCTGACCGTCGGCGCCGCCGGACTGGGAGCACTGCGGATGGTGCCCCTCAAAATGCTGCCCTTTGACAACAAGAACGAATTCCTACTGGTGCTCGACATGCCCGAAGGCACAACTCTGGAGCGGACCGATGCGGTGTTGCGGCGGCTAGAGTTGGAACTGGCTGAGACGCCTGAGGTTAGCGATTTTACAGCTTACGCAGGATTGGCCGGACCGATCGATTTTAATGGTATGGTCCGTCACTACTACTTGCGCAACCTGCCGCATCAAGCCGAGATCCGCGTTAACTTGGTCGGCAAGAAGAATCGCCGCCTGCAGAGCCATGCGATTACGTTGCGGATGCGTGATAGGCTGACGGCCATTGCCGCCGAGTCCCAAGGCAAAT
>JAGQOY010000493.1 GCA_020427005.1 Planctomycetales bacterium
GGATATACCCGAAGTCACGACGAATCGCATCAACTTCCGCACGAGCCTCGGCAAGTTGTCGCTTCATTCGTATGTGCGACGCCACCAGAGCAGCGATGACGATGAGAAGCAGAAGCGTAAGAAGTGAATACGATTTCATCTCGTGGTCTTGACGTGAGTGGCAGAACATCGGCGTTAACGGAGCCGCCGGGTTGGATTTGTTAGCAAGTTGGTCAGGCTCGGCGGCTTCCGTTCAACGCTTGGTTCTGGCTGTTTCGTTTTTCCGGCTGCTCCTCGTACTCGTACTCAGCATCGCGGTACTCGTACTCGTACTCGTCCTCAAATAAGTACGTGCCCTTTTCATTTCCACGATGTATCTATAAAAAAACTCGAAATCACCAAGGAAACGTCGGTAGTTTTTGCTGGCTCCCGACGAGACCGATTTTCACCTAAAGGAGATTTCGAGTGAGTAAAATTGAAGCACAAAAGGTTGCCCGCCGCAAGCGTCAAATTTCCCATCACGAGATTGATCGGAGAAGGGAGCGAATTGCAAAGCGATTGGCCGAATCGAGCGCTGCCGATCGTGGGC
>JAGQOY010000494.1 GCA_020427005.1 Planctomycetales bacterium
TCCAATCCTTAATACGCAGAGCACGATTGGTGCTAAAGTGGAAGTACATATACGGTCGCTCTGGCATCGCTGCGCCGACCAGCACTGGTTTTAACGACAATCTCATCAGCGGATCAATTGGACGCCCCGCCACGTTATCAGGATAGTTCACCCCCGCAACATCGAGGCAGGTCGCCATCAGATCAATTAAATGGGCGGGAGTGGCATCAAGGCTATTGGGTTTGACTTTGCTCCCAGAACCGATAACCTGCGGCCAGTGAAAGATAGCAGGAGAAGCGATTCCTCCTTCATGGCTATTCTGTTTGTAATAGCGAAATGGCACATTGCCGACGTGTGCCCAACCGGTATCGTAGGTCCAGTAGCTCTGAGAGTCGAACGGCTCAAGCTCCTTCCCTTTCGTGCGGTCGAATGGACAGGCACCGTTATCCGAAACGAATACGAGCAAGGTATTGTCGTAAACGCCCTTCTGCTTCAAGTACTCGATAAGCCGCCCAATTTCTTGATCGAGTCGATCCACCATTCCAGCGTAGGCGGCCATGCGGCTCGACTCCCAACCTTGCTCCTCCG